>NZ_CP022754.1:880000-1217500 GCF_002257605.1 Parabacteroides sp. CT06 | reverse complement strand
ACGGACCTTAGCACCCGCGCCCTCACTCCCTGTAAATATATATCGCGCATTCGGAGTTTATCTGGACTTGATAGGCGGTGAAGCCCTCGCATCCAATCAGTCGCTCTACCTCACGATATACTATAAAGAGGCTGCACCTAAATGCATTTCGGGGAGTACGAGCTATCTCCGAGTTTGATTAGCCTTTCACCCCTACCCTCAGCTCATTGGAAAGCTTTTCAACGCTTACCCATCCGGTCCTCCAGTTGGTGTTACCCAACCTTCAACCTGGCCAAGGGTAGATCACTCGGTTTCGCGTCTACCCCCCCCGACTTGGCGCCCTGTTCAGACTCGCTTTCGCTTCGGCTCCGTACCTTAGGTACTTAACCTTGCCGGGGAAGGTAACTCGTAGGTTCATTATGCAAAAGGCACGCCGTCACGTCATTACGACGCTCCGACCGCTTGTAGGCAGACGGGTTCAGGGTCTATTTCACTCCCCTGCTCGGGGTTCTTTTCACCTTTCCCTCACGGTACTGGTTCGCTATCGGTCTCTCGGGAGTATTTAGCCTTACGGGATGGGCCCCGCTGCTTCACGCAAGATTTCTCGTGCCCCGCGCTACTCAGGATACCACTAGGCTTCGTAAGGGAGTCATGTACCGGGCTTTCACCGTCTATGGCCGACTTTTCCAAGGCGTTCCATTTCCCTTCCTTCTTGCCACGTCGTGGTCCTACAACCCCCGTGTCGCCTAGACGACATGGGTTTGGGCTCTTCCGTGTTCGCTCGCCACTACTTACGGAATCATTGTTTATTTTCTCCTCCTATGGGTACTTAGATGTTTCAGTTCCCCACGTTCGCCTCCCTTTCGGGATGACAGGCCTTCAGCCTGCCGGGTTGCCCCATTCGGATATCCCGGGATCAACGGCTATTTGCGCCTCCCCCGGGCTTTTCGCAGCTTATCACGTCCTTCGTCGCCTCCGAGAGCCAAGGCATCCACCGTCTGCCCTTGCTTACTTTCTCTCACCTCGCACTTGACGCACGGGTTGATATATCTTAAGCTCGCTCTACTTGTTTCTTCTTTTTGATGTCCAACATGTCAAAGATCCTCTTTCCCTCGCGGGATGTGTGGAGAATAACGGATTCGAACCGTTGACCCTCTGCGTGCAAAGCAGATGCTCTAGCCAGCTGAGCTAATCCCCCTCATTCGGAGTAGTCCCAGGCAGAGTTGAACTGCCGACCTCTACATTATCAGTGTAGCGCTCTAACCAACTGAGCTATAGGACTGTCAACTTTGCCAAGACTTACGTCCCAGCGTCATCTTTTTCTCTCCGACCGGCCTTCCGGTCATTGATCTATATAATAAACATAATCTCAACAGCAGCACAAGGGGATCAATACCTCGTATGACCTCGGTACGGAATCCTGAAGCTCCAGAAAGGAGGTGTTCCAGCCGCACCTTCCGGTACGGCTACCTTGTTACGACTTAGCCCCAGTCACCAGTTTTACCCTAGGCCGATCCTCGCGGTTACGGACTTCAGGTACCCCCGGCTCCCATGGCTTGACGGGCGGTGTGTACAAGGCCCGGGAACGTATTCACCGCGCCATGGCTGATGCGCGATTACTAGCGAATCCAGCTTCACGGAGTCGGGTTGCAGACTCCGATCCGAACTGAGACGTGGTTTGGGGATTCGCTCCCTGTCGCCAGGTGGCTTCCCTTTGTCCACGCCATTGTAACACGTGTGTCGCCCCGGATGTAAGGGCCGTGCTGATTTGACGTCATCCCCGCCTTCCTCGCAGCTTACGCTGGCAGTCCCACCAGAGTCCTCAGCTTTACCTGTTAGTAACTAGTGGCAAGGGTTGCGCTCGTTATGGCACTTAAGCCGACACCTCACGGCACGAGCTGACGACAACCATGCAGCACCTCGCAAACGGCTATTGCTAGAAAAGGTGTTTCCACCTCGGTCCGAATGCGTTCAAACCCGGGTAAGGTTCCTCGCGTATCATCGAATTAAACCACATGTTCCTCCGCTTGTGCGGGCCCCCGTCAATTCCTTTGAGTTTCACCGTTGCCGGCGTACTCCCCAGGTGGATCACTTAACGCTTTCGCTGTGCCGCTTACAGTGTATCGCAAACAGCTAGTGATCATCGTTTACTGCGTGGACTACCAGGGTATCTAATCCTGTTTGATCCCCACGCTTTCGTGCATCAGCGTCAGTCATGGCTTGGCAGGCTGCCTTCGCAATCGGGGTTCTGCGTGATATCTATGCATTTCACCGCTACACCACGCATTCCGCCTGCCTCAAACATACTCAAGCCCCCCAGTTTCAACGGCAATTCTATGGTTGAGCCACAGACTTTCACCGCTGACTTAAAAGGCCGCCTACGCACCCTTTAAACCCAATAAATCCGGATAACGCTCGGATCCTCCGTATTACCGCGGCTGCTGGCACGGAGTTAGCCGATCCTTATTCATAAGGTACATACAAAACGGGACACGTCCCGCACTTTATTCCCTTATAAAAGAGGTTTACGATCCATAGAACCTTCATCCCTCACGCGACTTGGCTGGTTCAGCCTCTCGGCCATTGACCAATATTCCTCACTGCTGCCTCCCGTAGGAGTTTGGTCCGTGTCTCAGTACCAATGTGGGGGACCTTCCTCTCAGAACCCCTATCCATCGTCGGTTTGGTGGGCCGTTACCCCGCCAACTGCCTAATGGAACGCATGCCTATCTATCAGCGATGAATCTTTAGCAAATATTCCCATGCGGGATCCCTGCTTCATGCGGTATTAGTCCGACTTTCGCCGGGTTATCCCCCTCTGATAGGTAAGTTGCATACGCGTTACTCACCCGTGCGCCGGTCGCCGGCGGGTATTGCTACCCCCGCTGCCCCTCGACTTGCATGTGTTAAGCCTGTCGCTAGCGTTCATCCTGAGCCAGGATCAAACTCTTCGTTGTTTAAATTGTTTTATCATATCCTCGCTCCGGAATCCGTTTATCGTAGTCCAAAGTCATACTTCTTTTGACGGTATTAATCCGGAGAATCTCTTCTCCAATACTTGTACTACTTGTTGAATTATGTAAATCTATCAAAGAACTCTTCTGTCGCTTTCGTTTTGCGAACGTGGATGCAAAGATAAGTGTTTTTCTTTTAAACTTCCAAATTATTTCAGAACTTTTTTCAAGAAAAATTTGTTTCATTATTTCGGTATCGCCGTTCTCTCTCGAATGCGGGTGCAAAAGTAACGCTATAAAACATAACCTCCAAACATTTTCGGCATTATTTTTCAAGTTTTTTCTCATGGCTCAACAATCCTTACGTTTAATGTACGCACACGATAAAGGCACATATATTTATCTGTACTGATGTTGACAATATCTGGATGGGCATGGAAATAGGTTTCAAGTTTCAAGGTTTCACGAACCCCTTTTCCTCACACACGCACAAGTACATATAATACAGTTCCTCATGATCGCTCCGTCCGCCTCGGGTAAAAACATCATGTCGTGGCTACGCAAGTTCTTCGAGGCTATCCATCCCGCATAACAAACATAAAGGGATTTATTTGAAACCTATATAATGTACGTATCGTGTGTGTGAAGAAAAAGGTTTCATGAAACCTTGAAACTTGAAACCTGCCTATAGTCATTTTTTAATTCGATACACGCATAAGCAAAGAAGAGCCATACGATAGACTTAATTCCTTCAAGCCAATGACTTAAATCAAAGAACGCAAAGAGCTAAGTCATCAAGCGCAAAGACTCAACTTCTCATCCCCCAAGTTCCAAGTCCTTTATGCACCTTAATCCACAACTAATTAAAAAATCTGATAACAGAACACGAATGTCCGCTCTCATCAGTCCGACACATTGAAGCGTATTCCCACAGGATCATCATATTGTTTTTGCAGCTTATAAAGCTCGTCTCGCATGCGTTTCATCACTGCCTCGTAACTGGGCTTACCGTAAAGGTTATTCATCTCGTGGGGATCTTCTTGGAGGTCGTAAAGCTCCCATACGTCGATGTCGTTGTAGAAATGGATCAATTTATAACGATCGTCACGTACGCCGTAATGACGCTTCACGGAATGCTCGGCGGGATACTCGTAGTAATGATAGTAAAGGGAGTTACGCCAGTTCTCCGGCCGCTCGCCTTTCAGCAAGGGAAGCAAGGACTCGCCTTGGATGTCGGCTGGGATGGGGGCTCCGGCCAGTTCCAAAAAAGTGGGGGCGTAATCAATATTCTGCACGAGCTGCGGGATATCACCCTTCTTGCCACCCGGCAGACGCATCAGCAACGGGGTGCGGAAGGATTCCTCATACATGAAGCGCTTGTCGAACCAGCCATGCTCGCCCATGTAGAAGCCTTGGTCGGAGGTGTAGACGATCAACGTGTTATCCAGCAAATCGTTCTTCTCCAGATAATCGAGCACGATACCGATGTTCCGATCCACGGAATGGATCACCCGAAGGTAATCGTGCATATAACGCTGGTATTTCCACTCGGCCAGCTCCTTACCCGTGCGTTTCTTCGCCTTGAAGTCTTGGATGATCGGATCGTAATAGGCGTCCCAAGCGGCTTTCTGGTCCGGATTCATGCGGTTATAAAGCTCACGGCCGTACTTCTCCAGATCGGCGTTGGAGGAATGGATCTCGTTCTCCTTATCGGCCATTTTCAAGTCGTATACGATATCCATATCCTTGATGATGCTCATCTCCTGCTCCGAGGCGGCGATGCGGCCGGCGTAATCGTCGTAGAAGTTCTCGGGCAGCGGGAAGGTCACATCATCGTAAAGACGCAGGTCGCAGGTATCGGGCATCCAAGTACGGTGCGGGGCCTTATGGTGCAGCAGGAGGCAGAAAGGCTTGCTCTTGTCTCGTTTATTGTCCAGCCAATCAAGAGCCAGATCGGTCGTGATGTTCGTGGCGTACCCTTCGATCTGACGCTTCTCGCCGTTATCGATGAAGATGGGGTTATAGTAATCGCCTTGGCCTACGAGGATGTTCCAGTAATCGAAACCGGTGGGATCGGAGGTGAGGTGCCATTTACCGATCATGGCGGTTTGGTAGCCAGCTTTACGCAATAGCTTCGGGAAGGTCTGCTGCGAGCCGTCGAAGGTATGGGCGTTATCGATGAAGCCGTTCTTGTGGCTGTGCTTGCCGGTCAGCATGCAGGCACGGCTGGGGCCACTGATGGAGTTGGCTACGAAGCTATTGGTGAAACGTACGCCCTCGTTTGCGATGCGGTCGATGTTGGGGGTTTGGATGTATCGCTTGTCGTAGGCACTGATGGTTTGGAAGGAGTGATCGTCCGTCATGATATAAAGGATATTCATGGGCTTGGCGGGCTGCCCGGACGTATTCTCTTTTTGGCTACAGGAGGTGGAGGCTATCGCCGCCAGACCTGTCAGAATGAATAGTTTATTTGTTTTCATGTATTCCGCTTAGATTTATGTTGTTTTGATTGATTTTGCCTAAATACACTCAGCTACAGACTTGTAGAGACAGGGCATGTCCCGTCTCTACAATTGGTGATATTAACCTTGGTGGTATTAGCCGAGGAGGTCTTTCAGCTTGCCTTCGGATTGCAGCTTCACGATCAACTCGCCAAACAGAGTATTCGTCCAAGCGAACCACGAGCGGGTGTAATCGGAAGGATTGTCCTTATGGAAAGACTCGTGCATGAAGCCCGTGCCTCCGTCCGTATCACGAAGCGTCTCTATGCAATACCGGATCTCCTTCTCGTCGTTGGAAGTCGTAGCACGCATGATCAAGCTCATCGGCCAGATATAGTTGAAACCGATATGCGGACCGCCGATGCCCTCGCCGGCCTTTCCCTTGAAGAAGTAAGGATTGGAAGGACTCAGCACCAAGCGGCGGGTATTCTGGTAAACCGGGTCGTTCACGTCCACGCAACCCAAGAACGGCAAAGCCAGCAAACTCGGTACGTTAGCGTCGTCCATGAATACCTGTCCACCATAACCATCCACCTCGAAGGCGTATACCTTACCGAATTCCGGATGCTCCACGATAGCGTATTTCTTCACGGCCTCCTCTACCTCACCCGCCAACGCCTCGCAACGGCCGGCCAAGTCCGTGTTATTTCTTACGACACGAAGAATCTCAGCCACCTGACGAAGCGAGGTGATAGCGAACAAGTTCGATGGTACCAAGAAGCCGAACAGCGTAGCGTCGTCGGAAGGACGGAAAGAAGAGACGATTAGGCCCACCGGGTTCACTGGGCTACCCCAACCATCGTTCAAGAGGGTATCGCCTTGGCGGTCCGTCACACGGGAGAAACGGTACGGCCCGAGGCTATCCTTGCGCTGTTGCTCACGGAAGGTACGGTAAACGGCCTCCATTGCCTGCTCCCATTTGCTGTCGAATACGGAGGTATCGCCAATCTCTTTCCAATAATGATACGCCAAGCGGATCGGGTAGCAAAGCGAGTCGATCTCCCATTTACGCTCGTGAAGCTCTTTCTTCATCTCCGTGCGGTCGCTCTCCCACTCGCTCCCGGTAGGGCCTTCGTTGAAGCCGTTAGCGTAGGGATCGATCAGGATGCAGGCGGTCTGGCGATTGATAGCTCCGACCAGCATTTGCCGCAAGTCCTTATCCTTCTTCGCCAAGGTGACGAAGGGGTAAACCTGCGCCGAGGAGTCACGCAACCACATGGCGTGAATATCTCCGGTGATCACGAACGTATCCGGCTTGCCGTCTACCATCTTGAACTCACAGGTCGTGTCCAAGGTATTCGGGTAGCAGTTCTCGAACATCCAAGCCAGCTTCGGGTCCTTGATACGGGCCTTGGAAGCCTTCAGTTGCTCCTCTACCGCCTTGGAGGTAAACTTACGGGCCTCGGGAGCCGGGCGCTTGCTGGCGTAATCGCCGGTCACCTTAGAGGCGATCGTGCTAAAACTCTTTTTATTGTCGGGCGTACTCACGGCGGAGTATACCTTCTCGCCAACCAACAGGCCGGCCAAGGAAATAGATCCTGTTTTCAGGAAATTACGTCTTGTAGTCATTTATATAGTTTTTATGGTATTATATTCCAGTGGCAAAGTTAAGAAAAAAAATAAAGGCTCCCAATCCTTTTCGGACCGGAGCCTTCGCCAACTCAATAATTCCTTAAATTAGCCTAAATACGATTTTAGAAGCTTGCTACGAGTTCCTTGTCTTAATCTTCTGATTGCTTTTTCCTTGATCTGGCGGACACGCTCTCTAGTGAGGCCAAATTTGTCGCCAATCTCTTCCAATGTCATTTCCTGACAGCCAATACCGAAAAACATCTTGATTATCTCACATTCTCTTTCGGTCAGTGTAGCAAGCGCTCTATCAATTTCCTTAGCCAATGACTCGTTCATTAACGACCGGTCCGCAATAGGAGCGTCATCGTTCACAAGCACATCCAAAAGGCTGTTGTCTTCGCCTTCCACGAACGGGGCATCCACGGAAATATGACGTCCGGACACCTTCAAGGTATCGGAAATCTTATCCACCGGGATATCCAACTCATCAGCAAGTTCCTCTGGAGACGGTCTGCGCTCGTTTTCCTGCTCGAACTTGGAGAAGGCCTTGCTGATCTTGTTCAGCGAGCCTACTTGGTTCAACGGAAGACGCACGATTCTTGACTGCTCTGCCAAAGCTTGCAGAATAGATTGGCGAATCCACCATACAGCATAGGAAATAAACTTGAAACCTCTCGTCTCATCGAATTTCTCGGCAGCCTTGATCAAGCCTAAGTTACCCTCATTAATAAGGTCGGGCAAACTCAAACCTTGGTTCTGATATTGCTTAGCCACAGAAACGACGAAACGGAGATTCGCACGGGTCAATTTCTCTAACGCCCTACGGTCTCCTCTTTTGATAGCCTGTGCCAATTCCACTTCCTCTTCTACCGTGATAAGATCTTCTCGACCAATCTCTTGAAGATATTTATCCAGCGAAGCGCTTTCGCGGTTGGTAATGGACTTTGTGATCTTTAATTGTCTCATTCAATTTGTTTAATTGAGAATACGGGGTGCAAAGATAACCATTTTTGTTGAAAGAATTGGCTGGATGCACCCCACATCCAGCCAATTAAAAACCTTTAACAATCTTTTCACACCTATAAGACTACAGTCCTTGTTTATCTTATTCGGCAAGATCTATCGCATAGTACTTCGTACGTCCGTTCGGGTAGAAGCCTTTAATGAAGAGGCCTTGATCTTCCGTACGTCCTTGAAGTATGCTTTCCACAATCTTTTCCAAGTCTTCCGGAGCAGAGATCTTCTGGTTGTTTACAATCATGATAATGAAGCCTTTCTTTATACCGGCGTCTTTCAGTTTGCCGCTGGTCAGACCGGTGACCTCGATACCATAACTTACACCTAACTTACGTTTCTGCTCGTCGTTCAAAGCCTTGAACGCTGCGCCCATAACCTCTGCGCTGTCGCCACCCTTCACGACCTTGGTGCTACCTTGCGCATTACGGAGTTCTACCGTGAATTTCTTCGTGCTACCGTTGCGGTTGATCGTCAACTCTACCTTGTCGCCCGGACGGTATTTGCTGATCTGCTCTTGCAAAGCGCTAGACGATTTGATCTTCACGCCGTTCACAGCTACAATCACGTCACCCTTCTCGATTCCGGCTTCCTTAGCGGAGCTGCGCTCGGCGAAACCACCTACGTAAGCGCCCTCGAATACTTTCACTTTCTCTTTCTCAGCGTCGGGCACGTATTGCGGGTCTTGTATCAATACGCCTAATACAGCACGCTGCACGGTTCCAAATTGCTTCAAGTCGTTAGCCACCTTACCGGCGATGCTGATAGGCACGGCGAAAGAGTATCCGGCGAAGTTACCGGTCTCGGAGTAGATAGCGGTATTGATTCCGACTAACTCGCCTTTCGTGTTCACTAGCGCCCCACCACTGTTACCCGGGTTCACGGCGGCGTCTGTCTGTATAAACGACTCGATCTTGCTACGATCCTTGCCACCGGCGCCGATGTTACCACGGCTCTTAGCGCTCACGATACCTGCCGTAACGGTAGAGGTCAAGTTAAACGGGTTACCTACCGCCAACACCCACTCACCTACTTTCAACTTCTCAGAATCACCAAAGGGGATCGTAGGTAAGTCGGTTGCCTCGATCTTGATCAAGGCGATATCTGTTGTCGGATCAGCCCCTATAATCTTTGCCGGGAATTTCCGGTTATCGTTCAAGGTAACCTCCAGCTCATCTGCTCCGTCGATCACGTGGTTGTTCGTGATGATATAACCATCCGTAGAGATAATGACACCCGAGCCGGCGCCCACACGAGGTTGCTGTTGCGGACGTTGGAACCCTCCACGGCCACCGAAGCCGAAGAAATACTCGAACGGGTCCATATACTGCTGACCGCCGTCCCCGTTAGAGGCTTGCGCATTAGCCGTGGCCTTGATATGGACAACCCCGTGGATGGCGCTCTCGGCGGCCGTAGTGAAATCGATATTCTCGGCGGCCACGGTTCCATAATTCGTCAATCGGTACGGTTGCTTGAAGGTATTCTCAACTCCGGAGGCCAACTCCGCCGGACGTTGATTCTTATTCATCAGGTAAGTACTCGTTCCGATCGCGGCACCAGAACTAATGGCTGCTATCAGAGCAACACCAAGCACATTCTTCCAGATATTTTTCATACTTTTCTTATTTAATTAAACACTTAAATTTAACAGTTTCTTTACGGCAAAGAAAACTCAAAAATTGTGCGGATATTCCATTTCCATCGTATTTTTTATCACTTTTAACGAGGCATCACAGAGGCTTAACCGCACTTAACAGTACTGTGTATTGCAAAGTACCTTTTTAACAATTAAACAGCAGACGAATTGACAGTTGACATGCGATAACTGACAGTCGACAATTGATAAATGACAGTCGGTTACTGGCAATCTAGAATCCCTGTTCGTATAAAAAAACACCTAGGAGACAGAATATGTTTACGGCTGAAAAAGAAAATGTTATCCTATCTCTCCGATGCGTCTCCAAAATAATTGTCAACCGCCGACCGTCAACTGTCAACTAAAATACCTATCTTTGTCCTATCGCAGTCTGCCGGTCTGTCGCTCACCTTCGGGTGTGAGGAAAGTCCGGGCAACACAGAGCACCATACTTCTTAACGGGAAGCTGTCCGTGAGGGTAGAGTAACGTAACAGAGAATAACCGCCGGACTCGTCCGGTAAGGGTGAAAAGGTGAGGTAAGAGCTCACCGGGTCCCGTAGCGATACGGGATGCCGTACGTCTTATGGGTTGTAAGGTCATGTATACCGGCGCATGTAGGATGGCTCGTCCGATGCCGGGGGGTAGACCGCTAAAGCTTACCGGCGACGGTAAGACAAGATAAATGGCAGGCGCCTCTTTCCAAAGAGGTACAGGACCCGGCTTATAGGCAGACTGCTTTTTTTATTTGCCAATTAAATCATGTGCCGATATGCCCAAAAACAAGCCACGGGAAGAAAAGAAACCTATTGGAGAACGGATCAGCGCATTATTAGCACGAACCATCCGTTTCGTTACCTACGACATTTGGCGGATTACCGAGAATGAAGTTAGTGGGCTGAAGGAGATTTATATCAATATCATCAAGACGGTCATACTCGCCGTGCGGGGTTTCCAGAGCGAGAACCTGCAAACCAAGGCGTCGGCGCTTACCTACAGCACCTTGTTATCTATCGTACCTTTGCTGGCCGTATTATTAGGTATAGCTAAGGGCTTCGGTTTCCAAGGGACGGTACGGCAGGAGTTGTTCGATTATTTCCCCGGGCACGAGATGGAGCTGAACAAGGCGTTCGAGTTCGTGGAGAGCTATCTGGCGCAGGCGCAGGGGGGAGTGATCATCGGGGTCGGTTTGATTTTATTGTTTTATACGGTGATCAACTTGATCTCGTCCGTGGAGGATACGTTCAACGACATCTGGCAGATCCAGAAATCCCGTCCGTGGTACCGGAAGATATCCGATTATCTGGCCTTATTCCTCGTGCTGCCGGTGCTGATGACGGCATCCAGCGGTTTGTCCATCTTCATGTCTACCTTGCAGAACTCGTTCTTGGGGCAATACTTGTTTTTTACGCCACTCGTAGAGCTGTTCTTGCATATAGCGCCTTATATTATCACGACATTGGCTTTCACGGGGCTGTACGTCTCCCTGCCGAATACGAAAGTAAGGTTCGTGAACGGGTTGGTGGCAGGCTTTATCGCTGGTTGCGCCTTCCAGTTGTTCCAATTTATTTATATCAGTGGGCAGATTTGGGTGAGCAAGTACAACGCTATTTACGGTAGTTTTGCCGCACTGCCTTTGTTGTTGCTTTGGTTGCAGCTTTCTTGGTTGATTTGCTTGTTTGGCGCAGAGCTGTCGTACGCCTCCCAGAACGTGAAGAAATTCAGCTTTGAGAGGGACAGCAAAAGTATCAGCCGCCGGTACAAGGATTTCTTGACCTTGCTGATCGCCTCGCTGATCGTCAAACGGTTCGTGAAAGGCGAGAAACCCTATACGGCCGACGAGCTATCCGACGCTTACCGCATCCCTATCCGCATAACGACACAGATCTTATACCTGCTCACGGAGTTGAACATCATCATCGAGGTGAACTACGGGAATGACGACCGTGTGGCATACTACCAGCCGGCGATCGATGTCAATAAGATCACGGTCAGCTACCTGCTGACCCGCATGGACGAGTATGGCTCCGAGAACTTTAAGATTGACACGAGCAAGCTTTTCAGCAAGGAATGGAAAGCCCTGCTGAAGACACGTGAGGATATGATAAAGGCAAACGACAATATCCTGCTGAAAGACCTATAGGGAATTGAAAATTGAGAATTGAGAATTGAGAATTAATACAGGAAATAGGGATTTGACGAGTGGGGCGGTATGGAAGGTGATCCTGCGTTTCGCTTTCCCTTTGCTGATCGGCAATCTGCTGCAACAACTCTATAACGTGACCGACAGCGTCATCGTCGGGCAGTTTCTGGGGAAAGAGTCGCTGGCGGCGGTATCGGCTTCCTTCTTCATCTATTACTTTATTATCTCGCTGGTGATCGGTATCGGGAGCGGTACGTCGGTGGTGATCTCACAGTTTTTCGGGGCGAAGGAGTTCGATAAGGTGCAGAAGGCCTTCTCCTCTTTCTTTATCTTCATGTTGGTCGCAGGGGTATTGCTGTCCATAGCGGGAATTATTTTTGCCGAGCCGATGTTCAGGCTGACGAACACACCGGAGGACGTGATCCCGCAGGCGGTCGCTTATTTTAGGATTTATGTAGGGGGTACGTTCTTGTTTGTCACTTTCAATAGCATTATCTCCATATTGCGGGGTGTCGGGGAGTCCGTGCGCCCCATGCTGTTTATCCTGCTTACCACGATTTTGAATATAGCCTTGGATTTACTCTTCATTGTCGTTTTCAAATGGGGGATCGAAGGG
The DNA here is from genome assembly GCF_002257605.1 of Parabacteroides sp. CT06. GTDB lineage: Bacteria > Bacteroidota > Bacteroidia > Bacteroidales > Tannerellaceae > Parabacteroides > Parabacteroides distasonis. The sequence continues at coordinate 1,205,087 of NZ_CP022754.1, read as the reverse complement.
GCGGCACGGGCTACGGTGATCGCCCAAGGGATCGGCATGTGCGTGGCCCTAGGCTACGTGAACAACACCCATCCCCTGCTCTCTATCAAGAAACAGGATTTATTGTTCGATATGGGACTGTTCAAGGAAGGGCTCCGCATCGGGCTTCCCTCCAGCGTACAGCAATGTGCCATCTCGCTAGGATTGATTGCCTTACTGGGGATCGTGAACAGTTTCGGCACGGATACGCTCACCGCTTACGGGGCAGCGGGAAAGATCGACACGATCATCATCCAAGCGGTATTGACCCTCTCTGGGGCGCTAGCTGCTTTCTGCGGGCAAAACATCGGAGCTGGGCACTTGGACCGGGTACGTGACGGGGTACGATTCGCCATGCTTGTCAACCTATTGCTGGGTCTAGCAACCTTCACGGCCATCTATTTCTTCGGGGACAAGATGATGCTGGCTTTCACCAAGGACCCGGAGGTGATCCGGATTGGCAAGGAATATTTATTGATCATGGGAGGATTCTTTATCGTACACGGCGGCTTGAACGTCTTCAACGGGGCATTACGGGGAGCTGGCGATACCCTGTTCCCAATGGCAGTAAGCATCACTTGTCTTTGGCTGATACGCATTCCCCTCGCCTATTGGTTTAGCTCTATCTGGGGACGGAGCGGTATCTGGTGGGCCATCGGCGCCAGCCTTTGCATCGGGCTTACAATCACCTATATCTATTATAAATTGGGATTCTGGAAGAACAAAGGGCCTTTACGGAAGAAATAAGCATAGCTTATTATTCGTTTCCATCGGGGTCGCATCGCCCGATCGCTTGATTGAATAGAGAAAAAGTCCTCAAGTCAATGACTTGAGGACTTTTTAGTTGCGGAGGCAAGACTCGAACTTACGACCTTTGGGTTATGAGCCCAACGAGCTACCACTGCTCCACTCCGCGATATAGTCGCTATCATTTCTTGATTGCGAGTGCAAAGGTATATATTACATTCCAAACTTCCAAACATTTTCAAGAAATATTTTCAATTTGTTTGCGTACACCCTTCGCTATCGGGCAGTGAAGCCTTGTTAAGCAGCAATTTGACACTAGAAATTCTCGATCGTATCAAAACCGAATGGTTCATATAAATGCAGACGGTTTCTCAACGATTGTATCTCCGCCTGCAAATTCCGCATCCGGTCCAGCATATGATGAATGGCCTCGATTCCCTCGATGTTAATAGACAAGTCGTAATACATACGTGTGTATTGTTCCAGATCACGGAGCTGGGAAGAGAAGAGATACCTCTCTCCATCCGTGATATTAATGTCTATCAAACCTCCCTCTTCCAGCAAAATGATGAACGAAGGGTCTATATGGCATTTCTGGCAGTATTCACTGACAATAACTAAATCTGTTTGCATAATACACCTGTTTTTAATTTAGACTTTGTATTTCCCGGAACAAATCCTTCTGTTTCTCCGTCAAGTTGGTCGGCACCTCGATCGAGTACGTGACAATCAAGTCACCAAACTGCCCCTCCTTCTTGTAAACAGGGAATCCCTTACCTTTCAACCGGACTTTCGTATTGTTTTGCGTGCCCGGTTTTACTTTCAGTTTCACCTTGCTATCCAAGGTATCGATAATCTGCTCGCCACCCAAGACCGCCGTATAGAGGTTCAAGGGGACGGTCAGGTACAGATCGTCTCCCACCCGTTTGAAACGGCTGTCGTCCGGAATAATGAACGTGATGTACAAATCACCGGCAGGTCCTCCATTCATGCCCGGCCCGCCTTGGCCTTTCAGCTTAATGGTTTGCCCGTTGGCTACGCCGGCGGGAACCGTGATACGCAGGTTCTTGCCGTTCACGGTGATCACCTGCTTATGTGTCTTGGCCGCATCCATCAAGGATAAGTGCAATTCGGCCGTGTAATCCTGTCCACGGAATCCATGATTAGAACGGCCACCGCCACCCCGGCGGGAACCAAACATAGACTCAAAGAAATCCGAGAACTCTCCATCATCGCCGGAGGAGGACCAATACGTACCTCCGCCGTTCGAGAAGCCACCGCCAAAGCCGCCACCTTGCTGGCCATACTGCTTCCGTTGAGCCTCGAACTCATCCGCATGTTTCCAATTCTCCCCGTACTGGTCGTATTTCTTACGCTTTTCCGGATCGCTAAGCACCTCGTTCGCCTCATTGATCTCCTGAAACTTACGATGGGCGTCGGGATCGTTCGGATTCAAGTCAGGGTGATATTGCCGAGCCAACTTCTTATAGGCTTTCTTGATATCATCCTGAGAAGCGTCCTTGTTCACCCCCAAAATCTTGTAATAATCGATATAGGCCATAATCTGATATGTTTAGTCTATTTTTCTCATATAATTATATAACAATAAACATACCAAGGATAGTTTTGGTTAGTGAAAATTTACTTAAAACGTTTTTAATCGTACACGCACGGAATTAAGATTGTCCGTAGATAGAAAAGGCTCTAGCCGGGATCATCAGATACCGCTAAAGCCTTTTATGGATAGGAAATTCTTCGAACCTTATTTAAACTGCATCATCTTGCTGATATACTTCCCGACAATATCGAACTCTAGGTTCACTACCGTACCTTTCTCGATCTGGCAAAAGTTCGTGTTATCGTGCGTATAAGGGATGATAGCGACTTGGAAACTGTTTTGCTGGGAGTTGCATACCGTCAGACTGACGCCGTTCACGCAAACGGAGCCTTTCTCCACGGTCATATACCCCTGCCGGGCCATCTCCTTATCAAAAGCGTACTCGAACGTATAGTACCAGCTGCCGTCCGCCTCCTTCACCTCCGCACAAACGGCAGTCTGGTCCACGTGCCCCTGTACGATATGCCCGTCCAGACGGCCGTTCATCAACATGCTACGCTCCAAGTTCACCTTATCGCCCACTTTCAGGTTCCCGAGGTTCGAACGTTCCAAGGTCTCCTTGATAGCGGTAACCGTATACGTATCTTCCGTCATGCTTACCACCGTAAGGCAAACGCCGTTGTGAGCCACGCTCTGATCTATTTTCAGCTCATTCACGAATGAGCACTTCATCGTCAGATGAAGGTTTCCTTTATCGGATTGGAGGGCTACTACCTGAGCCGCTTCTTCTACAATACCTGAGAACATAATCAAATCGTTTTTAGTTTGTACTCCCAAAACTGTTATTTATTCATGGGCAAAGATAACGCCTTTGAGGTAATAAGCCCGATAAAAAGGAAGTTATTAAATGTTTTTAATTTACGATATTATTTATCGTCCAAGGAGACCAAATCATACCGCTGGCTTCCCATACCCAACGCCTCCGCATGCTCGACGATATGGATGCCATGGCGGGATTCCATGCGCTCGATCAAGTGGACACGGCCAGGGTCCGGCGAGGCGTAAACCAGATCTACGCAAGCCTTATCCAAGGCCACGGGATCGAGTGAGGCTAGCATACCGATATCCGCCATTTTCGGCTCTTCCGGGTTCGAATCGCAATCGCAATCTACGGAGAGTCGATTCATTACGCTGATATAAAGTATATTTTCGCCACAATGGGTAGTCACGGCCTTAGCCGCCTCGGCCATTGATTCCAAGAAATGATCCTGTTCGGGAAGGTTGTTCCACAAGTCGGTTTTCGTCTTACCCGCCGTATGTATCCAAGCCTTTCCGGCGGATGAGGCTATACCGATAGAGATATTTTTCAGCGCTCCCCCGAAACCGCCCATGGCATGTCCCTTGAAATGGGAAAGGACGACCGTAAAATCATAATCCAGATAATGGGAGCCTACGAAATCCTCTTTCAGGTGTTTACCGCCTTGAACCGGAAGAGCCACCTCGCCGTCGGCATCCATGATATCCACCTTAGCGATGGCCGTGAAGCCATGATCGGCGGCGGCTTTCAAATGGCTGTCGGTATCCGCGCGTCCGCCTCCGTAAGCCGTGTTACATTCCACGATCGTACCGTTTACTTTCTTTACCAAGTCTTTGATAAGTGTAGGTTGCAGGAAGTTATGGCCTCCCGGCTCTCCGGTAGAGAGCTTCACCGCCACTTTCCCCTTGGCCTTCCGTCCCAAGGCGTCGTAGAGACGGATCATGTTCTGAGGAGTGATATCTTTCAACATATATACCTTCGAAACTCCGGCAGAGGATTCGCTTTTCGCAATCTCCGGCCTCACTTCGCCTGCGATACTCTCTACAGGTATAGAACCTGCCACCATCCATGCGCCACCCATAACGACCGAACTCCGTATGAAGTTACGGCGTGACATTTTTTGTTTTGCTGTCATGATATAGAATTTAAATTCATATGTTTCTTATTTAATCGATACGCGAAGTTCTTTAAAAACTTGAAAAATAAGACTCCTTTACGAACAAAACGAATTTTGAAAGCCTAAAAACGAAATGGGGGTTGTTCACACGGCTCCGTATCCCGTATATCATTCTAAAACATTCCTTAAAGCCACTTGTTTCATAAATAGATTATCCTAATAATATAGATCTTATGAAATCAAAGAATTTAACACTGGCCTCTCTTTTCGCCGGCTTGTTCATGTTCATGAACCCTATGGGAAGCGAGGCGTGTACAAGGGCCGTTTACCTCGGGCCGGACGATATGGTCGTAACCGGACGTACCATGGATTGGAAAGAGGACCCGCAATCCAACCTGTATCTCTTCCCCCGGGGCGTACAGAGAAGGGGAGCGATATCCGATAATACCATCCAATGGACCTCGAAATACGGAAGCGTGGTGACCGCCGGGTATGATATCGGTACGTGCGACGGCATGAACGAGAAGGGACTTGTAGCCAACCTATTGTTCCTCACCGAGTCATCTTATTTCCGACCGGACGATAACCGCCCGGTTATGGGGCTTAGCATCTGGACGCAGTATGTACTCGATAATTTCGCCACGGTAGATGAGGCGGTTGCCGAGTTAAGCAAGGAGGTCTTCCGCATCGACGATCCGGATCTTCCGAACGGGGCGAAATCAACCTTGCATCTCTCGATCTCGGACGCATCAGGGAATAGCGCTATCTTCGAGTACCTAAATGGGAACTTGGTTATCCATGAGGGACGGGAATGCCAAGTCATGACGAATTCCCCTACATACGATAAGCAACTAACCTTAAACGACTACTGGCAACAGATAGGTGGCTTGGTCATGTTGCCGGGTACGAACCGGGCTTCCGATCGTTTCGTGCGTGCCTCTTTCTATATCCACGCCATCCCGCAGACAAGTAATTTCCGGGAAGCGGTAGCCGGGGTATTCAGCGTAATGCGTAACGTATCGGTACCTCTGGGAATCACGACCCCGGATCAACCGAATATCTCCTCTACCCGCTGGCGTACGGTAGCCGACCAGAAGAATAAGGTATATTACTTCGAGTCTACTTTAAGCCCGGATATCTTTTGGGTCGATTTCAAGAGCTTGGACTTCAAGGCAGGTACACCTATCAAGAAACTAACGCTCACAAACGGCGAGATTTACGCCGGAAACACCGCCAAAGATTTCAAGGACAGCAAGCCGTTACCGTTCTTGTTCGGGATCTGAAGGGCTAGAAAAACAGACAAGAATAAATAAGGGGAGGTATCAAAAGTCGGTATTTACTCCCCCCTTATTTTTAAACAAGCGTTATTACCTTTTATGATATGCTTAACAATTAAAGCCTATGCCTAAAGCTATCCACCGGATTCGACGTGGCAGCCCGGTAGCTCTGGAAAAAGACAGAGACAAACGAGATCACGAGGCAGAATAAGCCGGCAGCGATAAATATCAGCGGACTTAAACTAATACGATATGAATAATCAGACAGCCAATCTTTCATAAAGTACATAATAATAGGTATGGCGATCACGAAAGCGATCAGCACATAATTCAAGAACGTGAATACGAGCTTAACCAATATCTCCCGATTGCTGGAACCAAATACCTTTCGTACGGATACCTCCTGCGAACGCTGTTGGATAAAATAAGTGGACATCGCCAATAAGCCTAGCAAAGAAATAAGGATGGCGATTATCGAGAATACGATTACGATCTTTGCCAAACGGATTTGCGAGTCGAATGAGTTTTGTAAACGCTCATCCATGAAGTAAGCCTCAAACTCAAGTCCGGTCACTTTCTCATATACTTTACCGATAGCCTCCTTTGCGGCGAAAGGATCACCTTGTGTCTCGATCAAGATCATCCAAGGATCTTCATTATCTTTCAAGAAACGGAACATGACAGGGTTCATCCCTGTCGTCACATTTCCAAAGCAATAGAAATCCCGGACGATACCCGCTATCGCTATCGGTCTTTCTTGCCTGTCCAGCATAAAAGAGGCCGCATCCTCCGATAAGTTCATCTCACGCATCGCTTGCTCGTTTAGGAACCAGCCCTCTGTCGTTAAATGGTTATCACGCAAAATCTCCAATCCCAGCATATCGTAACACTCCTTATCCATAACGAATTGCTGAAAAGATATATTTTGCCCCTGATAAGTAGCAGTCCAATTATTACTACCGAATAAAGGCAATCCTTGAGTCTTCCCGACCCTATCTACGCATGACAAACCTTTCAACTCACCGACAAAAGCGGATAACTGCCTTTCATCCACCGACCGCATAGCCAATAAATTCTTCGTTTTATATCCGACAGGAGCGTTGATCATATGAACGATCTGACAAACCATCGTGATAGAGGCGGCGATCATCGTGATCGTGATCACATTCTGGAATACGATAAAGAACTTACTGAATACCATTTTCGTCTTAGCCCGGAACGTACCCCTTACCACCTCGATCGGTTTAGAAGAAGAAATAATGATAGCAGGCAGTAAGCCGGATAAAACTCCCACGGCAACCGTTAATGAAACCAGAGCCAATAGCCAGACAGGTCTACCCAATACATTCATATCGACACGTGTCTGCAATAAATCATTGACAAACGGCACGACCGCCAGCGCAAGGAGAACCCCGATAATCAAAGAAATAAACGTAAGTAAAGTGGACTCCAGCATCAAACGCATGAATAACTCACCCCGTGAAGATCCCAAAAGGCGCCGGGTAGCCATCTCCTTCGCCCTGAAACCCGCTTGGGCAACCGTCAAGTTAATATAATTGATAACCGCAAAAATCAAGATAAGAAGACCTACGGACATCAGCACGATCACGAAACGCCAATCTCCCTTTCGCAAAGAAGAGTAAGAAGCGGCTTTCGCAAAATACTGCTCACTAAGCGGCAATATGCGTACCTCTTTTGCCGTCCCATATTGATACGGCCAATAAAATTCCTTGAACCAATGGGCCATATCCTCCGCACGAGAAGGGAAATCACTACCCTCACGCACCAAGACAAAAGCCGATGTACTTCCGGCATTCCCCAATTGATCCGGAGCCAACGACCAGTTCAAATACCGAACCTGCTCCCAACGCACGATCACATCGGCTTCGGGAATAGAGGAATGAAGTAAATCCTCCACCACCCCGTTTATAGTAGCCGATATGGTATCGCCCACCACCAACTTCCGTCCCATCGGATCATCCGTTCCGAACATCTTACGGGCGAACGAAGAGGAGACCACCGCATAGTTCCCGGCGGCCAACGCTTGCTCACGAGTGCCTTGTAGCAACCGGAAATCAAAGAAATCGAAGAACGTAGAGTCTGCGAACATCACGTTTGCCTTCAGTTTCCGATCACCGGAAACTACAACTATATCACTCGAATTACCCGCCACTACCGGACAAACTTTTTCTACCTCCGGATAGCGTTCCTTTATCTTATAAGGAATGGCGGCTCCGGTGGCCATCCAATTTTCATTCCCGACCAGATAGATACGATCCGCCTTGGTATGGAATTTATCTGTAGACATCTCCTGTACCGTATAGACCGCTATCAATAACACAAACATCAACGATACAGACAGACCAAACACGTCTATCAGCGTATAAGCCTTATTCCTTCCGAGGAACTTGAAAAAGGACTTAAAGTTCAATAAATTATTCATGAATTATAAATTTTCAATTACTCAGATTTCAAGCAGTTCACCGGATTATCATTAGCCGTCTTGCGGGCATCCAGACAAACCACGGAATATATAATCAATAAGACACATACGCCGCAACCCAAGAATATGTACCATGACAAAGGTACTTTCTCCGTGAATTGCTCTTGCCACTTTTGCAAGACAAAGTATGCTATGCCACCGCCTAATATGACCGCATAGATACAGATATATCCGATATCCTTTATGAACAACCTCAATATATCCCATAAGGTAGCCCCATTCACCCGGCGGACGGCGATCTCCTTACGACGACGGCTCACCTCATCATTCGTATAGCCTATAAGTCCTATCAACGTAACAAGAAGCGTGACCAGACCTCCGATCATCACGGAATCACGGAATTGGCGGGAGTCCTTATATAGATCCATGATCTCGGAACGGAAAGAGATAGCGCTCAGTTCACGATCCGGAAATGTCTCGGATATCTTCTGCTGTAAACGAGCCATATTATCGTTGGTCAGCTCATGGAACTTCACCTGCAAGGTGTACATGGGCTTATGCGCATAGAATAATACGGAGGGCCGCATATCTTGGTTCGAGATTCCTCCCAGACGGATATTCTCATACACGCCGCAAATCGTGAATGGCTCCTCATTCCATTTGCTATGCTCGGTGACGCAAATATCCTTCCCAACAACATCATCCGTCCAGCCCGCTACCAATTTCATCTTCTCCACGAAACGGCGGTCTACCATCACCTCTCTCGAGTTGGTCACATTCTCCGTGAACGAGCGGCCTTGGATCACGGGAATCTCCATCATGTCCAGATATCCGTTGCCTACCCAATAGAGATCGGCGATATTAAAAAGCTCTTGAGTCCCGCCCGGTAAAAGAATATTATTACCGGAAGCATGCTCGAAAGGCAATTGATAAACGGTGGTAGCCGCAGCGACTCCCGGAAGCCGCATCACCTCATCCAGAATCTTGGCACGAGAGGTAGAGTCCACGCCAGCTAACCCGCAGTAGGCAAGGTTCTCATAGGCATATCCCGGACGATCATTCACCATAAACGTATATTGACGGGCAACGAAAACAAGCATCGTCACCAAAAAGCCCGTAGCAACAAACTGGACAAGCAACAAGGCTTTCTTCCAGATACGCTTATTCTCCCGGTAATTACGGAAAGCGGAGGCCACCGGAATCCGGGCGTATAATGATCCCGGCATAAAACCAGATACGAAAAACACCAAGATACATATCCCTAGCAAGACCAAGCTACCATTAGACAAGAGCAAGGAATCTAACGAAGTCGCCAACAACTCCTCTACCGTACCTCTAAACGCAAGGATCAACAATAAGGCCAAGATCAGTGAAAGCACTATATGTACCAACGCCTCACCAAACATCATACCATGAATATTATTCTCGCTTGCCCCATAACATTTATGGACAGCCACCTCCTTCGAGCGATTTACGATAGAGGATATCACGATCAAGATATAGTTCATCACCGCCGTAAAGATCAAAGCGAAGGCCAGTAAGGAAAGTATCCACGTCATTCGCTTGACTTGCGGCAACTCCTTGTGTAGATTATCTAGCTTATGAAATGAGAAATCAATGCTTAACCCGACCTTTTGCTGTTCCTCCGGAGGGAAATAAGAATTCACAAACGTACGCACCTGTTCCTCCAAAGCTAAAGGATTCACCCCCTTGTGCAACTTCACATAGCTTATGTAACGATCGTTTCCCAACATATTAGTAGGCGAACCCTCCCACATGAACCGACCCGCCGAAGCCATGGAAACAATTACATCGTAACGGGAATGAGAATTTTCCGGAACTTCCTCAAAAACGCCACCAATAGTCATAGTACGTCCCGGCGAATTGTCTACCGTGAAGTTTTTCCCGATAACATCGCCTCCGATATTTTTCGCTATACGACTTGATATCAACACGTACATCGGGGTGGAAAGAACCTCTTTCGCATTTCCGATCAACATAGGACGAGGAAGAATATCAAAGAAACAACTATCCGCTATGATACAACGACCGGAGTATTTCATCTTGGTGTCGGTCATCGTAAAGGTCCAGTCTCCAAAACTCGTGTATCGGGTGACGGTCTCGATCTCGGGTATCTGTTGTTGCATAGTTGGAGCGATGCCACCGCTTGTTTGCGGATAATCCTTCAACTCCCCTCCTTTTTGCTGGTATTTCGCCCAGACTTGATAGACCCGGTCTCTATCCGGATAAAAATCATCATACGATTGTTCGAAATAGACTTTAGCGATCAATACCAAGCCTACCGCTAAGCCGATTCCCAACGATACGATTTTCATCACGTTATGCCGCCCTTTCTTAAAAATGGAACGAATGGCGATTAGTATGTTTTTCATATTATATCGATTTTATTCCAGCACCAGCACTTCATTATCCTTATAACTCTCATAACTGGACACAATCACCTTCTCACCGGCTTCCAGACCTTCAAGAACCTCATAATATTGCGGGTTCTGACGGCCGATCTTGATAGAACGCCTGTAAGCTTTCTTTCCATCCGGATCAAGAACAAATATCCAGCTTCCGCCCGTGCTCTGGAAGAAAGTTCCCTTCGGGATAATGATACTCTCGGTAGGTTGCCCCAGCTCCAAGTTGATATAGTAGGTCTGTCCACTACGGATATTATCCGGACGCTCACCCGTGAAAACGAAATCCGTACGGAACTTACCATCACGAACCTCGGGATAAACTTTGCGCACCGTTAAGTCGAAAGACGAGCCTTGACGCTCGAAAGCGGCGCTTAAGCCCGGTTTCACGCGGTCTATATAATGCTCGTCGATCATGGCCTCTATCTTATAATCGGAAAGGTCGTTAATCTGGCCGATCTTTTGTCCGGGATTGATGCTTTGCCCCAATACGACATCCAACAGTCCCAACTCACCGTCGATCTGGGAACGGACATTCAAGTTTTCCTTACGTTCGCGGATCAACAGGATATTCTTCCGCATGTTCGCCAAGCTGGCCTCCATCTCATCCATCTGGATCGTGCGGGAGATAGAGTCTTGGCGCAAGCGCTCGGTAATCAAGGCGTGCTTTTGAGAGGCTAACTCGAAGTCCTCCTTCGCTTTCAGATAATCCTCCTTGGCGATCAAGTTCTCTTTATACAACTGCTCTTGTTGGTTGAACGAGCGGCGGGCCCGGTTCATGTCCATATCGTATTGAAGTTTCTCCATCTGATTGGTCAGCTTATCCTGCTCCATGGTAACCTGCGTATTACGAAGGAAGTTCTGCTTCTCCGCCAACTCGGCCTCAGCGTTCAAGATCTGCAAATCTAGATTTGAGTTGCTCAGACGAACAATGATATCGCCTTTCTTCACTTGGGCACCCTCTTCCACGACTTTCTCCTGTACGATACCGCCCTCCTCGGGGCTAAGCTGCACGACCGTGATAGGTTGCACCTGACCATCCATACGAAAGAAGTCATTGAATTGCTCACGGGTCACATTACCGATGCTAATCCCTCTCGCATCCACTTTCAACGTAGAAGCATGATCACCAAAGATAATCCATCCCAACAAGATAACGAACAACACGCCACCCGCTACATAAGGAATATGCTTCTTCTGAAGACCTTTCTTTTTCTCTAATTGTATATCCATCGTATTCTATATTTTTTATTATCATCTAAATTCTATGTTCTCAATTCTTATTCATTGATAAGAGGCTTGCCCTTATAATAATCCACCAGCTTGCTTTTCAATAAGTACATCAATCGCTTTTGAAGCAGATTGGCCTTGGACTCCAACAGCGTATTCGCACTTGTCTGTACATCCAGCGTGCTCATCAGGCCTTCCTCGTACTTCCGTAGGGTAACACGATAAGCCAACTCATCCGATTTCACCTTCTTATCCATCTGTATGGCCTCTTTAGCGTATCCCTCACGATCCAAGACCGATTGCTCTACCGCTGTCTGCAACTGGCGAAAGACCTCTGTCCTTGTCTCCCGTGCGATCCGCATATTGTTACGGTAACGACGAGCGTTCGTTAGTCTGCTCAAACCATCGAACAAGGGAAAGCTAAGGCTAAAAGATACATATTCACCACGGTTATTTTTAAACTGATCCTTGAAACCTTCCGGGGCATTATCAGACTTCAGGTTCTCGAAATAACTCGTAGAGATTCCGGCATTCAAATAAATGCTCGGCAGCAACTTTCCTTTATAAATACGATATTGGTATTTACTTTGCGTTAATTGATACTCGGCTTGCAAGGCGGTAGGGTTATTCCCGGACGCATAGGCGAAAATCTCCGCCACATTCTCTACTTCCGGGACATAATTGATATCCGGTAATAAAGTATCCACCTCCAGTTCTAAATCAGATGGATAATTCATACATTCCCTCAAAGTAAGCAAGGCGGTATTGAAAAGATTCTGCTGGTGGGTCAATGTATAATCATCGGCCGCTACTTGAGCCTCGAATTGAGCTACATCCGCTTTCCCTTTCAAACCCAGCTCTTCTTGCCGGCGAGTCTTATATAAGGTACGGTTACTCTCCTCCAATTTCTCGGCCGCCATACGAATCGTTCCTTTATAATACACCACATCCATATAAGCCTGCATGGTTTTCATCGCTAAATCATCTTTCGCTTTCTGTATGTCATTAACTCCCATACGGCGATTGGATTTTGCCATCAACCATTGATTGATCAGCTGTCCGCCCGTAAAAATAGGAATAGAAGCGTCGAGGCCATAGTTATTATTAAACGTAGAAGTATTCTCATAGGTATTGGTCGCAGGGTCGATCGAACGGCCAAAACTATATTGCGCTCCGACCTTAGCCGATGCCGCCGGGAAAAAAGAAGCTACGGCGGCATTCCGTTCCGCCTTATACGTATCTGATGTATAAACTTGCTTTTTAACCGATGGGCTGTTTTCCACGGCATAGCGCATACATTCATCCAAAGTCCAAAGTTTCTCTTGGGCCACCGTCGCGGTAGCGAAACTGAGAGAAAGAACTGTTGTAAGTAATATTTGTTTCATTGCTCTATTATTTTCTACCTAAATAATAGCAAAGAACGTGCCAAAACACATAAACAACTAAACAACAATCAGATAACAAAAAGCTATTCTTTTAGAACTGTCCAATATTTTGACAACGCTGTCTAATTGTTTGACACTATTCCCACTTTGACACGTAAGAGCGTCTCCTCTTCTCCCTAAGTAAAAAACGCTCTACTCCTATATGAATTCTTGCTCGATAGCCTATGAATTCTTATGCGCATACTGTATAATTCTACAAACCACGACGTGGTCTGTACAGATCAAGGCGTGGAATATACAGATCACGCCGTGGTCTATACATTCCACAGCGATAATCAGGAAATAGATGAGATAGTAATTATATTTGTATATAGTAAGAAGAATTTTTTTTACTTGAAGATACGAACAATTGTTTTGATTACAATCGTTGACTATCCTTTAGATTTAAGGGTAGGACACAAAAAAAGAGAAACAGTTGAATACCAACCATTTCCCTTTTTCTAAGTCGGGGTACCAAGATTCGAACTTGGGACCCCCTGCTCCCAAAGCAGGTGCGCTAACCGGACTGCGCTACACCCCGTTTTGCAATTCATAGTGTTTATCTCTGATTGCGGTGCAAAGGTACGCCTTTATTTTAAACTACAAAACTTTTCGGTAACTTTTTTCATGAAAAATATCATTTTCTTGTTGAGTGGATAGAATGGAACTTTGCGTCAGATAGTTCTTATCGTTGGCGTAAATAAATAAAAGGGTTCCATTCTTTATCGTATTAATAATTGGCTTACTGACAGATACAGGCAACGCAGGGCAACCAAAGCTACGTCCTAACCGACCCGAGGAAGCTGCCACAGAAGGATCGGAATAAGAGGCGCCATGAATTACAATCGCCCTTTGCTTAGCCAAATCATTTATTCCTTTTTCCAATCCATTTAGGATAAGCGAATAGCCATTCCGACCTTGGTACGTATTTTCCGTCAGATAAAATCCTAAAGAGCTTTTATGAGAACCGTTCTCGTTCGAGAAAGAGGTCGCATAATTCCCTCCGCTATTCTTACCGTGAGAAACCAAAGAGGTGTAAAGTATTCTCTTTTGCCGTATATCCAATACAACCATACGCTCCGCCGTAGAAGGTTTAGAGAAATCGATCAATGTAAGGATATCCTTATTTTTCCGATCAATCTTCTCGGAACCTCTAAGCCCCTGCATAAACGCATCGAAACAAACCCATTGATCCAATCGCATCTCCTCATATAATTGGCGCCCCATAACCGCCACAGACGTTGATCCCGTTTCCGGAGATAGGGCACGCAAAACGCCACCGGTTGAAATTGAACCTACAGACAAGACAATAAAAAACAAATACAAGAAAATCCTTCGCATACTAAAAAACAATAACGCCGCAAAGTTATGATTTTTATTCTAATACAAAAACAATCGTCTCATTAACAGGCGCCCAATCGTAAACAAATTGCGCATGCGAAGTCGCGTTTCTCACACACATATGAGACCGGGGTGTCGTTCCCAACGAAGGACTATATTCGATCAACGATTTACGAGGAGCGTTGACCGGTACGCCATGGATATACGCCCCATTCGTAAAACGGTTGGCATAAGGAGCGAATCCGCCAGTCTCCTTGGAACCGTCTACCAAATAGATCATGCGAGACTTTTTTTCTTGGAGAACATACATTCCCAACGGGGTTTCCTGCGCATAAGGAGGACGATGCTGTCCGGTAGTCGCAGGGTTCATGCTACGAACCAACCATTTCGAGCCGACGTGCTCCAAGGTCGCGATATTCTGGTTATGACGATCCACGAAGATCGCCTTATCGAAGACTACCGTATCCCCTATTTGCTTGATATATTTCTTCGGAGCATACCACTCCTCCTCCCCATCATACACGGTTTGTATACGAGCGAATTTAGAATCCTCATCCATCGCCTTGATACGAACCAAGCTACCGTCACGTCCATAGATCTCGGGAATCACGGTATCAGTCAGCAAATAAAGCGGGACGGATTGATAGCGTTCTACACCAAGCGTATCGGAAACCCTCTTATAGGCATCTCTCTTGAAGACTTTTACAAGAGGAGCCTCTCCATTCCTGTTTTTATAGTTCTGCAAGATCGCCCATTGAGACGGCTCCCTTTGGATCGACTCCAATAAGGATAATCTTTCTTTCATTTTCTCCCACTGGAACTCCCGTGTCGTATCTTTATAGAGGTAAGTATCTTCTAAAGTATGCTTATCGTAAAGCAGCTCTTTCTCTATTTCGATATGGGGAGGCAAAGTCTCCATGATCACAGCGGAATCCTTCGATATAGAATCCACAGGAGTTAAGACCTCGGTTTGAGCAGGCTCGGTCCTCGGCGTACAATAACTTAGCGTACAAAGGCTCGATATCAAAAGTATAAAAACTGTTCTCGTCATCATTATTACCCGGGATTTATTTGAATATCGTAAATATACGATTTTTTCCAAATAACAGGTAATCTTATCATCTTGTTTACAAAGTAACCGCGCCAAATGACAGAGCTATCCTATATTCATCCTATAATCCATTTACTGCCCGGTATTAATGAGATAATCTTTGTCGTCACATAACAGCAGATAAATGTACTTACCGCAATGCATGGTATGGCGGCGACAGTAGGCAAGGCTAAGTCGTGCTTAAACACCGTTACCCACAATCCGAGCCAAAATATATGCATAAGGTACATACCGTAGCTGAGTTTAGACATCTCTGTTATGAGTCGTGGAGATTTCGAATTGCCTATGCAAGTAAAAGCGAGGAACGTACCCGCCGTAAGAAGCACACAGTTAATCGTACAGAAAGCCCATCCGATCTCTATCTCAGGTGTGACAAGAGTTACTCCGGGTATCGCTTGGACATAGAAGGAATAAATCGTCAGCAAGGCACCGACGACCATCGAGGCGATTCCGATAACCAGACGTTTAGAACGGTTCCATGTAAGATGGACATGTATATAATGTGCCAGTACGAGGTATCCTAAATAACCGGAGAAGTACCACAGTATATGGTATTCGTTCCAAAAACATTGTCCCCACACCTCGCCGAAGCAACGATTGAGATAGGGCATACAGGTCGACAACAGAAACAAGCCGATGAAAAAACGCTCTTCTTTCGCCGTGGCTTTATTCAACCATGGCGATATTACGGGTATAAATAAATAGAGGCTGATCAAAGGGTACATGAACCACAAATGTCCGGCCTGTGAAGGAAAGTTCAAGAATATTCTCGATATATCTTTCAATGATGTCTCGGCATCTATCTGCCCCCACAGCAAGGGTAAAGTGCTGTATAGTATCATAAATATGAAAAACGGCGGTAAGATGCGAATACAACGCTGACGGTAGAATTGCCAAGAGGTCAGCCCTGCCTTCATCGGCGCAAGAAGAAAGGCGGAGACAATTATAAACAATGGCACCGCCATGCGTGAGAAACCATCGTATACGGCTACCCACAACCGATCAGCCTCATTGGCCAGATAAGATTGCGGTCCCACCATATCCGTGGAGCCCTCAGCTCCATAAAAGTTTTCACTGGCGTGGACAACCATGACAAGGAAGCACGCAAACACACGCACGTAATCCAAAAAAACTATACGCTTCATTTTTTGTTTTAGTATTATTATTCGTTAGATGATTTCAAGTTTGTCTTTTTACGCGAAGCATGCATTCAAGAGGGATATATTTCGATGTTTTTCCTGATACTGCTTTATGGCGCACAAAGGTAAAAAAAGTCGGAAAGAATATATACCTTTGTCATATTATAAGTGAAATCTAAAATAAAAACATATGAGATCTATTAATGGCGCGGTTTTACGTAGCGCATTCGCGATGGTATTAGGGTTTGTTTTGGTATTATGGCCGGAAGCAGCCATAACCTATCTGGTTATCACGATCGGTATACTATTCATTTTACCGGGATTATTCGCTATCCTCAGCTATTTCACCCGACCGAAGAACGAGAACGGGGAGAAACCGATGTTTCCTATCGAGGCAGCGGGAAGCATACTGTTCGGAGCGTGGTTGGTGATCATGCCCGAGTTCTTCGTGAATATATTAATGTACTTACTCGGAGCCTTATTGGTAATTGCCGGTGTACAGCAATTGGTTTCATTGATATCCGCAAGGAAATGGAGCAATGTACCGTTGGGGTTCTACCTGATGCCGGCTTTGATCTTGATAACCGGAGTAATGATTCTTGCCTACCCGTTCGGGGCGGCGGCAAATACATTCGTAATCTTCGGTGTAGCCAGCATTTTCTACGGGGCTTGTGAGTTGATCAACTGGTATAAGTTCCGCAAGCGTATAGAAAATACCGGATTATGATTTCCGGTATTCCATGGGTGATATACCCATATGCTTCTTGAAAAACTTACCGAAAGTGGATTGATCGGAGAAGTGGAGTATATCCGCTACTTGCTGAACCGTGGCTTGCGGGGCCTTCAACAGCATCTTGGCCTCGACGATCAAGGCGTCGTCAATCCATTTATTCGCTGATTTACCCGTTAGCTCTTTCAAGATAAGCGAAAGATACTGTGGGGTAATAAATAATTTCTCGGCATAGAAAGTAACGACGTGCTGCTCCTTGCAATGCTCGAAAAGCAATTGCAGGAACTGCTCGAAAAGCTCCTCCTTCCGGGAGAGTGTAGGTGCCGTCATCAGCTCCTTCTTACCCATAAAGATATTAGCCAACTCGATAAAGAAACCGACTAAGGCGTTTTGGAGAGCCTCCTTCTGGAAAAAATGGGTACGCAGCTTCATCTTTTCCCGTAAGATGGAGAATTGGCCGGATATATGCTCAGTCTCCTCGGCACTCATCGCAGCACATGGATTCTTACGGATCTGCATATAATGCACCATAGAGTTCTTTTTCCCTGCCGGGGTAGTATATCCATCCAGAAAAGATCTGGACACGATCAACAAACGCCCTCTCAAATCTTTGCTCACTTTCGATACCTGTATGATATGAGTCGGCATCAAGGTTATAAACGTATTCTTCTCTATCTTATATGGAATATAGTCTACCGAAATATCAGCAGTACCTTCCTGTACCAAGATCATCAACAAGGCATTTAAACGCATCGGGGTGGAATGCTCCAGCCTTTTTTCCTCGTAATTAATCAAATCTCCGTTCAGATCCGCTATCGATAAATCATCTTGAAAGTTGTCGCTGGACTCAATTCCCTTGATTAACTCAGTGACTTCAATTAAAGGTAAATTTTTCATATCTATCTGTAGATTTTTATTATCACCTCGGACAAAGATAGAAATAAAAAGCCAAAGACCACCCACTATTTCGTTTTTAACCAATTTTCATCCAAAATTGAACGAATAACAAGAATTTTTGACAATATCCTGTTTCATTCCATACCAATACCGTAACAGTATAAACCTTTCTGGTTTTCTAAATATATCAGACCTTTGCGAATAGATTCGACGGGAATATCCGGTCATTGGTCGATTCCAACGGACGAGTCAGCGCTTTTTACTTGTATACAGGGATTGCCCCGGCTACTTTTGACGTAACAAAAAAGAATATGATAAAAGAACAGATTATTAATACGGCGTTCGATCTTTTTTCTCAATATGGCATCAAGAGTGTGAGTATGGATGATGTAGCGAAAGCGGCTGGCATCTCCAAGCGTACACTTTACGAGTCGTTCGAGGACAAGGAAACCTTGCTGATCGAGGGGATCGATCACAATACCGAATCGCTCGGACAATATCTGACAGGATTGGAAAAAGAACCTTTCAATGCCTTGGAAGTAATCCTGCTCTTCTATGAGGAGATGATGAAAAACCCGAGATGGTTCAACGAGAAGTTTTACGAGGACTTGAAGAAATATCCGAAAGCCCAACAAAAAATAGAGATGAATAAAGCGAGAATGGGTAAGAGGTGTATGGACTTGTTCACACGGGGCGTTAAAGAGGGCGTGTTCCAAGAGGGGATCAACTTCGAGATCATGGCCTTACTGGTGAAAGAGCAGACGAAGATGTTGCGGCCTTCCAATGTCTTCTGCAAGCATTCCATCACCGAGGTATACAACACGATCCTCCTCACATTCCTGAAAGGGATCAGTACCGAGAAGGGAAGAGCGATCCTAGACCGATTCGATCTCAAACAATCCTATGATTTATAGCGAACACTTAATGAGTTTAATCACAGACAAAATCTATCCTAAATGAAACGATTATTGATGAGTAGAAAAATGATGTTGGTCACATTTATGGTATTGCCTTTTCTGGCGGCGAGACCGGTTCTGGCTCAAGACACCCTGAAACTGGATCTTGGAAAAGCGCTAGAGATCGCCCTTAGCGAGAACCCGACCGTAAAAGTTGCCGATAAAGAAATACAGAAGAAAAAGTACGCACGTAAAGGCTCGTACGCTTCTCTATTTCCGCAGATCAGTTTTGCGGGGGACTACAACCGTACCTTGAAGAAACAGGTGATGTATATGGATTTCGACATGGGTGACATGGGAGGCGGCAGCTTGCCCGAAGGCACGGACATGTCGAGTATGGACGAGGGCTTCGAGGTAGGACGTAGCAACAACTGGAGCTTGGGCTTCAACGCTTCCATGCCACTGGTGAACGCCTCCTTATGGAAAAGCTTGAGTATCTCGGCCTTAGACGTGGAATTGGCGGTGGAGCAAGCTCGCTCTTCTAAAATAGCGATGGTGAACCAAGTGAAAAAGAGCTTTTACGCCGTCCTTCTGGCAAGCGACTCTTACCGGGTATTCAAGCAAAGTTACGACAATGCCATGGAGAATTATCTGGATATCAAACGGAAGTATGAACAGGGAACCGTAGCTGAATACGACTTGATACGTGCCGATGTGACGGTAAAGAATACAGAGCCTAATCTGTTGCAGGCAGAGAACTCCCTTACCTTGGCTAAATGGCAGTTAAAAGCGTTATTGGGCATGGATCTGGATTTAAATATCGATTGCGACGGACAACTGACGGATTTCAAGTCCAGCCTCTTCGCCGACTATCTATCCACGGATACAACCTTATCCGAGAATACGGACTTGAAACAATTAGACCTTCAGGCGGAACAGCTGAAAAAGACGCTGGTCATGCAGAAATTCGATTATCTGCCGACCTTGTCGCTGACCGGTCTATATCAATGGAGCGCCATGAACAATGACTTCAAGTTCAAGAATTACAGATGGAACCCCTATTCGATGATCGGTATCACGTTATCGGTTCCTATCTTCTCCGGAGGTAGTAAATTTTATAAGGTAAAGCAGACGAAAGTCTCCATCGACCAATTAAACCTGCAACGGGACGATACCAAGCGCAATTTACAGTTGGCCGTTAAACAGTACATAGATAATATGAATACCTGTATCAAGAAGTTCGACGCCGCCCAAAAGGGAGTCGAGCAAGCGGAACGGGGATATATGATCTCGCAAAAACGGTATGACACCGGAGCCGGTACATGGCTGGAGATGAACGATGCCGAACTTGCCTTGACGCAGGCTCGGTTGAACTTCAACCAATCTATCTACGACTATATGGTAGCGAAGGCGGATCTGGAGAAAGTATTGGGTAACGAACAGATGAATTGAAAATTGAAAATTAAAAATTGAAAGTTTAATAGATAATAATTAGGAACAATTATATGAAGACAAGTCAAATGCTGAAAGTAATACCGATAGCTACATTGGCCCTGCTGATGTCTTGCTCGGGTAATAAGAGTGAGGAAGCCACGGAAACACAGAATGAGAAAGTAAAGGTGAAAGTGGAGACGGTCTCTGTTCAAGACGTGGAGCAACTCAGTGAATTTACCGCTACGGTGGAAGCGAATATCAAAAATAATATCGCTCCCCAAACCCCATTCCGTATCGAGAAAATCTTCGCCGAGGTAGGCGACCATGTAAAAGCCGGGCAGTTATTAGCCAAGATGGACGCTACCAGCCTAAAGCAAGCGAAGATACAATTGGATAACCAAGAGATCGAGTTCAAACGTATCGACGAGTTGTATAAGGTAGGCGGTGCTTCCAAATCCGCTTGGGATGCCCAAAAGACTTCCTTGGAAGTGGCTCGAGAGACGTATAAAAACTTGGTGGAGAACACCCAATTGCTAAGCCCGATCAGCGGAATCGTAACTGCCCGCAACTACGATAGCGGCGATATGTACAGCGGCGGAAACCCAATCTACACAGTGGAGGAAATCCGTCCGGTCAAATTAATGGTGAATGTCTCCGAGAGTCTTTTTACGAAAGTGAAGAAAGGCCATGAGGTAGATATCCGGCTGGATGTGTACGGAGACGAGGTTTTCAAGGGTAAAGTCAACTTGGTTTATCCGACGATCGATCCCGCTACCCGCACGTTCCCTGTGGAGATCAAGATCGCCAACTCGGATGAGCGAGTGCGACCGGGTATGTTCGCCCGGGTGACGATGAGTTTCGGCCATATGGATCACGTGGTGGCCCCGGATCGCTCTATCGTAAAACAATCAGGCGCCGGCGACCGGTATATCTATGTATGCAAAGACGGCAAGGTATCCTACCAGAAGGTGGAGCTAGGACGCCGTATGGGTGATAAATATGAGATCATATCCGGAGTGGAGGATGGCGACCAAGTGGTTATCACCGGGCAAAGCCGCCTGACGAACGGTATGGAAGTTGAAATCGAAAACGAATAACAGACTATGAGTTTATATGGAACAGCGGTAAGAAAGCCCGTATCGACCGCCCTTGTATTTGTGGCGATCGTGATCTTCGGACTTTTTTCCTTAAGCAGGTTATCAGTGGACTTGCTTCCGGAGATAGAGACGAACACCATCATGGTGATGACGGCCTATCCCGGCGCCAGCGCTTCGGATATCGAGATGAATGTTTCGAAGCCCTTGGAAAACGTGTTGAATAGCGTAAGCGACTTGAAGCATATCACGTCGCAATCCCGTGAGAATATATCGATCGTAACGTTGGAATTTAATTATGGCATCGATATCGATGTCGCCACAAACGATGTCCGCGACAAACTGGACATGGTAGAGTCTTCCCTACCCGATGACGTAGAGAATCCGATCATCTTCAAGTTCGGTACGGACGATATCCCTATCTTGATCCTTTCCGTGACCGCGGAGGAGAGCACGAACGCTCTTTACAAGATCTTGGACGATAAGGTATCCAACCCATTGGCCCGTATCAGTGGCGTGGGTGCCGTGTCTATCTCCGGTACGCCGATCCGTGAGTTGCAAGTGTATTGCGACCCGTACAAGTTGGAGGCTTACGGCCAGACCATCGAAGGTATCTCTACCATCATCGCGCAAGAGAACCGGAATACACCGGGAGGTAGCGTAGATATCGGTTCTAATACCTACTCCTTGCGTGTTCAAGGAGAATTCACGGACGCTAAGCAGATGCTAGACCTAGTGATCGGTAGCCAGAACGGAAAGAACGTATATCTGCGTGACGTGGCCCGTGTAGAGGACAGTATCGAGGAACGTGCGCAAGAAACGTTCAACAACGGCACGAAAGGTGGTATGATCGTCATACAGAAACAGTCCGGAGCGAACTCGGTGAACATCGCCAAGAAGGTACACCAGAAACTTCCGGAGATACAGGCTAGCTTACCCTCAGACGTGAAGCTGGACGTAATCATGGATACTTCCACGAATATCTTGAATACGATCGATAGCTTGAAAGAGACGATCATGATTACCTTTATCATCGTTATGTTGGTGGTATTCGTGTTCTTGGGACGCTGGAGGGCTACGTTTATCATTATCTTAACCATCCCGATCTCCTTGATCGCTTCTTTCGCTTATTTGCTGGCCTCGGGCAATACGTTAAACATTATCTCATTGAGCTCACTTTCTATCGCTATCGGTATGGTGGTGGACGACGCTATCGTGGTATTGGAGAACGTAACGACCCATATCGAGCGGGGTAGCCAGCCGAAACAGGCCGCTGTACACGCCACGAACGAGGTGGCTATCTCGGTTATCGCCTCCACCCTTACGATGTTAGCGGTGTTCTTGCCGTTGACGATGGTTACGGGTATGGCGGGTATCTTATTTAAGCAGTTGGGATGGATCGTTAGTATCATCATGATCGTTTCTACGGTAGGCGCCTTGACATTGACCCCGATGCTTTGCTCACAGTTATTACGCCAGCAACCGGAGAAGGGTAAATTGTACCGGATGTTCTTCACGCCTATCGAAAAGGGATTGAACGCTTTGGATCGCGGTTACGGACGCTTCTTGAACTGGGCCGTACGCCACCGGAAAACGGTGATCGTAGGCGCTACGCTGATCTTCATCGGCAGTATGATGCTGATCCCGGTTATCAAGACGGAATTTTTCCCGACACAAGATAACGCACGCATCGGCATAACGATTGAGTTGCCGATCGGTACACGGCAGGATATTACCCGTGAGTTAGCTCTCGACATCGACAAGAAGTTCCGTGAGAAATATCCGGAGATCCTAATCAGTAACTTCACGGAAGGTACGGCGGATACGGATAATACCTTCGCCCAGCTAAGCAATAACGGTACGCATATTATCGAGTTCAATATAAACCTAACTAGCGTGGGCGACCGTGAGAGAGGTCTTACCGAGATTTGCGAGTTGATGCGGCAGGACTTAGCCCAATACAGCGAGATCAAGAAATTCGAGGTACTCGCCGGAGGGCAGGAAGGTTCTATGGGTGGAGAGACCTCGGTTAACATCGAGATCTATGGTTTTGATTTCGCCCAGACGGATGCCGTGGCGAATGAGATCGCCCGTCGTATGAGAAATGTAAAAGGATGCTCGCAAGTAAATATCAGCCGTGAGGATTATATCCCGGAATACCAGATCGACTTCGACCGGGAGAAACTGGCCATCAACGGGCTGAACGTAACAACCGCCTCTATGTATCTCCGAAACCGTGTAAATGGTTCCACCGCTTCAAAATATCGTGAGGATGGAGATGAGTATGATATCAAGGTACGTTACGCCCCAGAGTTCCGTGAGTCCGTAGAGGATCTTGAGAATATTTTGATCTATAACAATGAGGGCAAAGGCATCCGCATCCGTGATTTAGGCAAGGTAGTGGAACGTATGACTCCCCCGACCATCGAGCGTAAAGACCGTGAGCGTGTGATCACCGTATCTGCCGTAGCGGGTAAGGGAGCGGCATTGAGCGACTTGGTTGCCGCCGCCCGGAACGAGTTGAAACAAATGGATATCCCATCCGACGTAAGTTGGCAGTTGGGTGGAACATTCGAAGATCAGCAGGATACATTTACCGATTTGGGTATCTTGATGGTATTGATCATCATCTTGGTATTCATCGTGATGGCTGCCCAGTTCGAGTCGTTGGTAGACCCGTTCGTGATCATGTTCTCTATCCCGTTCGCCTTTACAGGTATCGTATTGGGATTGGCGGTCACGCAGACACCATTGGGCGTTATGGCTTTGATCGGCGTGATCATGTTGATGGGTATCGTGGTTAAAAACGGTATCGTGCTGATCGACTATACGATCTTATGTCGGGAACGTGGCATGGGTATTATCACATCGGTAGTGACTGCCGGAAAATCCCGTCTTCGCCCGGTATTGATGACAACATTGACGACCGTTTTGGGTATGATCCCGATGGCGGTGGGAACCGGCGAGGGTTCCGAGATGTGGCGCTCGATGGGTATGACCGTGGCTTGGGGTCTTTCCGTATCCACCTTGATTACCTTGATTATTGTTCCGACGGTCTATGCCGTATTCGCCGCCAACGGCGTAAAACGAAGACGCCGCAAAATAAGAAAGGCATTACGAAATAATTAATTATCTTTGCGTACCATAGGGAAGCCGAGGCCAAGCAAACCTCGATGGGCATTGTTAGGTCGTGACAATGCCCATTGTAAGGTGCTTACGATGCCCATTATAAACAGGCTTGAATGCCCATCGCAAGAAAAGCCTCCCTACGGGTATGCGATCTCATAAAAAAGCAACTATATGAAAGCGATATTTATATCTTTCAATCAAGCGTATTACGAGACCATCGTCAATATCATGGACCGTAATAACCTTAAAGGTTTTACCTATTGGGATGTCGTGCAAGGACGGGGAAGTAAAACAGGCGAGCCACATTACGGCAATCACGCTTGGCCTACCTTGAACTCAGCTATCCTTACGATGGTAGAAGACGAGAAGGTCGATCATTTTCTGGAAATCCTACACAACTTAGACAAGGAAACGGAAGCGCAAGGGCTTCGGGCCTTCGTCTGGAATATAGAGAAAACTATCTAACTTAATTTTTCGGAACAACTATATTAATCTATTGATATGGACAAATCAATCCTGTTTACACCCGGTAAGATCGGTCCGCTAACACTTAGGAACCGCACGATCCGGGCCGCCGCATTCGAGAGTATGTGCCCGGGAAACGCTCCCTCGGAGCAGTTATTCAACTATCATACATCCGTAGCCGCCGGAGGGATCGGCATGACGAACATAGCTTATGCCGCCGTGACGCAAAGCGGCTTGTCGTTCGAGCGTCAGCTGTGGATGCGTCCGGATATTATTCCCGGCCTCCGCAAGCTCACCGACGCTATCCATAAAGAGGGAGCCGCCGCTTCCATCCAGTTAGGCCATTGCGGTAATATGTCGCATAAGCGGATTTGCGGATGCACGCCTATCTCAGCGTCCAGCGGGTTCAACCTCTACTCTCCCACGATCGTACGAGGTATGAGACAATCCGAGATCGCTTCCATGGCTCGTGCCTACGGTGAGGCCGTACGATTGGCACGTGAGGCAGGTATGGACGCTGTCGAGATCCATGCCGGGCATGGTTATCTGATCAGCCAATTCCTTTCCCCGTACACCAACCACCGGAAAGACGAATATGGAGGAAGCCTTGAGAACCGTATGCGCTTCATGAGAATGTGTATGGAAGAGGTGATGAAAGCAGCAGGTTCCGACATGGCCGTAACCGTAAAGACCAATATGCGGGACGGGTTCAAGGGAGGACTTGAAATAGACGAATGCCTAGAAGTAGCCCGTACACTCCAAGACCAATGCGGAGCGCATGCCTTAGTACTAAGCGGCGGATTCGTGAGCCGTGCCCCCATGTATGTAATGCGGGGAGAAATGCCGATCCGTACGATGGCGTATTATATGCCTAGGGGCTATCTACCGATTGGAATCCGCATGGTGGGTAAATATATGATTCCCTCGGAACCGTTTAAGGAGGCTTACTTCCTTGAAGATGCGTTGAAATTCCGCAAAGCCTTACATTTACCTCTTATTTACGTAGGAGGATTGGTCTCCAGAGACAAGATCGAGGAGGTACTGAACGACGGGTTCGAGTTTGTGGCCATGGCACGTGCCTTGGTGAACGAGCCGGGCTTCGTCAACCGTATGAAAGAAGACGAGCACGCCCGTTGCGATTGTGGGCATAGTAACTATTGTATCGCCCGTATGTATAGCGAGGATATGGTCTGTCATAAGAACGTGAAAGGTCTTCCGGAATGTATCGTACGTGAAATCAAAAGGCTTGAATATAAATAATGGAAAAGAAATGGGCTTTAGTCACGGGGGCCAGTTCCGGAATAGGTCTCGCCTATGCCGAGGAACTAGCCTCACGAGGCTATCAGTTAGTGATCGTCAGCAATGAGGAACAGGCGATCCGGGAGAAAGGTGAGTTTCTCTCCGAGAAATATGGTATAGAAGTTTTGCCGCTTTATCGTGATTTGGCGATCCCCGGGGCGGCCAAGGAGCTATATGATACTTGCCAAGAGAAAAACATCCCAATAGAGGTATTGGTCAATAACGCCGGTATGTTTTTTTTCTGCGAGACCTTACAAGCTAAGGCCAACATCGTCGAGAAAATGCTCTACCTCCACGTGACTACTCCTACCCAGCTCTGTTATTATTTTGGGCAAGAGATGAAGAAACGGCGTCATGGATATATCCTCAATATGTCATCCCTATCTTGTTGGCTACCTTATCCGGGAATTACGCTGTACGCTTCCACCAAGCGATACTTGAAAAGTTTCTCCCGGGGCTTGCGTTCAGAGTTACTGGATTATGGAGTAAGCGTAACCGTACTTTGTCCCGGCGCCGTCGCCACGAATTTATATAACCTAAGCGACAACTTAAAGACCTTAGCGATCCGCCTAGGTATCATGATGCGTCCGGAAAAACTGGCTAAAAAAGGGATTAATGCCTTGTTTCACCACCGGGCTTCCCTATTACCGGGTCTCTTCAACAAAATATGCACACCCCTCGTAATGCTCCTCCCCCACGGCCTTGTCCGTTGGATCATGCGAACCACGAAATTAGTGAAGCTAGATCGATAATCCGACAAATAACATGCGAAATATTTGTCACATCAAACAAAAATCGTATCTTTGCACCGCTTTTTAGCCCCGTACCGTGTGATGGGAAATTAGGAAGCAAAATAACTAATTTTGAGTAACACAAAAATTAAAGAAAATGAAGACATTTGAGTTAGAAGGAAAAGGAAGAGAGATCGTCGCTCGTTCCGCTGATCAGAAAAGAGCCTTGAAAGCAATGCGTAAGAACAATGAAATTCCTGCTGTATTATACGGTGGCGAAAAAGTAACTCACTTCACGGTTACAAAAGAAGCCGTTCGTAAGTTGGTTTACACTCCGGAGATTTTCGTTGTTGAGTTAAGCATTGACGGTAACAAGACGATGGCAATCGTTAAGGACATGCAGTTTCAACCTGTAACTGACGAAATCCTTCACATGGACTTCTTGGAAGTATCTAAGGACAAAGCCGTAGTAATGGAAGTTCCGGTTGTTTTGGAAGGTCACGCAGAAGGTGTTAAAGCCGGTGGTAAGTTGTCTCTTCAAATGAGAAAACTGAAAGTGAAAGCTATATACGATCAAATCCCTGAAAAGTTGACGATTAATGTAGATCACCTTGGCTTAGGTAAGACTATGCAGGTAGGTGCTTTGCACTTCGAAGGTCTTGAATTGATGAACGCTAAAAACGCTGTTGTTTGCGCCGTTCAATTGACTCGTGCCGCTCGTGGTGCTCAGGCTAAAGGATAATCTGAGGTAAAAACATTATTACAATACATGAAGGGGAGGATATTCATAGAATGTTCTTCCCCTTTCTTTTATAGATTCGAGGATAATGAAATATTTGATAACAGGACTTGGTAATATCGGTTCCGAATATTGGGGAACCCGTCATAATATAGGTTTCCGGGTTGTCAACCATCTGGTAGAGAGCGTAGGAGGCAATTTCACTGAGGAGCGATACGGGGCAATCGCACGCATACGGGTGAAAAACTGTGACTTGATCGTGCTAAAGCCGAATACTTTTATGAACCTCAGCGGCAACGCCGTTCGGTACTGGTTACAAAAAGAGAACATTCCCGTGGAAAATCTATTGATTGTCGTAGATGATCTGGCATTGCCATTCGGAACCTTACGTCTGAAACCAAAGGGTAGCGACGCCGGGCATAACGGGTTGAAGAATATCGCCCAGTTATTGAATACGCAGGAATATTCCCGCCTTCGTTTCGGCATAGGCAGCGATTTTCCACGGGGCGGACAGATCGATTACGTGCTAGGGAAATTTCCCCCGGAGGAATTGCAATTGATGCCAGAGATATTGGATCGTGCGACAGAGATCATCAAGAGCTTCTGCCTCGCCGGCATCCAGATTACGATGAATCAATTTAATAATAAATAAAAAGAGACTGAGAATACAGATATGAACGAGGTACGTATCGATAAATGGATGTGGGCGACCCGTATCTTTAAGACCCGCACGATAGCCGCGGAAGCTTGCAAGAAAGGGCGTATCATGATAGGTGGAGTAACGATCAAACCTTCCCGCATGATCAAGGTTGGCGATGTGATCCAAGTGCGTAAACCGCCGATCACCTTCTCTTTTAAGGTAATCGGATTGATCGAGAATCGTGTGGGCGCGAAGCTCGTCCCGAATTACTTGGAGAACGTGACAACCCCGGATCAGTATGAGATTCTGGAGATGAACCGTATCTCCGGTTTCGTGAACCGTGCGAAAGGTCTCGGACGTCCTACCAAGAAAGACCGTCGTGAACTGGAGCAATTCACTGAGCCGGAATTCATGGATGACGGATTCGATTTCGAGTTCGACTTTGGAGAAGAGGATGAGGAGTAAGCATGCTGATTTCCACCCAATTACATTTACCAATATTTTCATCAAGAAGTAAAAGTATTTTCACCTAGAGGTAAAACTGTTTACATACTGATGTAACGACATTTACCTCTAGAGGAAAAAACATTTACCATTAGAGGTAAATGTCGTTACAACGGTATGTAAACGGCAATTATTCCTATTGATTCTCCTCGGAAAGCAGATTCCCCTCCTCATCCCAGCTACGCCAGACACCAGATTTCTTCCCTGCCGTATAGAACATCTCATACAACAAATTTCCCTTATCGCTCCAGATACGCCAAGGGCCGTCCTTTTGCCCTTCCTTATAAGAAGCCAGGCCGATCAGCTGGCCGTTATCGCTATACGTGCGCCATTCACCATGGAAGATCCCGTGATAGTAGGAACGCACCTCGGCGATCTTGCCATCCGGATAATAGATCACATAGGTTCCCTCGGGACGGCCATCCTTCAGGTACAGCTCCATCTTGAGCATGCCATCCTCATAGAATTCCGTATAGCGGCCCGTATACGGGGTGGTTTGTGTCTCATCGGTATAATACTGTCCCTCGCTCAATACCAAGTCTTGCGCCAGCACGGTCCAAGAGGCTCCCGCCAAAAAAGCGGAAAGTAACAATAGCTTTTTATTCATGATACATTCTTATCTAAATTATACATAAAAAGACACCGAGGGATCTTTCCGGATACCTCAGTGCCTTTAACAAATTCACAACCTATTCAATGCCAAGCTTGATTAATATTCGGTATTTTGAGGATCCCAATTAGTCCAACCGGCAGTCCAGTCATTCTTTCCGTCGAAAGCACCTTTGTAAGTTACTTTTTCGAAGAAGCTGTTGTTCAATACCTCATCGACAAATTCAGCGCCTTGCACAGCTGAAGCTACGACAGAAGAGTAATCACCATCTTTAGAGATAATCTCGTTGGTCGTTGCCAGAGTCGTGTTGCTACCGGCAAGATTGAAGAAGTTCTCACTTACCTTATCATCCTCATAGAAGTTCTTCCACATACCAGCAAAGATCACATTCTTGATGGCGATGCCATCGTTTGCCGTACCTTTCTTATCAGTAGCACGAAGTCCGTAAGGCCAGCCGGTGAATACGGAGTTGTAAACATTCAAGCTGGTATTACGACGCAGGTGCATGGCTGCCTGGAATTTACCACCCTTGGCACCGTTAGCAGCGTCGGCTGTCTTGGCTTCCACCTCAGCCTGTGTCTTATCGGATACCTTGCCATAGAAAGGACCTATCAAGGTTACGTTGGAGAAGACCGGCTTGGTAAGCGGAGTGTTGGAAGAACCGTCACCGTCGTTATCAGATTCAAAACCGTTAGAGTCTGAAGTATCAGCGATATTCTTATCACGTACGCTCAACAAGAATTGCAGTTTACCCGTATAACCGAAGTCTGTATCGAAATCATCATCCCAGCCTTTGTAAGCGATCAAGTGTTTGGCATTTACCGTTCCACCGAACCATTCGTAAGAATCATCGTTCGAAAATGAAACCTGAACGAACTCCACTTCTGTGCCGCTACCAACGCCGCCGAAGGTTAAGCCATTGATTTCCTTGTCTGGCTCCAAAGGATAACCGGCGAACTCGATACGAACGTATTTCAATTTACCGGAACTTTCCGCATTAAACTCATCGGAGGTCGTATTTCCATATAATGTACCAGGTCCTCCTTCGATAGTTGGTTGATTGGTACGATTCACACGAGCGTTACCACAAATAATCAGACCGCCCCAGTCACCTGTCAAACGTTTACCCGGCTCTTTATCGGACGTAAAGACGATCGGTTTGTCAACAGTACCTTCGGCGATGATCTTAGCGCCCGGCTCGATAATCAAGGAAGCGGCTTTCTCGCCCGGACTAACGGACACACCTTTGATAACAGAACCAGCCTCAATAGTCAATGTAGCGCCTGATTTCACGTATACGAAGCCTTTCATGAAGTTCTTGTCGGCAGCGTTGATCGTTAGATCAGCCGTGATATTTCCTTCCAATATCACCTCTTTGGAAGACGGAGCATCATTAGAGACAGTCACGGTACAAGTAGCCGTTTTACCGCCATCCTTCGTAGTTACAGTAATCGTAGCGGAACCTTCGGCCACGGCTGTTACCTTACCGGCATCAACAGTCGCTACCTTTTCATCGGAAGTACTCCATGTAACCGTTTTATCCGTAGCGTCACTTGGAGTAATAGTCGCGGACAAGGTAGTGGATTCGCCCACCTTGATAGTAGCGGTAGTAGGACTGACTGCCACAGCCGATACGGCTACGGAGCCATCAGGTTTATCATCGTCATCACTACACGATACAGTCCCAAACATAACGGCCATCGTTAACACAGAGGCCAAACCTTTTAAGAGAAATCTGTTCATAATAAAAACATTTTGTTTGTAATATATATATATTCAATTAAACATCAAAACCTAAGGGAAACACCGATATTGATATCCACTCCCGGGCGATAGCTGCGGATCAGTTGCTCACGCTCGCTCTTGCCGCCTTTGTCGTCTGTCAGTTTCACGAACTGCTTGTACTCGACCTTGGAGTTCAATATATCCTGGATTCCCGCCTTGATCTCGACAATCTTGCCAATCTTCTTCGAGAAAGTAAGATCCAACGAGTTGCGGGGCATCTCATATATATCAGGGATATCCTCGTCCTGGTTCTGCATCGGGACACCGACCGACTCAATACGCTTCCCGATCCGGTTATAGAGCAGGGAGGCGGAAATCCCCTTGTCATCGTACTGGTAGAAAAAACCGGCATTAACCAAGTAGGGGGATTGCCCTGCCAAAGGGCGATCCCGCTCCGGTGCCCCTTCCTCGAAACGGACACGGCTATAGATATATGCGGCGTTGCACACAAAGCTCAAGCCTCGCAGCCCTATAAAGTCGAGGTTCTTTTTAACGTCCAACTCTACGCCGAAGGTCTCGGCGTTCTTCGCGTTATGATAGGTATATTGCAGGCCGGAACCAGCCTCGTTGTACGTCTCCTCGATAGGATCCTTGAAGTGCTTGTAGAAACCGCCGATCGTGATCATCTCGCCCGCGGCGGGATAGAACTCATAACGAAGATCGATATTGTCAGCGTAAGCGTTCTTCAACTCCGTATTACCCACGATGTTTGCGTCTCGCTCGAAGTTGAAGTACACGTAAGGCACTACCTCTCGGAACTCCGGACGGTTGACCGAGCGACCGTAAGCGGCGCGGACCAAATGTTTTTGTGAGAGGTTGTAGGCAACATTAACTGAAGGGAAGAAATCCGTCGTCTTATTATCCAAGTGTACCGGAGTAGTACCGTCCGAGCTATATCCGTCCATCTTCAATTGGTAGTATTCCATGCGAACACCGATATTAGCGTTCAGCACCTCCCCATAGTTCAATTTAGCGGAGACATAGGCGGCTCCCAACATGTTCTCGGAAGTATAAGAGTCACTGTTCGTAGTTGTCTCACGCATCCATATCTTATCCGCCGAGATATTTTCGTCGGCGAACAACTCCGTATAATCCCAGTCCGCATACCGGTCGTAGCCGCTACCCAACAGGTTGTAGCCAAAGCGACGGGCAGCGAAGGTACGGCTCTTATATTCACCGTAGACACCTCCATTGAGAACAGGAGCGAACCTATCGGATACGGTGAATTTATGTTCGTAGTTGGCGGCTAGCGAGGCGCTGTGATCCTTCAATTCTTGGTAATAACGCATCGGGTCAGAGACATAGTAGTTCGGCTGTTCCGTACGGTTCTCGTCAAGGATGGAGTTCACGATCTTACGATCCGGCTCACGGTAGGAGGCGAAGGCATAGCCCACCGTCCAATCCACCTTGTTGACATTTTCTCGCAAGGTATGCACACCGCTGATCTGCCCAGAGTAAGTGGTACGCCCGGTATAGAGGGATTCCCATTTACGGATATCCTTGTCGGAATAATAGTTCATTCCTTCCCTTTGTGTCAGAGCGGAAACGCCACGCTGGCTGAAAAAGTTGCGAAGCTCATATTTACTGCCATCCCGTTGGAATGACCAGTTAAAGAGGGCCCCTAGCTTGGAGGTATTTTTATAGCGGATATCGTTGTACTCAAAGCGGGGACGAGATACGTCGTTCTTCACGTCGTAGGCGATGTAGTTGTTATTCACCGTCTCCGAGTAATCGAACTCGGTACTCCAGTTCAAGTTCGTGATATTTCCGATCTTCCAGCCGCCCACATCATAAGAGCGGTGCGAGGTAAGGGAAATCTTCTGGTCGGGGATGGCGGTGAACTTGTTGATCCCCCAACGTTGGTTGATTTGGCGGGTAAAGGCTGCCGCCTCATCCGTGGAGTGTTCTCCTAAATGGGCGGGGAAAGAGGAAGGCAGGTTTCTCACGTCCGCTCCGAATCCAAGGTAGTCCTTCGCCGTGCCGTCCGTCAGCTGGAAGTTACGGAAGGTGGCGTTCGTGTTAAAGCCCATTTGGTAGGATACGTTGAAGGTGTTCCCGTCCGGGATATTCTTGGTCATCACCCGCACGAAACCGCCGGAGAAATCCGCCGGAAGCTCGGCCGAGGGACTCTTGTAGATCATCATGTTATCGATCAAGGAAGAAGGAAGCACATCGAACGAGAAGGCACGGCTGTCCGTCTCGCTGGAAGGGGTCGTGGCATTGTTCAGCCATACATTATTATAACGTTGCGCCAGACCCCGGACCACGATGAAACGGTCGTCCACGATGGTGATTCCCGGGATACGGCGTAGTACCTCGGCGGCATCGCTATCCTGTGTTTTACTGATTTGCTGGGCGGAGATACCATTCACGACCGGAAGGCTCTTGCGTACGGTATTTAATACGGCCATCTCGGTTCCCAATTTCCGTTGGGCCACTACGACCACATTCTGTAATTGGAGGTTAGCATCGGAAAGCTCGATATTCAACACCGCCTCTTGGCATGCGACTACCGGAACATCCTTTACCGTTTGCGTTTGGTACGACACGTAAGAGGCGGCTACCGTATAAGTACCTGGTTTCACGTTCTCGATACGGAAATTACCGTCTATATCCGTGATAGCGCCAACCGTAGTCCCCTCGATCACAACCGAGGCGCCGATCAACGGTTCTTTTATCTTTGCGTCCGTAACCGTCCCGCAAATAACCCCTGTTTGTGCCCATAGAGAGAATGACAGGAAAACTCCCACCCAGAAAAGCCCTAACCTTTTCAATCTTTTGCCCCTTAAACTCTTTCCCATTATCTTACTACTTATTATTTCATCTTTGATTTCGACGCAAAAGTACGGGGGCGGTATTTCAAAGATGTTTAGATCCAATAACAATGAAGACAACAAATGTTACATTTTTAAGACCGCAACTTTTCCTTATCGTTTGACATAGCTAACGTATTTTTACTACATTTGCACTCCTGAATGCATAAAGACATTTAATAACATGAAGAACATTAAAATTTTCCCGAAAGACTGGTTGCAGTTGCATCCCTATAAACAAAGCACTCCCGTGGATTCCTATTATACCGGAATAGCGAACCGTATCTACGATATCATGGAGAAGACCGAGTTGGTAAACTCCTTCGAGGGCGAGGAAACAAAGCAGATCTGTATCCGCATGGCCGCCTACTTCGAAGACGTGATCTCCGGCATGGGGCTTTGGCGTGCCTTCATCCTTACCCATAAGGAGCTATACGGCAAATACCTCCCCTTCTACACTCCGGACGATCATTATTACGACGATGAGGTGAACCTTGAGGACGTGCGTTTCCTCCTTTGGCATTATACCCAGCAGTATCACGGCTATCGTAAAGGCACTTTTGTCAGTCCGGACAACCCTGCCAACGAATCCACCGGCATGCTTATCTACGACCTGTTCTGCAAAGAGTGGACCACGGCGCCGGAGAATACCCGCATGGCCAAGCTTTTCGCCCTTGATACCCGCTACGAGCGGCAAGAGGATTACGATCGTCTATTGCAATGGTTCCATTACGAATCCTATATCCTGCCTGAGTCGGCCCGGGAACTGAGCGACTTCGCCCACGACCGCTGGAAGGAGCAGCCCGACCTCAACCAAGAGCAGCTTAACAACCTGCTCGTCAACAGCCACGGCATGATGGCCTACACCAGCAAGACCTCCTTGCTAGGTCTGACCTCCCCGCAATGGCTGGCAAAGATATTGCCCGCCGAGCATCCCGACCATGCGGTATTTCAGAACACCGCCGACGAGTCTGTAGCCACCCTGCCCGACGATATGCTGGAGGAAAACCGCCAACAATACGAGACTTTCCGCAAAGCCGCAGGTGACAAACTGCTTCTCTATTTCGACAAGACCGAAGATGCACAAACATTTATCACGGAGACTTCCGGCCTTATCCCCGCCGAGAACTTCCATCTTCCCGAAGACTGGCAAGGCAAGAAACTGGCGATCTACGCCACGCCCGAGGAAGGCGCCCAAGTCATCACCCGAGACGTGGAGCTGATCAAGGATGAGAACAATCCCTTCTACGACGCTAACCGTGCCGCCAAGCAAGCGCTCTCTTTCTTCATCGTGAAACATTGCAGCGTTTACTTCCTGCCTGAGCTGGTAAAGCGAGGCATGCTGGCCGACGCGCAAACGAAAAGCCTTATCAGCCCAGAACGTGGCAAGGCGATCATACAAGAGAATTGGAAGTTCCTAGCCCGCTATTTCATCCGAGAATATCCCAATAGATAAAACAGATAGAAAGCACTGTCGCAAAACGTGACGGTGCTTCTTTTTTAGCTCATCTTTCATTTAGTAAATCCACAAACCAAATACCTTTCAAATAAAAAGAATAAACCCAGTAAATTATTACAAATAGAAACATCAGACAAGATATTCTTATCTTTTTCCCGCTCTTTCGCCCCGGCAAGCAATCACATTATGTCATTAATACCTATATTTGTAAAACAAATTGACGCAATAATTATTTATACACAAACATAAGGTCAGCAAATGAAAACAAAAAAGAATCATTTTAATAGCAGACAAGGATTATACGACCCGTCTTATGAACATGACGCTTGTGGAGTAGGAATGTTAGTAAATATCCACGGCGAGAAATCGCACGACATCATCGAATCAGCCCTTAAGGTACTAGAGAACATGAGGCATCGAGGCGCTGAGGGAGCCGATAACAAAACGGGTGACGGAGCGGGAATCCTATTACAGATCCCGCATGAGTTCATCCTCCTGCAAGGAATTCCGGTTCCAGAGAAAGGCAAATATGGCACCGGACTAATCTTCCTCCCGAAAGACGAGGAACAGCAAGCGAGTATCCTCAGTATCCTCATCGAGGAGATCGAGAAAGAGGGATTAACCTTGATGCACTTACGCAAAGTTCCCGTTCATACGGAAATCTTGGGAAAGGACGCACAAGCGACCGAACCAGATATCAAGCAGATATTCATCATCGGCTGCAACGATCAGCAAGAGCTGGAACTAAAGCTATACCTCATACGTAAGCGGGTCGAGAAAAGGGTATCGGCCACCGACCTTCCGGCCAAGGATGATTTCTATATAGCGTCTCTTTCCACCAAAAACATCGTTTACAAAGGCATGCTGGAATCCATGCAGCTACGCCATTACTTTCCGGACCTGACGCAACCTTATT
The DNA here is from genome assembly GCF_002257605.1 of Parabacteroides sp. CT06. Classification (GTDB taxonomy): domain Bacteria; phylum Bacteroidota; class Bacteroidia; order Bacteroidales; family Tannerellaceae; genus Parabacteroides; species Parabacteroides distasonis. Next base: position 1,168,301 of record NZ_CP022754.1, on the reverse strand, counting down.
TCACTAGCGGACTGGCCTTGGTACACTCACGTTTCAGCACCAACACCTTCCCCACTTGGAGTCTGGCGCAACCTTTCCGCCTACTGGCACATAACGGGGAAATCAACACGATACGAGGCAACCGGGGATGGATGGAGGCCCGGGAGAGCGTACTCTCCTCCCCCAGAATCCCGGATATCAACGATATACGCCCGATCATCCAGCCGGGCATGAGTGACAGTGCCTCACTGGATAACGTATTGGAATTCTTCGTGGCCTCCGGGATGAGCCTGCCGCATGCCATGGCGATGCTGGTACCGGAGAGTTTCAACGAGAAGAACCCGATCTCCGAAGACCTAAAGGCTTTCTACGAATATCACTCCATCTTGATGGAACCGTGGGACGGGCCTGCCGCCCTGCTCTTTAGCGACGGACGCTACGCCGGAGGCATGCTAGACCGTAACGGTCTCCGCCCCGCCCGTTACCTGATCACGAAACATGACATGATGGTCGTGGCCTCCGAAGTCGGCGTCATGGATTTCGAGCCTAACGAGATCAAGGAAAAAGGCCGTCTGCAACCCGGAAAGATCTTACTCATCGATACCGAGAAAGGCGAGATTTATTACGATAGCGAGCTGAAGGAACAACTGGCGAACGCCCAGCCCTACCGTACTTGGCTGGAGAAAAACCGGGTGGAATTGGACGAGTTGAAATCCGGCCGTAAGATCCCTCATAAGGTAGAGGGATACGACAAGCTACTGCGTACGTTCGGATACAGCCGTGAGGATATCGAACGTATCATCGTACCGATGTGCACGGGAGGGGCGGAACCGGTCGGCTCCATGGGCAACGATACGCCACTGGCCATATTATCCGCCCGTCCGCAAATCCTCTATAATTATTTCCGCCAACAATTCGCCCAAGTAACCAACCCGCCGATCGACCCGATCCGCGAGGAACTCGTCATGAGCCTGACCGAGTATATCGGGGCGGTGGGAAGCAATATCTTAGTTCCAACCGAGAGCCACTGTAAAATGGTTCGGCTGAACCATCCGATCTTGACCAATACGCAACTGGATCTCCTGTGTAACATCCGGTATAAGGGCTTTAAAAGTGTTAAGCTCCCCACTTTGTTTAACGCAGAGAAAGGATGCGCAGGACTGAAAGCTGCCTTGGACGAATTATGTAAACAAGCGGAGCAATCCGTCACCGACGGCGTTAACTACATCATTTTAAGCGATAGAAACGTAGATGAGAAAAAAGCGGTGATCCCCTCCCTGTTAGCGGTAAGCGCCGTGCATCACCATCTGATCTCCGTGCAGAAAAGGGTGCAAACAGCGCTGGTAGTGGAAACCGGCGAGATGCGTGAGGTAATGCACGCCGCCCTCTTACTAGGCTACGGGGCCAGTGCCATCAACCCCTATATGGCTTTCGCTATCTTGGATGATCTAGTAGACAGGCAAGAGATACAATTGAATTACGAGACTGCCGAGAAGAATTACGTAAAAGCCATTTGCAAGGGTTTATTCAAGATTATGAGCAAGATGGGGATCAGCACGATCCGCAGTTACCGGGGAGCGAAGCTTTTCGAGGCGATCGGCCTAAGCCGGGATCTGGCAGATACTTACTTCGGGGGAACCACCAGCAACATCGGTGGTATCCGCTTGGAAGAGATAGCGGCAGATGCGATCGCCATGCACAATGACACATTCTCCCACCCCACGGATTCTTTATTGGAACATAAAGGCATTTATTCCTTCCGCAAGGATGGCGAGAAACACGCTTGGAACCCGGATACCATTTCCATGCTTCAACTGGCTACCCGCTTGGGGAGCTACAAGAAATTCAAGGAATATTCCCATGTGGTTGATGAGAAGGAAAGCCCCATATTCTTGCGTGACTTCCTGACCTTCAAACAACGCACCCCGATCCCCTTGGAGCAGGTAGAGCCGGAAGAAGCGATCATGCGCCGCTTTGTCACGGGAGCGATGAGCTTCGGCTCTATCAGCCGGGAAGCGCACGAGACGATAGCTATAGCCATGAACAAGATACACGGACGCAGTAACACGGGCGAGGGTGGTGAGGACTCGGCTCGTTTCATCCCCCGTGAGGACGGGTTATCGCTCCGCTCCGCCATCAAGCAAGTAGCCTCCGGACGCTTCGGCGTGACCACGGAATATCTGGTAAACGCCGACGAGATCCAGATCAAGGTCGCCCAAGGAGCGAAACCGGGCGAAGGAGGACAGCTTCCCGGCTATAAGGTGAACGATATCATAGCGAGAACCCGTCACTCGATCCCATGTATCTCTCTGATCTCTCCCCCACCTCACCACGATATTTACTCGATCGAGGACTTGGCGCAATTGATCTTCGATCTGAAGAACGTGAACCCTCAAGCCGAGATCAGTGTGAAACTCGTATCCGAGAGTGGCGTGGGAACCATCGCCGCCGGTGTAGCCAAAGCAAAAGCGGACCGGATCGTGATCTCCGGGGCGGAAGGAGGAACGGGGGCTTCCCCGATAAGCTCTATCCGTTACGCCGGAATCCCACCTGAGCTAGGACTATCCGAGACTCAACAGACGCTCGTGATGAACGGCCTCCGGGGGCAAGTCCGCTTGCAAACAGACGGACAGTTGAAAACCGGACGGGATATCGTATTGATGGCGATGCTGGGTGCCGAGGAGTTTGGATTCGCCACCTCCGCCTTGATCGTTTTAGGTTGTGTGATGATGCGTAAATGCCATATGAACACGTGTCCGGTAGGTGTCGCTACCCAAGATGAGGAATTACGTAAACGCTTTCATGGTCGACACGAATATTTGGTGAATTTCTTCACCTTCCTCGCCCGTGAAGTTCGGGAATATCTGGCAGAGCTAGGCTATACGAAACTAGACGATATCATTGGCCGTACGGACTTACTCATGCGTAAACCTTCCGATCATATCGAGAAACATGACCTATTGGATCTCAGCCGCTTGATCCATCTACCGGAACAAGCCGCCACGCAGACCATCCATCAAGTCACCCGTCAACTCCATGCGATCGACAACGTGAAAGATGTGGATATCATCCGTCACGCAAAGGCCGCCATCGAATCCGGACAGGAAGTATCGTTGGATTATGCGATAGCCAACACCGATCGTTCCGTAGGAGCCATGCTTTCCGGAGAGATCGCCAAGCGGTACGGGAACATCGGGTTACCGGAGAACACCCTGCATATCAAGTTCAAGGGGGCGGCAGGCCAGAGCTTCGGGGCCTTTCTGGCTCACGGCGTACATTTCCGGTTGGAAGGCGAGGCGAACGACTATCTCGGAAAAGGATTGAGTGGCGGACACATCTGCTTAATGCCTCCGGTACGCTCCACCTTTATAGCGGAAGACAATACGATAGCCGGTAATACCTTATTATATGGGGCTACCAGTGGTGAGGTCTATATCAACGGCCGGGTCGGAGAGCGTTTCTGCGTGCGAAACTCCGGGGCGATCGCTGTCGTGGAAGGTGTAGGCGACCATTGTTGCGAGTACATGACCGGAGGCCGGGTTGTCGTCTTAGGCAATACAGGCCGGAACTTCGCCGCCGGAATGAGTGGTGGTGTCGCTTATGTGTGGAACAAGAATGGTGATTTCGATTACTATTGTAACATGGAAATGGTAGAGCTTTCCTTGATCGAGGATAGCACCTCACGAAAGGAACTTCATGAATTGATCCGCAAGCATTATCATCATACCGGCAGCCATCTGGCCGGATTGATGCTCGATAACTGGAACAAGTACGTGGATGAGTTCATCCAGATCGTCCCGATCGAATACAAGAAAGTACTCCAAGAGGAACAGATGCGCAAACTCCAACGCAAGATTGCGGAGATGCAGAAAGACTACTAAATATTTACACAAAAACAAGAGAACTATGGGAAACCCAAGAGCATTTCTAACGATACATAGACAAGAGGCGGGCTATCGTCCCGTCCACGAACGTATAGATGATTTCAGCGAGGTAGAACAGACCTTGAACAGCGGCGACCGCCGTACGCAGGCCTCCCGCTGCATGGATTGTGGCGTACCCTTCTGCCACTGGGCCTGCCCGCTGGGTAACAAGCAACCCGAATGGCAAGATTTGTTATACAAAGGCCGTTACAAAGAGGCATATCACGTATTAGAGCAGACCGACGATTTCCCGGAGTTCACGGGACGTGTCTGCCCCGCCCTCTGCGAGAAAAGCTGCGTACTGAAACTTAGCTGCGACGAACCTGTCACGATCCGTGAGAACGAGGCGGCTATCGTGGAAGCCGCTTTCCGGGAAGGATACGTACAGCCTATCCAACCGGTACGCAACGGGAAAAAGGTAGCCGTGATCGGTAGCGGTCCCGCCGGATTGACCGTAGCGAACCAATTGAACCGAAAAGGATATGAAGTCACCGTATTCGAGAAAGATGAGTTACCGGGCGGCTTGCTACGTTTCGGCATCCCCAATTTCAAGCTAGGCAAGCACATTATCGATCGCCGTATCCGCATCATGGAGCAAGAAGGGATTCTTTTCCGTGTAAACACGATGGTCGGCAAAGAGATATTAGCGAAAGATGTAGTGAAAGATTTCGACGCTGTTTGCGTAGCGATCGGCGCCGAGGTTCCCCGGGATCTATCTATCGAGGGACGTCATTTAAGAGGCGTACATTTCGCCTTGGAGTTATTAAGCCAGCAGAACCGGATCTTAGAAGGCATCCCGATCCCTCCCAAAAGCCAGATCAATTGTAAGGGCAAGAAAGTCTTAGTGATTGGCGGAGGCGATACGGGTAGCGATTGCGTAGGGACAGCGAACCGTCATGGGGCGGCCTGTGTCACCCAGATCGAGATCATGCCCCAGCCACCCGTCGGACAGAATCCGGCGACACCTTGGCCCATGTATCCCCAAGTACTGAAAACCAGCAGCAGCCATGAGGAAGGTTGTATCCGCCGGTGGAACCTAGCCTCTAACCGTTTTATCGGAGAGAAAAACAACCTGATAGGGGTTGAGGTAGAAGAAGTCGAATGGGCTCCCTCCCCAGACGGAGGCCGTCCGCAAATGAGACAGACCGGCAAGAAAGAGATCATCGAGGCCGATCTGGTTTTCCTCGCCATGGGCTTCCTGCATCCGGAGCAAGAAGGATTGATCAAAGAACTGCGATTGGCTACCGACAACCGCGATAACATCGCCGTAGACAACGCCGGATATACCGCCAACAGCAACCTATTCGCCTGCGGAGACGCTGTCAGCGGAGCGAGCCTAGTCGTAAAAGCGATGGCCTCCGGCCGTAATGTCGCCCGATCCATCGACCGTTTCTTACAAACCAACTAATTTTCAACTCTCAATTTTCAATTATCATGTGTGGTATAACAGCGATATTCAATATACACGACAGAGCGCAAGCCCTGCGTAAACAAGCGTTATTAATGAGTAAACGAATCCGTCACCGGGGGCCGGACTGGAGTGGTATCTACCAAGGCAAAACCGCTATCTTAGCCCATGAACGCCTTTCCATCGTAGACCCCGCCTCCGGAGGACAACCTTTGGTCAGCCCCAACGGGAAACTCATCCTCTGCGTCAACGGAGAGATCTACAACCATCAGGAATTACGAGAACGGTTAAAAGGCGATTACGAGTTCCAAACCGGCTCCGATTGCGAGGTGATCCTCGCCTTATACAAGAAGAAAGGGATTGATTTCATCGAGGATCTCAATGGTATTTTCGCCTTCGCTCTCTATGACGAGGAGAAAGAGGTTTACTTGATCGCCCGTGACCCGATCGGCGTGATCCCGCTCTACATCGGATACGATGACGAGGGGCACTTGATGGTATCTTCCGAGTTAAAAGGGCTTGAAGGCTTCGCCACTCATTACGAACCGTTCCTCCCCGGTCATTATTTCTATAGCGAAGACCGGAAACTCACGAGATGGTACACCCGTGACTGGATGGATTACGCCAACGTGAAAGATAATCCTACCGACGTACAACAACTTCACGATGCGCTGGAAGCCGCCGTCAAACGCCAACTGATGAGCGATGTCCCTTACGGCGTCCTTCTATCCGGAGGTTTGGATTCCTCCATCACCTCCGCTATTGCCAAGAAATACGCGGCGAAACGCATCGAGACCAATGGGAAAGCGGACGCATGGTGGCCTCAACTCCACTCGTTCGCCATCGGATTGAAAGATGCCCCGGACTTGATCGCCGCCCGTAAAGTAGCGGATGCGATCGGTACGGTTCATCATGAGATCCATTATACGATACAAGAAGGATTGGACGCTTTACGAGATGTCATTTATCATATAGAGACCTATGATGTCACTACCGTCCGAGCCTCCACCCCCATGTATTTATTGGCCCGTGTGATCCGGAGCATGGGTATCAAGATGGTACTAAGCGGCGAGGGGGCGGACGAGGTATTCGGGGGATATTTATATTTCCATAAGGCCCCGAATGCACAGGCTTTCCATGAAGAGACCCTGCGTAAATTAAGCAAATTGTATTTATATGATTGCTTGCGCGCGAACAAAAGCCTTTGCGCATGGGGCGTAGAAGGACGAGTGCCGTTCTTGGATAAAGAGTTTCTTGATGTGGCCATGCGTCTGAATCCGGTGGCAAAGATGTGCCCGGGTACGATCATCGAGAAGAAGATACTTCGAGAAGCATTTTCCGACAGCTTGCCCAAGGAGATCGCTTGGCGGCAAAAAGAGCAATTCTCGGATGGGGTAGGCTATGGCTGGATCGATACATTAAAGAAAATAACCTCCGAGTCGGTCACTGATAAAGAGATGGCGAATGCCGCCAAACGATTCCCGATCAATCCGCCCCAAAACAAGGAAGAGTATTATTACCGCTCCATCTTTGAAGAGCATTTCCCCAGCGAAAGCGCGGCGAGAAGCGTACCTTCCATTCCTAGCGTAGCGTGTTCTACCGCAGAGGCTTTAGCTTGGGACTCGGCTTTCAAAAACATGAACGAGCCAAGCGGCAGGGCCATAAAAGACGTACATGAATCCGCTTATTGACGAATATTTCTTTTCTTTAGTAGCAAAATGCACCAACTTTTATGAATAATAAACGCTGGTGCATTTAATTTTTATAATAACTTTGCCAGCTAGAGTCATAAAACACTTTAAAACAAATTTATATGAAGAAAATCTTTACATGCATTAGTTTGGCAGCCGCTACATTCATGGCTACCACCCCAGTGATGGCACAACAACAAAAACAATTAACAGATAAAGAAAAGGCTGCTGTTGTTAAAGTTATTGTTCCTGCCGTTTTTGATCAAGTAAAGCAAATTAGTGGAGTTGATTTCATGTCTCTCACAAATCCTAATATCGAAAGCATAATTAATTCCCCTTTATTTTTGCCTCAAGTATCAAGCCTACGTGCAGATCAATTAAATCCAATCTCGGTTACTCCTGATAGTTTAAAATTGGATCTTAGTTCTATGGATTTTTCTGCGATAGCACCGGGAATGGGTGATTTCATCGCAGGGATCGTTAATGACGTAAAACTGACATTCAGTGATTATAAAGAATATAACGTTTCACTTAACGGACAATCCGTAAAAATTGATTTACCAGAGAAAATTGATGTATCCGCAGCTGCTTTAGTTGACGCAGAAACGGGTAAACCCACAAATTTATTATCGGTATTAATCAAGACCGGGAACAAAGGAACCATTCTTCCTTTCAACAGCTTATCCGTAGAATTGAAATTAGGTTGGTTAGGTACCGTGGGTAGCATGATCCCTAATTTCCCGCTTAAAGATGGAAAATTGATAAGCCTAACAGAAACAGCAAATAGCTCTGGTACGATTGATTATACGATTACTTTAGAAGATAATTTACGTAGTCTAGCAGCAACGTTAGCTCAAGTCCCGAACTTCCAAATATCTCTTGATATGACAAAGTTGATGACAGAAAGTACTATCAAGGCTAGCTTATTCGGTAAACCTCTACAAGCACCTAACGCAAAATTGCCAATGGGTGACGCTGTCGTATATGCAAACTTGAAATCAACTACAGGAATGCCTGCTGATTCTATTGTCTTGACTTCATATGATGCCGCATCTAGCAAAATCAAAGGATACAAGAAGTTGACTCCGACAATTGGCGTATCTGGAGCAAATCTAGTTTTAACGACAACAGATTCAGTACGTGCTGACGTAAATACAGCTTGGACTCCAATGTCTAAACAGATCGTTACAATGCCAGCAACAATGAGCACAGCAATCAATTCTATTATGTCCTCTCTTGTTAATGGTGTCGTTAGTAATCTTAAAGCAAGCGCAGAAACCAATTACACTATTACAATCGATTCTATTTACGAAGCTAAAAAAGATGAGGTTATTCGTGTAATGGAAATCGACGCAACGACAAAAGTTGAAGCTACGAGCTTAAAAGATACAAAGATGATCGTAGATGTCAACTTCTTGAAAGGAAGCAGTAAAGAAAAAGTCATGAATATCAAGGCTACGGCTCCTACAAATGATACTAAGATTACGGTAGACTTTAGTCCTGCTGTTGATCCTAATGGCGATGGCGTTAAAGAAAATGTCCGCATGGCGACATTATATATTACATCTGACGCTATGGGTATCATCACCGATAACGAGACTATCAGTGACGAGGTTCAAGAGGTTACGGTATCTACAAACGCTAGCGGTCTTTATGTAAAGAATGGTAAGGGTAATTATGTAATCGTTAATATGGTAGGTAGAGTTGTTTCTACGGGTATCATCACTAGCGATGAGCAATACATCAGTACTCCGAATATGCCGAACGGTATTTATATGATCTCAATCGATCAGTCTAAGCTCTTGAGATCTGCTCATAAGACAACTGTTAAGTTCGTAAAATAAATTATCTAGATAATTAGTTAATCTGATAAAAGGAGCTATCCGGAAACAAAACCGAGTAGCTCCTTTCTTTTTGTCAATTTGTAAACCAAACTCCCGGAGAGTTGATTTTTCTGGCCTGATGTACTTCTCGTCCCTAAATATGAGAAAAAATATTAGCAAATGATTGTTTAGTAATATATTAGCCAAATACGACCTTTTGTTCTAGAGAAATAATTCATGCTAGTTCACATTTATACGGGTCAAAACATGTTTTTTATACGGATAAAAGAGGCATTTCATACGGTTGTATCGCCCGACGCAACTATATGTATCGCCTTATGCGACCTATTGCGTTGGCTAACGCCACTACTTGCGTCGCCCAACGCAACCTTTCGTGTGACAAAACATGACCTTTTACGTAGAAATCAGTGGTTAAATACGTATTTTCACCCATTATCTATCCCTAGTTAAGGCTTCTTGAAAAAGAGGCTCGTCAGACAAACAGACTTATTTTAAGCAAATAGATAGATATATAGCTTTTTTACTTACAGTTACAGCAACCCATATTCACAAAGCATATATTACGATATAAAACCAAAACACACACTTCTAATTATCATTTATAACTAAAAGCATATATTATAACTTCAATCTATTACAAACCTCATATTTATAAAACATTCGAGCCTCTCACCTGTTATATACTTATCAAAACGTTATATATTTGCATTACAATAAAACAAAAAGAAATAATATAAAGAATAATATCATCAAAATGACAAAATCAATCAGATTCACAAAGATGCACGGTGCCGGAAATGATTACATCTATGTAAACACGATGGTCTATCCGATAGACAATCCCGAGGAATTATCTATCGCATGGAGCAAGCCGCACACAGGCATAGGATCTGATGGTTTGGTCTTGATAGGTTCTTCAGACATCGCCGATTTCAGCATGCATATCTATAATGCGGACGGCTCCGAGGCGATGATGTGCGGAAACGCATCCAGATGTATTGGCAAATATGTCTATGAGGCCGGCCTAACGCAAAAGAACAAGGTCACCTTAGAGACCTTATCAGGTATCAAAGAGCTACAATTGAAAATAGAGCGTGAAGAGGTCACCGAGGTCACGGTAGATATGGGAATGCCTGCCGTAGGCGAGATGGCCTTGGAGGTTGAGGCTGGAGGAGAAATTTACACCGGCACCGTCATCTCTATGGGAAATCCTCACTTGGTTATCTTCGTGGACGAGATGGACCAGGTCGGTCTGGCAAGCGTAGGCCCGTTACTGGAATGCCTCCCGCTTTTTCCGGACCGGACAAACGTGGAGTTCGTGCAGGTGCTAAAGCCGGACGAGGTACGGATGAGGGTGTGGGAACGAGGTTCCGGCATCACACAAGCCTGCGGAACCGGAGCTTGCGCCACCGCCGTGGCCGGGGTCGTACGTGGGAAGACAAAGCGAAAGACGAAGGTCATCATGGATGGGGGCCCTTTAACCATCGAGTGGGACGAGCGAAGCGGTAAGGTCTTTATGACCGGCGGAGCGGTCAACGTGTTCGAGGGATTCATCAAAGTCTGACACGGGGAACAAGACAAAACAACAAAAACAACAACATAAAAACAAAAGAACTGAGTATGGCACTAATTAATGAACATTTCCTGAAACTACAGAACAATTACCTTTTCTCCGACATCGCGAAAAAGGTAAACAGCTTCAAGGTTACCCATCCCAAAGATAAGATCATTCGAATGGGTATTGGTGATGTTACGCAACCACTTGCCCCCGCCGTTATTGAGGCGATGCATAAAGCCGTGGAAGAAATGGCGAGCAAGGATACATTCCACGGATATGGCCCCGAGCAGGGATATCCTTTCCTAATCGACGCTATCATCAAGAACGATTATGCCAGCCGGGGAGTCTTTATCGAACCGAGCGAGGTATTCATCAGCGACGGAGCAAAAAGCGATTGTGGAAATATAGGTGACATGCTCCGCCACGACAATAGTATCGGGGTGACAGACCCCGTATATCCGGCCTACATCGACTCGAACGTAATGAGCGGACGCACCGGGGTATTGGAAAACGGGAAATGGAGCGATGTCGTATACATCCCTTGCACGGAGGAAAACAACTTCGTACCGGATCTGCCCAGTCGCAGGGTGGACATCCTTTACCTCTGCTATCCCAATAACCCGACCGGAACGACCTTGACTAAGGACGAATTGAAGAAATGGGTAAACTATGCCCTTGCCAACGACGTGCTTATCATGTACGACTCCGCTTACGAAGCTTATATACAGGACCCGAATATCCCCCACTCTATCTACGAGATCAAAGGAGCGAAGAAGGTAGCTATCGAATTCCGGAGCTTCTCTAAAACCGCCGGGTTCACGGGGATACGTTGCGGATACACGGTCGTACCGAAGGAGCTGAACGCCTTCACGCTGGACGGGCAACGGGTACAGTTGAACAAATTATGGAACCGTCGCCAATGCACGAAATTCAACGGAACCAGTTACATAACCCAACGGGGTGCGGAAGCGGTTTATTCCACCGCCGGGAAACAGCAAGTGACAGCTACTATCAATTATTATATGACCAACGCGAAGATCATGAAAGAGGGCCTGCAAAACTGCGGTCTCACGGTGTACGGAGGCGATAACGCCCCATACCTCTGGCTAAAGACCCCGGACGGCCTCTCCTCATGGAAATTCTTTGACAAACTGCTTTATGAAGTCAAGATAGTCGGAACCCCCGGAGTGGGATTCGGACCGAGCGGGGAAGGTTATCTACGCCTCACCGCTTTCGGCGATAGGGATGACACCCTAGAGGCCATGGCTAGGCTGAGGAAGTGGCTAAGATAAGTCATTTACTATAAACAACAATAATCATCAGGTATTATGTCAAAGTTAAGATTTAGAGTCGTAGAATCGGCGTTCGAGAAAAAAGCGACCGAGCTAACCACTCCCGCCGAGAGACCTTCCAAGTATTACGGCGAGCTGGTATTCAACCGTGAGAAGATGTTCAAATATCTTCCAGAGAGAGCGTACGAGAGACTGGTGGACTCCATCGACAACGGTACCCCGTTAGACCGTGAGACAGCGAACGCCGTGGCCTCCGGCATGAAGAAATGGGCGATGGAAAAAGGCGCTACCCACTACACCCACTGGTTCCATCCCTTGACGGAAGGTACCGCCGAGAAGCACGATGCTTTCATCGAGCACGATGGCAAAGGCGGCGTACTTGAGGAATTCGAGGGGAAACTACTGATCCAGCAAGAGCCGGACGCCTCCAGTTTCCCGAACGGCGGTATCCGCAATACGTTCGAGGCCCGTGGCTACTCGGCTTGGGATCCTTCCTCCCCTGCTTTTATCGTAGGAGACACCCTGTGCATCCCGACGATCTTCATCGCTTACACAGGCGAGTCCCTCGACTACAAAGCTCCCTTGCTGAAAGCCTTGGAAGCCGTGAACAAGGCGGCGGTCGATGTCTGCCACTACTTCAACCCGGACGTGAAGAAAGTATACGCCTACCTAGGTTGGGAACAGGAATACTTCCTAGTAGACGAGGGCCTATACGCCGCACGTCCCGATCTGTTGATGACCGGCCGTACTCTGATGGGGCACGAGAGCTCGAAGAACCAACAGTTGGAGGATCATTACTTCGGAGCCATCCCCACCCGTGTCATGGAATTCATGAAAGACCTCGAGGTTGAGGCATTGAAACTTGGCATTCCCGTAAAGACCCGTCATAACGAGGTCGCCCCGAACCAATTCGAGCTGGCTCCCATCTTCGAGGAATGCAACCTCGCCAATGACCATAACTTACTGATCATGGCCCTAATGCGCAAGATCTCCCGCAAACATGGGTTCCGTGTCCTGTTGCACGAGAAACCGTTCAAAGGCGTGAACGGTTCCGGCAAGCACAATAACTGGTCGCTGGGAACCGATACCGGAATCCTTTTGATGGGACCGGGTAAGACGCCGGAAGACAACCTGCGCTTCGTGACCTTCGTGGTCAACGTACTGAAAGCCGTGTACACCCATAACGCATTGCTGAAGGCCAGCATCTCCAGCGCGACCAACGCCCATCGTCTGGGAGCGAACGAGGCTCCCCCAGCGATCATCTCCAGCTTCTTAGGGACACAGCTATCCAAGGTATTGGAACATCTGGAGAACAGCGATACGGAAGATTTCAACCTAGCGGGAAAGCAAGGCATGAAACTCGATATCGCCCGTATCCCCGAGTTATTGATCGATAACACGGATCGTAACCGTACCTCCCCTTTCGCCTTCACCGGTAATCGTTTCGAGTTCCGTGCCGTAGGTTCCTCCGCGAACTGCGCCGCCGCCATGCTGGTATTGAACGCCGCCGTAGCGGATCAGTTGAGGCAGTTCAAGGCCGAGGTAGACGCTAAGATAGCCACCGGAAAGGATAAGTTCGCCGCTATCATCGAGGTAATCCGCAAGGATATCAAGGAATGCAAGGCGATCCATTTCGACGGCAATGGCTACAGCGAGGAATGGAAGGCCGAGGCCGCACGCCGGGGCTTGGATTGCGAGACCAGCGTGCCTTTGATCTTCGACGCTTATTTGAAAGATAGCAGCGTCCGCATGTTCGAGTCCACGGGAGTCATGACCCGCAAGGAGCTGGAGGCTCGCAACGAGGTCAAATGGGAGATGTACACGAAGAAGATCCAGATCGAGGCCCGTGTATTAGGCGACCTGACAATGAACCATATCATCCCGATGGCCACCAAATACCAGTCTTCCTTGATCGACAACGTATATAAGATGCGTGAATTATTCCCCGCCGATAAAGCCGCCCATCTATCCTCCAAGAACATGGAGATCATCGAGGATATAGCGAACCGCACGATCTTCATCAAGGAAAAAGTGGACGAGATGGTCAACGCCCGCAAGATAGCCAACAAGATCGAGAGCGAGCGGGAGAAGGCGATCGCTTACCACGACCGGATCGTCCCGATGATGGAAGCCATCCGTTACCATATCGACAAGTTGGAACTGGTTGTCGACGACCAGATATGGACCTTGCCGAAATACCGTGAGCTTTTATTCATCAGATAGTCTTATTCAGACAGTAGTTTTTTGTTGATTGTTTTGTGTTAATAAGGAGAGGATGCTGCGAAGTATACCTCTCCTTCTTTTTTATCCCATACAAAATACATACCTTTGGGGCATAAATATATAGGAGGGAAATTGATATGACGACAATAGAGTTACAGCAATGGAGAGAAAGCTTCGTGGAGAGATACCTTAACAAGATCGATGACATGGAGATATCGGAGGAACTGGAACGGGCTGCCAAAAAGATCTTTTCCAAGAGAAGGACACCCCGCCCTTGCGTAATCCACTCGCAAGAGGAGATGATAGCAGAGGTACGGAAATCGGTAGAAGACGCCCGAGAAGGTAGAGTCACATCAAGTGAGGATCTAGATAAAGAGATAGAGACATGGTTCTGAAACAGAAAAATCCATATTGGACAGCCAAGGCCAAAGAAGATTTGAAAGAAATTACGAAGTATTATAAGAAGGAGATTTCTATCAACATGGCCCACAAGAAAGTCAAGGACCTGAAACATTACGCCGATTTGTTAGCTGACAATCCTCTTCTCGGTTTTTATGAGCAAGCTTTATCCTCGGAGCCGCAAGGCTTTCGGTCTCTTGTTCATGAACATTACAAAATCATCTATTTTATAGAAGATGATATCATCTATATCTCCGCGATCTTCGACTGTCGTCAAAACCCCGATAAATTAAGAACATCTATCAGATAAACAATAACAAATATGAATTACGGATTCGTCAAAGTAGCGGCAGCCGTACCACATGTTAAAGTGGCTGACTGCTTTTATAATATTCAACAGATCGAGGGATTGATGCGCCAAGCGTCCCAAAAAGAGGTCCAGATCATCGCTTTCCCCGAATTATCGGTTACGTCTTACACTTGCATGGACTTGTTCTCGCAAGAGACCTTACTCAGAAACGCCGAGAAAGCCTTGCTGGATTTAGTGAACAACACCGCCGATCTGGATTTACTAACGATCGTAGGTTGCCCGCTTGTCAGCGGAAGCCAACTGATAAACGCCGCCGTCGCTTTCCAACGGGGCGAGATACTAGGGGTAGTGCCCAAGAGCTACCTGCCCAGCTACAAAGAGTTCCAAGAAGAGCGTTGGTTCACGGCCTCTTCACACCTACAGCAATCCATGATCACGATCGGTAACCGGGAAGTGCCGCTGGATTGCTACCTGATCTTCGAGTATGATGAGGTACGTGTGGGTATCGAGATCTGCGAGGATCTTTGGGTTCCCATCCCTCCCAGCTCCGAGCTAGCCATGCAGGGGGCCAACTTGATATTCAATCTATCCGCCAGCAACGAGTTGATCGGTAAGCATGCTTACTTACGATCCTTGATCTGCCAGCAATCCGCACGTTGTATCGCCGGATACGTCTACGCATCCGCCGGTTTCGGGGAATCCAGTACCGACCTCGTATTCGCAGGAAACGGTATCATAGCGGAGAACGGCACGTTGCTGAAGGAATCCGAACGTTTCTCCATGGAGGAGCAACTCGTTATCAGCGAGATCGATATCCAGAACTTACAGAACGACCGACGGATCAACACCAGTTTCATGCAGGGTTATCTCAACCATAACATGGATAACGGCACCGTAGTCTCATTCAGCCTTCCCAACCGGACACTGGATTTGACCCGGGCAATCGACCCGCATCCCTTTACCCCCTCCGGCGACGCGCTGAAAGAACGTTGCGAGGAAATATTCCATATACAGGTAGCGGGACTCGCCAAGCGTATCCTCCATGCCCACGCCCAAACCGCCGTCGTAGGCATCTCCGGGGGACTGGATTCCACCTTGGCCCTACTGGTCACCGTCATGACCTTCGATGCCTTGAAGATCCCACGGGATAAGATCATCGGCATCACCATGCCCGGCTTCGGAACGACGGATCGTACCTATACCAATGCCTGCGACTTGATACGCTCCCTTGGCGTGACCCTCCGGGAGATCTCCATCAAGGAGGCTTGCATCCAACACTTCAAGGATATCGATCACGACATCCATGTACATGACGTGACGTACGAGAACAGCCAAGCCCGTGAGCGTACCCAACTTCTTATGGACGTAGCAAACCAAGAGAACGGCCTTGTGATCGGTACGGGGGATCTCTCGGAGCTTGCCTTGGGCTGGGCTACTTACAATGGCGACCATATGTCTATGTACGGCGTCAACGGTAGCATTCCCAAGACATTGGTTAAATATCTGGTGGAATGGGTGGCCAATAACAAGGTAGACGAGGCTTCCCGCGCCACGTTATTAGATATAGTAGACACTCCGATCAGCCCGGAATTGATTCCCGCCGACGAGCATGGGAATATCAAGCAGAAGACAGAGGATTTGGTAGGCCCGTACGAGCTGCACGATTTCTTCCTCTATCACTTCTTACGCTTCGGAGCCTCACCCGCGAAGATTTATTTCTTGGCGAAGCGGGCATTCGGGGAAACCTACGACGATGCCACCCTCAAGAAATGGCTCCATACCTTCTTCCGCCGCTTCTTCCAGCAACAGTTCAAGCGCAGTTGCCTGCCGGACGGCCCGAAAGTAGGTTCCATCAGCCTCTCCCCACGTGGAGACTGGCGAATGCCGAGCGACGCGATGGCTACGCTTTGGCTGGATGAGATCGCAGGGCTTTAACATTTTTTCAATGGTATAGTCATAGACGAGGCTCTCTTATGGGCCATAGACGAGACACCTACCCCTATAAGAGAGCCTAATCTATGACCTATGAGAGAGCCTCGTCTCTCACCCGTATCAACCGAGGCCCTAACATAGATCGTAACTAATCGAACTGCGTAATCACCCTGCGGATGCGGGTGAAGCTATCCGTATCCTTCTCCAGTTTATAGATGTGCTTATAGGACAGGGCATCCTGCTCGGTCGGCGAACCATTGATCAAGAGAATATCCCGGTCGTTGGCAAATTTCAAGATCCCCGCCACGTTATTCGGGTGCAGCTTCCCGATCTCATCCATCATGCAATGGAGCCTGAAATCAGAGAATACCGTGGAGGCGTTCCGCTTGAACACGTTCAGCAACATGATATTCACCATGGATTTGACCAAGATATCCGTACCCTCGGAGCCTACGTTCGTAAGACGTTCTACGAAGCCCGTATCATTCCGGTTCTCAATCACCCGGAATTTAAGGTCGAAGAAGTCCGCCAAGCGGATCAAGTTGCCGGAATAAGCGTCCATCGACTTGATCAACTCACGTAGCAACGTCGTCGCCTTCTCCCGGGTAGCCGTATCGTCGGCCGAGGAAGCGAACAGGTTCTGCCCCAAATCCCAGCTATATTCCTCGTTGAATCGCTTGATCTCCTTCAACAGATTGACGATCTTGTTCTGGCTCGGATCGATACGCATCTCGATACACTGGATAATCCCCACGAAGTTCTTCTCCTTGAAATCGGCGTTGATCTGATCCACCACGCCACGGATATTGCCTTCCTGAGAGACCATGCTTTTCGTGTCCGCCGTAATCTGCCGGAAGATATCGGAGTTGCGGGTATTGATACGCGATTGGTATTCCGAGACCTTGTCCTCGTCGATAAACTCCTTCAAGTCGCAAGCGAAATCCATATACTCTTTATCATCCGAGAAGCTCGTCTTGAAGGCGAACACATTATCCTCGGAGAAATTGCCGGTGTAGGCGGTTATCTCCTTGCGCAGCTCGGAAAGTTTCTGGGATTGCTCGCTGACGCGGATCGTGATCTCCCGTACCAAGGAACGGCAATCGCCATCCGTGTCGGTACGGTTCATGGAAGAGAAGATGGATTCCCTAGAGGTAAACCAGTCCAACAGGGTAGAGCGGTGATATTCCTCCCGGTTCTCCAACGCTTTC
Source organism: Parabacteroides sp. CT06 (assembly GCF_002257605.1). Taxonomy (GTDB): domain Bacteria; phylum Bacteroidota; class Bacteroidia; order Bacteroidales; family Tannerellaceae; genus Parabacteroides; species Parabacteroides distasonis. Next base: position 1,150,534 of record NZ_CP022754.1, on the reverse strand, counting down.
CGGTTGGCCTCCTTCAGCTCCTTCAGCTCGGCATCTATCTTGAAGATATTCCGGTTCACGTCCGCCAGACGCTTTTTCAATTCCTCCTGTTCCCCGTGGATGATCTGCTGCAAACGTAGGCTCTCCGCCGTCCAGTCGGGTACCTTATCCAGCATCTCTCGCTTATCTTTCAGATACTCGATAATCAAAGCCTTGGTCTCGTTGATATACTTGATCTCCCCACCGATATACGCCAAGCGGGAATGGATCTCCTCCAAACGCCTCGGATCGCCACCGCTAGCGGTCAAGCTATCCAATTGCTCCCTGTCATATCCGGATTTGCGCTCTTCCAGCTCCGCTTTCTTGCGTGCGATCTCCTCCGAGATAGCTTCCCTCCGGGCGGAGAGTTCCTTATCCAAAGCAGCCAACTCATCTTTCTCTTGCTCATCCAAGGAAGCGAGTTCCCGGTCCATCTTGCCCTGAAGCGTGGCGATCTCCTGCCGGATCGAGGAAAGGGCGGCCTCGGCAGCGTTCAACTCCTCCTCCAAACGCCGGATCTCCTCCTGCCTCAGACGGGTCGCCTGATCCCGCAAGGCCGACAGACGAGACTCGTCCTCTTTCTTGCGGACCGCCAGTTGCTCCAACTCATATTCCGCGTGATAGATATCCTCCTTGATGGGCTTCACGGAGGATTGATATTGCTTGCGGAGATTCTCCTTTGCCGCCTCCAAGTCCTGCCGCGCCGTAGCGATGAAGCGCTGGATTCCGGCACGTTTTTCCTCGGCCTCCTTCTTCTCCGTCAAGTAATCCTCCTTGGTCTTGACATTCCGGTGAATCCCGGAGGTGAAGCGGATTCCATAAAAGGTATCTCCCTCGCCTACCTCCGCCGTAAACTCTTTCCCGTAAAGCAGGCGCTCGTCACACACTTGCCCGATCGTCTGCTCCCAGCCGGGTTTATGCTCGGACAGCCAATTGAAGAAGCTATCTTTCTGGTTATCCAAGAACTCCGTCAGTTCCGCTAGCTTAGCGCTTAGGGCCTCGATCTTCACCTCGTTGGATTCCGCTAGCTTTTGATAATCCTCATCCAGATGCTTCTCGGCGGTCTCGAACTCTTTCGTCTGGTAGTTCAACTCGTACTTCAGCTCACGGATCTTCAGCTCCAAGTCCTTCCGGTTCGCGTCGTAATTACCGAGACGCCCTTTGACCGCCTCCAATTCCTCCGAGGTTCCCGACTGCCCTCGGGCAGTCTTGATACGCATCTTCAAGGCGGCGACCTCCGTCGTACGTTTCTCCCGATCCACCAACAAACGCTCTTTCTCCTCCGAGGCGGCATGGCGCGATTCCTCCCGTAGCCGTCGATAATACTCCCGGCGAGCCTCCCGACGAGCATTGATCTCGGTCTCTGCCGCCAGTAATTGTTTCTGTTTCTCGTTCTCGAAGCCGGCCAACTCGTTCTTCAGATTAGCGATCAAATTGGCGTGCAAGACCGAGGCTTCTTTATTCTTGGAAGAAAGCAAATCTTTCTCCACGACTAAGGATTCCTGTTCCTGCTGTAAGATCTCCAATTTGTTACAACGATCCATCGCCGTCTGGATATCTTTCCCGACATAGAAAACCCGTTTCGCTTCCGCCTCCGACAAGGCGTTTTTCAGCACGGCCAACTCGCCTTCCATCGTGGCTGTCCGGTTCTTCGATTCAGCGTCTAGCTTATCCCTTTGCTTATAGAAATCCGATTTGACCGCCTCCTGCTCATGTATCTTCCGGGACAACTCCGGCAAGATACGCTCCGTTTGCATATAAGCCCCGCGCAATTGGCGGCACAGATCGTTGATCCGTAAATCCCGCTTACGGATATCGTCCGACAAGGTGGAGATCCCGGCGGCCTTCCGCACCATGCCCGGCTCACGGAAAACACCGATATCATTCAGTTGCGCCTCAAAACCGGATAGATGGCTCCGGTAACGGCTCAAGTCGATCACGCTATCCGCCTCGTTCAAGGAGGTGATGATCGTCTGCTTGATATAATCCGCCTCCAAGCGTGAATTCAGCAAGACGTTCTGGATCGTACGGATGATATTCTGGTAGGAGCCGCTCTCCATCAAGGAATAACAAGAGTAATCCCGTTTATTATCCGAGTTTCCGTAGAGGATATTCCGGTATTCCTCATACGTGGAGATCGCCCCGCTATACTTGATACCGTTCTTATCGAGCACCGAGCGGATACGATCCGACGGATAAGGCGCTCCCTCCTCGTCGATAAAAAGATCCGGCCGGTACGGAGAGGCGATAAAGCGGTAGCAGATACGGTTCATCGTCTTATAGCTAAGTACCGTAAACCAACCATCCTCCCTCGCTACCTCGTAGATGATCGAGGAATCGGCATAAGGGAAATAATAATCCTGATACGATTTCTTCTCGACCGGGATTCCGAGCCGCTGCGTATCGGCGTTGTAAAAGAAAAGGATCGCACGGAGGATCGTACTCTTCCCCACTCCCTGCGTTCCGATTAAATGTATATTTCCATCCAGCTGCACTTCCGAGTAACGGATAGCGGCGCTGTTTATAAATACTATTTTATTGAGATATCTCATCTTCGTTCTTTATGTTAATACTATGGATCATCTTTGTGAGGTAATCCCACGAGGAGAGCACTTTCCACGTCCCGTTCATATCGCTTACGCACTCGATAAAGCCCTCTTTCGTCATCCTGTCCAAGATGGTATCGAGGATATCCTTGCGTTTATCCTTGCCTCCGGTATGTTTTTTCAACCCGTCCAGCTTCATCTCTAGATCCATGTCAATACGGGAACGTACCAATATCTCCGCCGGCGAGAAAGTGAAACCGGGCCCGAAGGCCGTATCGTACGTACAGAAGAAGTCCATGATATCGATCCAAGCGAAGAAACGCTGGAGCTTTTGCTCCAAGGTAGCCCGGGGCTCCTTGCGGGAGAAGTAGAAGTAATTATTCCCCTGCTCCAACACGAAATTGATATGCGAGAAATAATCACGTAAACGCTCAAAATTATCTTCTACGACCGAGAAGAGTGTCCTCAACTCCTTTACACTTGTATTCGAGCACAGAAAATTACCTTTCGACAGGTAATCATAGATCTGTGCGGTCTGTACCGGTAAATTATCTATCATCCTTATTATTGTTGTTTTATTTTATCCAGTTGTAGAGACGGGGCGTACCCCGTCTCATCACAGGGGACACGCCCCGTCTCTACAACTAGGTTCTTTGAATAATGGCATATTCTATATGCTCCATATGCCCAAAACGGTCTGTTATCTCCAACTCATTCTCATAGAGGGAGAGTAAACGGCAAAATAACGTAACCTTCGCCTCGAAATCCATCTCCCGGTTATAATCATACGCCATCACGAAAGAGAACAAATCCCCTCCGGTCCGGCTAAAAACATCCATCATCTTCCGGGTATTGATAGCAGCCTCCCCCACCTCTTGATTCTCCATCTGCTCGGCGGAGATCACCCCCAGCTCCTGCCGGTGGATCACCTTGTCCGGCCGTATGCCGTCGGCCACCTTCAAGATGACATCCAGTGCCTCGTCCGTTTGCAAATAAGGAATGGAAACCTTGAATAAGGTAGGCTGCACGCCCTCCAATACCACGGAACGCTCCGCGTCTACCACCTCCCGCACGTTCGTGTTCTCCTGTAACTCAAACTGCTCCCGCAGATATTTGATACGACGCAGCTTACGGGTAAAACCCACCTGCGTACGGATCTGGTTCAAGTAATCAATGATATCCTGTTGGGAATGGATCAAGCTATGGCCGGCGCTCAATAACTCCGTCTTCAACTCACGGGCGATCGTCAACAACTCCTCGTCCGGGGCTTGGGCGAAAAAGGGAGTCCGTTCCCGATCCAGCAGCTTCTCCACTTCCACGATCAGGCGGTTGATCTCGATTCGCTTAGCGTCCAGATTCTCCAGTTTGGCGATCTTCACCTTATAGCTCGGCTCGTTCTTGAACGTATTATCGATCACCCGTTGCAAGGACACCACGTTACGTACCAAGATCTTCCCGATCTTCCGCAAATGCGCCTTGACCGATCGCAGATAACCCAGCTTACGCAAATCGTTATCCTCCTTGCCATAATAATCGATCAATTGATACACCAACTGGATATTCTCATCGATCACCGAGGTAGAAATCTCCTCATTCGCCTCCAGAAGCAGCTCATAGAAAGAGAGATAATGCTCATCCATCTCGATATAAGGGCCGTTCCTGCGGATCACCTCACGCTCGATCAAGATATTCAATTTATTCTCATCGATAATATCCAACGCATAATCATAGCGAAACGGTAATGATTTTCTTTTCTCAAATAAGACCTCCAATAGGTCCTTTCCCAGATTTAGCGTATTCGTTATATGGGGTATTGAATTATATATGTACATCCTAAACAATTAAGGACACAAAGGTAATAAAAATACAAGTAACCCTTTTTTCTCCGTGATGAAAAAGGATTTCCATCGTAGTGAAAAAGCTTTTTCATCACGGTGGAAAAAGTTTTTCACCCCGATGGAAAAAGAGGAAAATCACGAAGAGTTATCAATCCGCCGGATAGACAATTCCCAACTGCCGGCGTACTTCATCGATAATCTCCAATGTAATCAAAGAATTATCAAGGCTATTGATTTCTGACTCCCGCTTGCCAGACAAGACGAGGTTGATAAATTCCGCTACCTCATAATAGTACTCATCCTTATCGGCGACCACGCTTAGGTCTTCCGGAACCGGTTCCGGGCCTTTTCCCATCGCCGGAGCTAAACGAGGAGAATACGTCACTTTACGGATGATATTGATCCGGTCCAAGGTCAAGTTCCCCTCCTCCCCTTGTATCTCGGTAGGCAAGGCGGAGTTGGCGATCTTAGAATAAAGCACCGTGGCGTTCATCCCCTCATACAAGAAATTCACGGCCCCTTGCCCGTCCGCTCCTGAGGACAGGACTATGCCCGAGGCATCTATCTTCTTAGGGCGACCAAACAAGACAACCATCGGATAGACCGTATAAATACCGATATCCATCATGGCCCCATTAGACAACTCCGGCTTGAAAGCGTTCAACACGATTCCTTCCTTGAACTTATCATAACGGGAGGAATACTGGCAATAGCAGGCGAAATAACGACGAACCGTACCTACACGCCCAAGATTCTCTCGCACGGCAAGAAAGTTCGGCGTAAGCGTAGGCTTCATCGCCTCCATCAACGTGACATTATAGGTACGGGAAGCCTCGATCATCGCACGTACTTCTTTCGCGTTGGAAGCGAAGGGTTTCTCGCAAAGAACATGCTTGCCATAGCTCATGCAAAGAATACTCTGGGAGGCATGAAGGAAGTTCGGGGAGGCAATATACACGGCGTCGATCAACGGGCTTTTCGCCATCTCCTCCAAGGAGGTAAACGTATACGGTATATTATGTTTCGAGGCGAAAGCATCCGCCGTCTCCTGAGTTCTCGAATATACAGCTACCAGTTCAAAACGCTCATCCTGCCGGGCTCCGGCAATTACCCAATCACTTATGAAATTGGTTCCGACTACACCAAAACGTACTTTATCCATATTCTATCGTATTATGTTCTTTATTTACAAATGTACGATTTCTGTTTAACATAAATACTCCGTGGAAATGTTATTGTATCTATAAAAAGGATAAGTCACAGGAACTTTTTCGCAACGACGCTGTTTAATCTATACAATTTAAAACCGTTTTAAAACTAAATCAAGTATGAAAAGAATTGTATCTTTTATCGTCGTTCTCGCTGTCGCTATGTGCGGAATGACACAAGTAATGGCTCAAAAATCGATAACAAAGGAAGCCAAAAAAGTAGAGAGAGAAATCAAGAAACAAGAGCGTCTGGCACAAGATGCCGTAGAAGGCCAAGAAGAGTTTAACGCCGCTGTACAAGCTATCAACAACCAATCATTCGTATTGGAGGCTAACAACATACAACCGATGAACGGACAGGTATTCTACGTAAATTCAAATACGAACTTCGTATCTTTGAATGACGGACAGGCTATGGTCCAGATCGCGTCCAACTCTCCGTATCCCGGTCCTAACGGATTAGGTGGTATCACCGTACAAGGTAGCGCCTCCAATATCCAGACCAAGCAGGATGACAAGGGCAATGTTTATCTGAACATGAACGTACAGGGTGTGTTTATCTCCGCTACCGTTAGCTTGATGCTTACCAACGGAACAAACAACGCAACCGTTACCGTAGACCCGAACTTCTCCGGTAGAAACTTGAGAATGACCGGTACCCTACTTCCGTACTCACAATCGAACATTTTCCAGGGAACAACATATTAATCATGTCCAACTTTTCTATAATAAGGAAGGCGGTGCTCCGTGAGGAACATCGCCTTCGAACTATTTATAGATAGCCTTATCTCTTATTTACGGAAAGGAGCCTTTACCACTTGAGCCTTCAAGTTCTTATTACGCACCTTGATAAAGATATCCGTACCAGCTTTCGCAAACTCAGGTTTCACGTATCCCATACCGATCCCCTTCTTCAATACCGGAGACATCGTACCGGAAGTAACCACGCCAATTACATTCCCTTCCGCATCGGCGATCTCATAGCCATGACGGGGAATTCCCTTTTCCTGCAACTCGAAAGCACACAACTTACGGGTTACGCCCTCTTTCTTCTGACGCTCCAATTCCGCACGATTCGTAAAGTTCTTACCCTCGGCGAACTTCGTGATCCAGCCTAAACCAGCCTCGATCGGAGAAGTCGTATCATCCAAATCATTTCCATACAGACAGAAGCCCATCTCAAGACGAAGCGTATCGCGTGCTCCCAAACCGATCGGCTTGATGCCTTCCGGCTTACCAGCCTCGAATATAGCGTTCCAGATCGTCATCGCATCACTCGGATAGAAATACAACTCGAAGCCACCCGCACCGGTATACCCCGTGTTGGAGATAATCACGTTCTTGCAACCGGCGAACTCACCCGTCACAAATGAATAGTAAGGAATAGAAGATAAATCAACCGGAGTAAGACGTTGAAGAACCTCCTGTGCTTTCGGTCCTTGGATAGCCAATTGAGCCGTACGGTCGGAAGAATTCTCCAATTCGGCACCTACCGTATTATGGCTTACGCACCAATCCCAATCCTTGTCGATATTACCGGCGTTTACGACCAGCAAATATTTCTCCGGCTCGTAATGATATACCAAAAGGTCATCCACGATACCTCCCTTGTCATTCGGGAAGCAAGTATATTGAGCCTTGCCAAGCGGCAAGACAGAAGCGTCGTTAGAAGTTACGCTTTGAATGAAAGCCAAAGCGTTCGGGCCTTTTACCCAAAACTCGCCCATGTGGGAAACATCGAACACACCTACACCATTCACTACAGTCATGTGTTCGTCGATAATTCCGGAATATTCGATAGGCATATTGAAACCTGCGAATTCGTGCATCTTCGCGCCCAAGGCGATATGCACGTCGGTAAACGGAGTTGTTTTCATGTAATTATTGCATTTAAGATTTACGAGCCGATAGCTCTATGATTTTTATAACTGTTTCCATACTCTTTTCCAACGAACGAACGGGCAAGAACTCATAACGTCCGTGAAAATTCAGGCCTCCCGCGAAAATATTCGGGCAAGGCAATCCCATAAACGACAGGCGGGCACCATCCGTACCTCCCCGGATCGGTTTCACGATCGGTTCTACCCCAACGGAGGTCATCGCCTCAAACGCCAAATCAACGATATGCTTCTGGGGCTCCACGACCTCGCGCATATTGTAATATTGATCCCGAAGCTCTAAATGCGCACATCCCGGATGCGCTTCATTCATCTTATCAACCAACGTACGAAGCAATTCTTTCTTCTCCTCGAACAACTTCCGGTCATGGTCACGGATGATGTAAGATAGAGTAGCTTCCTCAACCGAACCGGTCATACCGGTCAAATGGAAGAATCCCTCATAACCAGTCGTATGCTCCGGACGTTGCTCGGCCGGCAACCAAGAAGCAAACTCGATCGCACGCAAGGAAGCGTTTTGCATCTTATCCTTGGCGTATCCCGGATGTACGTTCAAGCCCTTGAAGATAATTTTAGCGCCGGCGGCATTGAAATTCTCATATTCCAACTCACCGATTTGTCCACCGTCAATCGTATATCCCCAATCACAACCGAACTTCTCCACGTCGAAATGATCGGCACCTTGTCCGATTTCCTCATCCGGGGTAAAAGCGATACGGATCTTACCGTGCTTGATCTCCGGATGATCCTTCAAATATTGCATAGAGGCGACGATAGCGGCTACACCTCCCTTATCATCGGCACCTAATAAAGTCTTACCATTCGTTACGATAATATCCTGTCCCTTATAATCAGAAAGCTCTGGGAACATCGATTGAGATAGTACAACATTTTCTTCCGCATCCAAGACAATATCACCACCCAGATAAGTCACGATACGAGGTTGAACATTCTTACCCGACATATCCGGACTCGTATCCAAATGAGCGATAAAACCGATAGTCGGGATTTTCTCGTCCGTATTAGCCGGCAGAGTAGCCATTACATAACTATTCTCATCCAAGGAGATCTCCTCCATACCAATCGCTTCCAATTCCTTCACCAAAGCCTCGGCAAAGACACGTTGTCCCGGCGTACTAGGAGTCGTACCCGTCTCCTCGTTCGACTGGGTATCGAACGTAACGTACTTTAAAAATCTATCTAAAACTGTCATAACTCACTCTTTTTAGCCATTAAAACATTGCAGGCATAAAAGTAGGTAAAATTTTTCTAAAAACAGCTTGAACCATCAAAGCAATGCGTACAAACCTTACACTTAGGAAGGTCGATCGCCTCCACCAAGGTTTCCAGCGTATTAAACTTCAAGGAACTCAACCCGAAACGCTCGGCGATAATTCCGACCATCTTCTTATATTCCGGAGAGTCTGTCGTAGCATATTTATCCAGATTCTTATTCTCATCCCCTTCCAGTTCCTTGATAATCTGACGAGTTATCAACTCCAAAGGACTCTTGGAAGAAGTAAAACCGATAAACGGGCAACTATAAATCAATGGAGGGCAAGCGATACGCATATGTACCTCTTTCGCCCCATAATCATATAAGATCTTCACGTTATCACGAAGCTGTGTACCACGCACGATCGAGTCGTCGCAGAAAAGGATGCGTCTGCCTTCCAGCATCGCACGGTTCGGTATCAATTTCATCTTAGCCACCAAAGCACGCATCTCTTGGTTAGCCGGGGTAAAACTACGAGGCCACGTCGGTGTATACTTAGCGATAGCCCGATGATAAGGCACCCCCTTACCTTCCGCATATCCCAAGGCCATACCCACGCCGGAGTCCGGTATACCACAAGCGCAATCCACCTCCGAGTCATCCTTCTGCCCCATCTTATAGCCACTCATAAACCGGACATCTTCCACGTTCTTTCCCTCATAGCAAGAAACAGGGAATCCATAATATACCCAAAGGAAAGAGCAGATCTGCATCCCTTCATTCGGTTTACGCATCTGCTCCATACCATCGGCACGCAAACGGACGATCTCGCCCGGGCCTATAAATTTCTCGATCTCATAATCCAAGTTCGGAAGACTGCTGGACTCGCTGGTCGCCGCATAAGCCCCGTCCTTCTTCCCGATTACGATCGGCGTACGCCCCCATTTGTCACGGGCAGCGATAATACCATCCTCCGTCAGGAGCAACATAGAGCAAGAGCCCTTTATCTTATTGTAAACATTCTCAATACCCTCCACGAAGTCCTTGCCTTGTGTAATCAGCAAAGCGACTAACTCCGTCTGATTCGTTTTTCCTGAACTCAATTCCGAAAAATGCATATTCGCCTTCAATAACTCATCCTCCAATTCGTCCAAGTTATTGATCTTCGCCACCGTCACGATCGCGAATTTTCCTAAGTGAGAGTTGATAACGATAGGCTGCGCATCCGTATCGCTGATAATACCGATCCCGGCTTTTCCTTTGAATTTAGGAAGCCCCGGTTCAAACTTGGTGCGGAAATAAGAATTCTCCAGATTGTGGATCGAACGCGTAAACCCTTCTTCCTTATCGTACGTAGCCATACCGCCTCTGCGGGTTCCTAGATGAGAATTGTAGTCTGTACCATAGAATAAATCCGTAATACAGGCTCCTTTAGAAATAGTTCCGAAAAAACCACCCATTGTTTTTTATGTTTGTATTTATGTTTGAGACCGCAAAGTTACAAGTTTATTTATATATGTTCCAAAATTTACTTCATAACGTTTATTATCATCGGCAATAAAAAAAGGATACCCCTTTTCAGGATATCCTTTTCCTTATTCTTTGGTCGCAGAAACTTAAGCCTCAGCAACAACTTCTTTTACAGAAACAAATGATCTGTTTTCTTTTCCTCTACGGAAAGTAACAACGCCATCTACCAACGCATACAACGTATGATCCTTACCGATACCTACGTTCTCGCCCGGATGATGAACCGTACCTCTTTGACGAACGATGATGTTACCAGCTTTAGCAACCTCACCACCAAAAAGCTTAACACCTAATCTTTTACTTTGTGATTCACGGCCGTTCTTAGAACTACCCACACCTTTTTTATGTGCCATTTCTTTTCTTCTCCTTTAAACGTTAAGCAATAACTTCTTTAATACTCACCTCAGTGAACTGCTGACGGTGACCGTTCAATTTACGGTAACCTTTTCTTCTCTTCTTGTGGAATACCAGCACCTTGTCACCTTTTACCAGCGGAGATAATACCTCGCATACTACCTTTGCGCCCTCTACAGTAGGAACACCCACTGTTACCTCACCGTTGTTATCTACTAACAACACCTTGTCAAACTCCACAACAGCACCGCTTTCCGCGTTCTGAATGTGATGAACGAACAATTTCTTGCCTTGCTCAGCCTTGAACTGTTGTCCGTTAATTTCTACGATTACGTACATCTGTCTTAAAATCTTTTAAACAGGTTAGGTCCCGGGGGTGGGCTCCGTCTCCGGCTCCACTTATTTACCCTCTGCGGAAAATCGAGTGCAAAGATAGAGTTTTTTATTTAATTCCACAAACATCTTCTTGAACTTTTAAAAAGCCACGCATAAGACGATGAGAATACAGAGCTTTTTACTACCTTTGCAACTAATAATATATTACTATTATCCAAATAAAGATGCAGGAAACAAATAATATGTTATCAGTTCTTGACAACTATACGCTAGACAACCCGGATGAGATCGCTAAAGAAATAGCCAACGACTTCCGCAAGCGACGTATAGAGAAGAATCTGACACGCGAACAAGTGTCGGAGAAGGCAGGTGTAGCAGTCAGTAATATCGTGCGATTCGAACAGAAAGGTCTTATCTCACTCAAGAACCTTATCGGCATAGCAATGGCATTAGGTTACACTTCGGAGATAAAGAAGCTTTTTTCCGAACCAAAATACTCCACCATGGAGGAGCTACTACAAATCCGCAAGAATACCAACAAGAAAAAAGTACATAAGTAATGAGAATCAAAAAAATAGAAAGACTTATCGTAAAGTATCACGAACAGATAGTCGGGACGCTTTCGCTCACTCCCGACAACAAACAGTGTGCCTTTGAATACGATAAAGCATGGCTTTCCAACGGTTTCAGTATATCCCCATTGGAACTTCCGCTGAAACCGGGATTGTTCATCGCAAAGCCCTCACCTTTTTATGGGAATTTCGGTGTTTTCGAAGACAGTCTGCCCGATGGCTATGGTCGCAACCTCTTGCATAAGGCCTTGCTCAAAGAAGGCATCAACGATACCCAATTGTCAGCGCTCGACCGTCTAAGTCTAGTGGGAAATGGGGGTATGGGAGCACTCACATACGAACCGGAAACCAGCATAGGTACTTCGCATGAGCCCCTTGATTTCGATCTGCTGCAAGAAAAGGCCTTAGAAGTGTTGCATGAGAAGAACGACGATGACGTAGAACTTCTTCTTTTTAACAGCCGAAATAGCGGCGGATGCAGACCCAAGGCATTGTTCTCCAACAATGAAGGGCATTGGATGGTGAAGTTCCGCCATACATACGACCCTCAAGACATGGGATTGATAGAATTTCATTACAATGAGTTAGCACGACAATGTGGCATCCGCGTTCCAGACTTCAAACTGATCAACGGTAAGTATTTCACGACACGCCGCTTCGACATCTCGCAAGATGGAGAACGTTTGCATACAGTCACAGCCGGAGGGCTGCTTAACATTCCACTATCCAACCCAATTCTCGATTATAGCAACTTACTGGCCCTAACTGGCTATCTAACGCAGAATCCTTTAGAAGTGGAAGAAATGTTTCGTCGTATGGTTTTCAACTATTTCACAGACAACAAAGATGATCATTGCAAGAATTTCAGTTTCACAATACAGAAAAGTGATACCAGCACATGGCAATGGCATCTTGCTCCCGCCTACGATCTCACCCTATGCACAGAGGGTTATAATGGTGAACATGCGACTTCGGTCAATGGAACCGGACATCCCACCATTCAAGACATGATAACCATCGGTACTAAAAACAAGATGAATAAACCGCGCTGCATACGAATCATTGAAGAGGTTAGGACTGGCTGCGGAGATTTGTTGCGGAACAAAGACTGGGAGTAATTTCGACAATAGGAGCTGCCTTCCAATCTATCAGACCATCCGCCGTACGTAAGTCCATAAAATCAAAATCCATAAGCCATCGTTTCAATTTCTCTTCCGCTCCACGCAAGCCATAATACGATTTGAAACGACGGATATAATTTAAGTCCTCAATCATCGGTTGCTCCGCATCCAGATCACGAGGATGGATGTAAGCCAACAAATATTCCGGACATTCACGTGTCCATTTCCTCAATAATCTATAGGGAACCAAGCGGAAATAGCCTCCTCCAGAGAAAACGATATGCTTTCCCAATATCTTACGATACACGATCGGGAATTCTTTCATCCTTATTCCGTTATATTCCACCCAGCTAGGCACCGCAGAAACATATGATGGCATTCCTCCATGCGCATGATGCGCAGGAAAAACCGAGCTATCCATACGAATTCCCAATTCATGCAATATCTCGAAAGCCCACCCCTCGCTCTCACGGATCGAGAAGCCCGGCGCACGAAAAGCCTCTACCTTCTGTCCCGTTATATCCTCCAGCAATTTTATGGAAGAAGAGACATCCTCTTTGAATGCCTCCCTCGATTGTTGCCACACTAACTGATGATTCATCGTATGGCTTCCCACCTGATACTTGGATGCGATCTGCCTCACGATATCCGGATATGTCTTGGCGATCCAGCCGATCACGAAAAAAGTAGCCTTCGTATCAGTCTCCTCCAAGATACGAAAAATGCGCTCCATATTCTCATAGATACGCACTTCAAACCCTTTCCACTGCTCTTCAGAGCGTGTAGAATCGTTATCGAGGAGATGAAACCATTCCTCGATGTCGAAAGTTAGTATGTTCATATTTTGTTAAATCAAGATCTTAATTTAGATTTTCGAAAAGAAGGATTCAGATATTTCACCAAACCAGATAATATACCCATCAACATTGGTAAAGGGTCTTTTAAAGATCCATCCTGATAAAATATATTCTTACCTAAAAAGCAGAACCAAGAGGGATGGGAACTAAATCTTTGGGGAGAAAAGATAAACCACATAACATCCAGTCCCCAAAAACGTAATACTTTTCCGATATGATAAGTATAAGTTAAGATCGGTTCATCCTTCATATCATGAACGATCATTTCCGGATAATTAACTCCTGCTATATATGCAGCATGTATACTTGCCGGTACACGAGGATTTATTTCTATAACTTTATATTCCCCCGATTTGCTCTCCATAATATCAAAGTCGGCAAAACCAACCCAATCCAAAGCATCTAAAATATCTTTACAGATGCAGACCAAAGTCTCATTTTGAATCGTCTCACAATAACAACTAGTCCCTCCTTTTAAAGGGAAATAACGCATGATTCGAATAATTACGGCTTCATGGCACCCCCCGCTCTTATCACGATAAAGCATCACATTATAATAGATCCCTGTATGATCAACATATTCCTGTAAAGTGCAACGACCAAAATCTCGTTCTATGGCAGGCCATTTGTCTAATAGCTCTTTCTCTTCATGCACAAGCATAATCCCTCTAGCCCCAGATGAAATATTCGGTTTGATTAAAGCAGGAAAGCCAACATAAGATACTACTTCATGCAGATTTTTTGACGAAAGAAATGCAGTCCGAGGGTGTGGAAATGATCGTTGCTTGCAAACATCCATCAATCTTTCTTTGTCATGTGCCTTTATAAAAGTATCATAATGTGGAATGGCACACTTCACGGAAAAAGAATTTTCTATCCTCTCCTTATTTTGGCTCAACAACTCTGCGCTATCATTATACATTGGAATAATAACATCTTGTGGATTTTTCCCCAAGAAATCAACTAAAAAATTCAAGTATTCAGAGGGAGCATCACGCAAGATAGGACAAAGGATCTTATGATCTACAAACCTAGAGACATAACCATAAGATAACCTAGATTCAATGAAACCAAATATAACATGACCATTCTCTTTCAAAGAACGAGCTACGGAAATGGATTGAACCGTATGAGCATCCAGTAACAAAATATTCATATCTAGCGGTATAACATAAACTATTAAAGCTTATAGTACAATTTTTCTCTTACGACCCCTACTATTCCCCAATAAACTAAACAATACAAACTTTTTATTAATGATAATTTTTCTACTCTTCGAAGTACCAGCCACTGAGGCTTTATCATTCTTATTTTATTAGAAGTAACTGCCGTGACCCTATCTCTATAGGAGATTGTTACAGTCAAATTTCCATAAGCATATGGTACCTCTTTCAGGATTTTTAGCCAATAAACATAATCATCCCTGAGACTCCCTAATTGCTCATCAAAATAATATTTCTTCGATTTGGACACATCATAAACCGTAGCAGAAGGACAAATCGGACATAATTTTAACAAATCATCATATTTAACCTTTTTCGGACGGGGAAATGGAACTCCCAAGTATCGCTTAGAATGTTCTTCTATATGTTGTACTGAAGCATAAACTATAATAGCTTTCTCCGTTTGCAAAAAATTCACTTGTGATTCCAAATACTCTTCCGGCCACATATCATCCGAATCCAAGAACGCTATATACTGTCCTTTCGCCTCTTTCAACGCAATATTCCTCGCCCCAGAAGAACCTTTGTTCACCTTGCTCTCTATCAATTTGATCCGCGGATCCGCATACCGCTTCACGACGTTGATCCCCGCCCCATCATCCGGCGAGCAATCATCTACGATAATCATCTCCCAATTCGTATACGTTTGCTTCAAGACAGATTCTATCGTATCGCCAACAAACTCAGCCCCTTTATACATAGGGGTAATGATCGAGACCAATCCCTTTTCCATATTTTCAGACATTGTATTATATTTTTCTCTTTATAATCATAATCCCACCAAAAGACCGACAAATCTTGTCAGCCTATTCGCATCCTTTACCCTACGATATATCACGCCAAAGAGGATGGGTAACGAGAATCCCAACACAAACGAGACACACGAAAACAGATATTGGTTCACCTCCGGAAAAGCATGGGCAATAGGTCCGCGCACAAGCATCTGCGGGAAATAAGAAAGCAGGAACACAGTATAGGTGTAGTCGGATAGATGTATCAAGCCTACCCCGCTACGCTTCTCCACTATAAGCGATAAAATCAGGCTGAATACGATACCTACTAATGCGGCAACCAATTTCCATGGCAATAAGCTAGCGGATAAAGCAAACGATCCCAAAAACATTCCATACTTATATCGTAGCAGAATAGCATCTATCCTCCCCTTATAAATACAATAAAGAATTCCCAAACCGAAATAAGCGGAGTAATGAACAGCAACCGATATTTGCATAAACTGCATATTAGGCATCACATAACTTAACACAAACAGCAAAATTACCCCCCCCATTTGTAAATATACGTTAACATATATCCATTTCCTTAAAAGCGAAAAGAATACGAATATCATGAACAACGTCGGTAAAAACCACATAAATCCAATCGGATACCAAAGCATACTCTCCACCCACGAGGAGAAACTAAACGTCAACGGATTCTGCATCAACTCCGCAGGAACAAAACGTGACTTAATAACAAAAATCACACTATTAATAAATAAGAAAGGCAATAAGAGCCGCTTGACCTTTTTCCTCATGAATGGAAAGAATCTCATTCCTTGCATTTTATTTGCTGGATATGTATACGCAAACAAGAATCCAGACAAGAAAAAGAAAAGAGGCATATGAAATGAATACACCCATTTATAAATCCAGAGATCTCTGTAATCCAAGGTAATATCCGCATGGCCTATCACAACCAACAGTGTTGCAAAAACAAATAAAAATGAAACTTGCGTGAGTTTCTTTCCCATAATCATTCCAAGTTTAATTAAATTTTTCCGCCAACTCCAACGCATTTGCGATCACCTGATGCATATCATAATATTTATATTCCGCCAGCCGACCGCCAAAGACCACCTTCTCTTGTGCGTCTGCCAAGGCCTTGTACCGAACATACAACTCACTGTTCCGTTTATCGTTCACCGGATAATAAGGCTCATCCCCCGGTCTCCACTCCTTGGAATTCTCCCTTGAGATCACCGTGTCCGGTTGTTGTCCAAACTCAAAATGTTTATGTTCGATAATACGGGTATAAGGAGTATCGGCATCCGTATAGTTCACCACGGCATTCCCTTGGAAATTAGGAACACCTTCCAATAACTCTGTTTCGAAACTCACGGTTCGATACTCCAAATACCCAAAGCGATAATCAAAGAAGCGATCAATCTCCCCCGTGTAGATTACCCGATCCGCTATCGAATCAAAATATTCTCGATTCCCGAAATAATCCGTATTCAAACGAACCTCCACGCCATCTAGCATTTTCTCGATCATCCTCGTGTATCCGCCCTCCGGGATACCTTGATACTTATCATTGAAATAATTATTATCGAAAGTGAAACGCACAGGAAGTCGTTTAATGATAAACGCAGGAAGTTCCGTAGCCTTACGTCCCCATTGTTTTTCTGTATAATCCTTGATCAGCGTATAATAAATATCCTTCCCGATCAAAGATATAGCCTGTTCTTCCAAATTCTTAGGGCTAAGGATTCCGGACTCTCTCCGTTGCTTCTCTATCATCTCCTTAGCCTCCTCCGGGGTCGTCACCCCCCACATCTGATAGAAAGTATTCATATTGAAAGGCAAATTATACAGTTTTCCCTTATAATTTGCCACAGGAGAGTTGGTGTACCGATTGAACTCAACCAACGAGTTCACGAACTCCCATACCCTCCTGTCACTGGTATGAAAAATATGCGCCCCATACTTATGTACGTTGATGCCATTCACGGACTCCGTATAGACATTACCCCCTATATGCGAGCGCTTGTCTATAACCAAACATTTATATCCTTTTTGATGAAGGAGGTAGGCCATTGTGGTTCCAAAGAGACCGGAACCGACGATAAGGTAATCATAAATCATCTCTATATGGTTTAAAATTATTATTTGAGGAATCTGTCAACAGGCACAAAGAATAAGATCCTTTTTGTAAGCCTATCGGTTTCCTTATCTACTATTGATCATGCATAAACCACTTATATATTCTCAAATACGGCAACGGTATCTTTAGAAAACGTTTTAAATAACCTATTTTCCAAGGTGATGAGGAAATACCCTTTTTCAATTTCAAAAAACTGAAGTAAACGCCACGATTAGGTTTAGCCAACGGGGAAATCGTATTATTGGCATAAAAAGACCAATTTCCGAACCGATTTAAGTCCGACTGACGGGTTTCCGTTCCCAAACGGCAGATCGCATCGAAAGCCATCGTCTTGTCCCAGCGGATGACATCCGACAAGGAATTCTCACAGAACCGCTTGACAAAGCATAAAGCCCCCTCCCGTATCTTTAGGAGATCCTTGAAATCATTTCTCAACTTACTGTTCCCATCATATTCAAAATCATACAATTCAATAGTTTGATCCGATTTATACCGTTTCACCGAGCCGTGATCCGCACTGAACAACATCTCCAGTAACCCCTCGAAGGATCGCACCATCACCTTTTCCTCGGAATCTTCCGAGCCATACAGATAGCCGAAAGCGTTTTCCTTATCCAACATGATACCTAGATAGAATCCCATAATTTCCATATTCTTTCCTAGTTCCGGCAACATTTCCTCCAAAGCCTTCTGTAAACGTCCCCGCCAACCTATATCGATAATCCCTACTTTTCCGGATAGGTTTAAACGATCGATGTAGTACTGTAAAGAGAGAAATTCTTCTTCCGAATTCTCAATAATATCGGGAAGTAATTCCTTTAGGAAACTCGATAAATCCTTATTCTCTAAAAAATCTTTTTTCAAAAAAGAATCATCCAGATCAAGTCCATAACGACCAAGTGCCAAGACATATTCCTTATAATCTAACCCCAACAAATCCAACATCGTTCTGACCGATGTATAACGATATATAGAGAGCCTGTCCAACATGGCTTTTATATCCTTGCAATGGCGTAATATCGGGACTAATAAACTTCTCCTTGAAGCATATACATATTCAGTATCCTCCTTAGGATATAATATCTTATAAGCGGCACGCATGATTTGTCCGTCACGAGAAAGGAACAGAAACTTATCGATTCCCAAACGTAATTTATATTCATGCAGCCAAACACAAAACCCATACAAAAGAGGTCCCAAGGTCTCATATCCGATACGAAACAAACGATCACCCGATTCCGATACCGTATTATTGATAAAGCTATACAAAGAATCCGAATCGAGTTCTCCCGTTTTAGATTTCCGACAATAAAGCGTATGGTTGACCTCTCTTGGTATATGAACGGATCGGATACCGGACAATTTCGGACGTATATAATCCGCCATCAAAGCATCCCCTATATGTACTATTTTTCCGGGGCTGTATGAGTTCTCCCGCAATATCATCCTATACATATTGCCGGTATATTTTTGGACTCCGGTCTCCGAGGAGACGTATATTTTCTTATACTGGTTATAACCGCATTTCAATAAAAGACGCTCAATAAAAGCCCGATCCAAATACATATCGGAGACGATAATCACCTCTTTCCCCCGGTCAATGGCATACTTATAAACCTCCTTGATTTCTAGATTCACGGTAGTCAACGCATACTCCATCTCCAGTTCCAGCTGCGATAAGGACGATTTAATCTCCTCCTCATAAGGCAATTGATCGTAAATTTCCCCAAACGAGATCTCCTCGCGATCGGACAATTCGCGGGCCGTTCGCTCCGCACATACACGCTTATCCCTGAATCCTTCCATAGAGACACCGAAACGTTTTAACGCCTCTCTTTCCACCAACGAGAACACATCTTTGGGTGTCCTTACGTTCCTTTTTATCAGCGTGTCGAACACATCGAAAGAAACAACCTCGCATCTATCGATATATTGCTTGTAAGACTTGATACTCATTCCTGTGTTGTTTTGTGGTTTTGAATTAACAAATTATCATAGACCTTTTTTAATTGCTCGCCATAGACCTCCTCCGTAAACGAGTGAATGGCTTTCTCCCTCGCTTTATCTCGAATAATGGTCGTATCCATATCCAAGACTTTCTCCATCAATGCCTCCAATTCGCTATTCGAATCAAACAAGAATCCGGTTTCCTCATGTTCTATCAATTCCGATGTCCCACCCGAATTCCTTCCGATAACCACGCAATCATTCATCATAGCCTCCACCGTCACTCGCCCGTATGCCTCATGCCAGGAACACATTAATAATGCAACCGCTTTCCTCATCAACTCCTTGGCATCCGTACGGTATCCCAACAAGACGACTTTTCCCTCTATCCCCTCTTTTTCTATAAGCGATTTCATCTTCTTGACGAAATGAGCAGATCCGGTTCCCGCTATATACAGCCGAATATTGCGATTGCGTGACACTTTTGAAAATGACGATATAGCATCCAAAACACCTTTATTTTCACTTAAGCCACCACAATACAAGAAATAATTCTCCTTCTCATAATGCACATCTTGAATATTACGGATAGAATCGACCGCATCGTAAAGAACCACTGCGTTCTTATTCCGAATATGAAAATGCCTCTTTACCGCTTCAGACACACAAATGACAGAATCCGAATTATTGAAATCCTCACATAACTTTTCAAAAGGTTTAAATGACCGCATATAGAAATGTAAATCTGACATTTCTCTCAAATGCCAAACATGCTTAATCCGCTTTTGTTTTGCGATTTCAAAGCCAATACTAATCCAACTATTATTCGAATGAATAACATCTATACCATTCTCTTCTATAATTTTTAATATCAAAGGATAAGAATACTTGTTAAGAATCCAATAATAACAAAACCTAACAGGATATAATATAAAACTTAAAAAATTCTTATTATAAGTCGCCATATTAAATTTAAATGGAACAACCTTATACGATACGCCCATTTCTTTCAACAGCGACAAGAAAGGGCCTTCTGATGGAGACAAAACCAAACAATCCTTAAAGCCATACGACTTAATCATATTAGAAAGCGAAAGATTTGCTCCATACAATCCCGCATCATTCAATAAAAAAGCAACTCTCATAATTATTCACAAAATATTGTTTGATAAGGAGAAACACCAACATTTCCTTCTTTTAGGCCCCTATTATTAGCATAAATAAACATCTCAAATAAAACAACATAAAACAACACCATGAGATATTTCAAAGCTATAATCTTTTTCTCACGCCATACACTCAAGCATAAGGGGAGAGCAAACACCAATGTTATTGCAGCTGCATCTGCCAATCTTAAAAAAATACTAACCTTTGTCATTAAGACCAATGATATAAAATAAAACAATGAAAAATAAATCACAGCATTATCTTTAGTCTTCGAGAACAAGACAGACAAAAAAACTATCGCCGCAAACAATATTTTCGAAAACGCACCATATCCCGTATTATAGGAAGGCTCAACCCCATAAACACTAAACATATATCCTCCATAATATGAATTCAAGAACAAGTCATTGTTCAACAAAACAAAAAACATATCTGTATAACATATACATAATAAAAACGATGAAATGAGCAGGAGAATAATTCTATTGCAATGCATCCTATTTACAAAAAAGAATGGCAGGAAAACAAATGAGGAAGCATGAAACAAGACAGACAATGGATATATTATGAAAGCCCCCCATCTTTTACCTCTAAAAAACAAATCGAATGCTAAGATTACGAGAGACAAAGAAATCATATTCCTTATCGCAGAATAAGACAATAAATAGCACAACAACACATACATCAAAATTTTCCACGTATAGTTCTTTCTTTGCAAGAACAGCAAAGGAAAATAGGTTATAAATGCAGAACAAACGAAAAGGCTATGCGCAGGCAACTGAAGATTCCTTAAAAAAAGGATCAAAGCATAAAAAACTATTTCTGTTTGTTTGTATTCGGAAGAAAAATTAAAAGAATCCACATAACTTGCATAATCAGTACCAATATCATATCGTAGAACAGAGGGCACGAAAAGTACCATAAAGAGGCTGTAACGAGCAAGGATACGTGAGCGTCTCGTTTTAGAATGTTCTGCATAATATGCGAATAATACGGACAGCAACAATATGGCATTATATAAGATAAATGTTTCTATCATAGTACTATAGAGACAAATAACCAATTTTCATATTCACGAAATCATTACTTCAACGCTTCCCGCAGAAACGTCACGGATCGCTCACGTAAAGGTGCCAGCGACTCCTCTATCTTGTCCCAATCTATCGGGAGATGATAAATCCGTTCAAAATCTCCGGGGGCTTTCCAGACGTTATCCGACAAGCTTAGTTTGGAAAGCATGTTTAATACACGGCTGTTCCCTTTGGCATGCGTGCCGGACAAAGGGAAATAAACGAAAGGCTTATGGAACAGGATACAGAAAGCCACCCCATGAAAAGAGGTGGTCACCACAAGGCCGGAATGCCGGATAAGGGAAAGCCATTCCGGAATAGTGGCGTAACGATATTCCACCCCTTGAAATAGTTCACGACCGGGTAAATATCCGCTGGCGGGTGTCACCACCAACGATAGTCCCTCTCTCTCTGTGAAACCTCGAAGCTCCGGCCAACATATCTCCTCATTACTTGAAATATTGATACTATATATAAAAATGTAAGGAGAAGGGCTTGGGGGTATATCTCGTGAAAGAGACAGATACTCCTCCTTCGCAAGCAACAAGGTCGGATCGAGCACATGTACCGCCTCTTTCCCGACCGCTTGGCAGATAGCGACCCCGCTTTCCTCGCGTACGGACAGGATATCGAACCGAGACAATCTAGCGGTGAGTTCCGCTTGAAGCCTTAAAGGACATTGATCCGATCCGAAACTAGCCGCGTATGCGATACGCCTTATCCGATCCGATCCGAAATCCAGCCAATAGGCCCGATCGTCTTTCCGTCTCAAAAGCACGGGATGCCATACCTGGTCGCTACCCGTTATATAGAGATCTGCCGTTGGAGGATCCTTCCGCAACTCTTTTAAAGAGCCATAGATCCGTTGAGTCTGATAGATATGGCTCTTCCTAAACTCCTCAAAACGACGCTCTTTATTCTTAACCCGATTAACAGCCTCCATGCGCCTGACCTCGCGATGCCTCCACCAACGCAGGAGCGGATAGACGAGAACCGTCTTCGCCATAAGCTTCAAGCACTTTCTCCAAAGTGGTTCTTTATAGAGGTAACGTATTAAGAATGGCTCATGGCCAATCCCTTTTAAATAACGCTGCAAAGCCCAACACTGCAATTGCTGCCCATAATTGTCACCGCTTTGCCAAAACGTAACGATTCCTATTCTCATAGTCTATATTTTATTTTCTTCCTCGAAACTGCGGATTGCTGATCCATGAATTACTGATTTATAAGTATAAAGTTATCAAAGCGACAGCCGGACGGCCATCACCCAATAGAGATAAACGTTCTAAAAATTAGAAATCTTTCGTATTTCGGGTTACAATCACCTCACATTAGGCGGAAAGGGCACTGTTGTATTGCAGCGCACCCTGTAAAAAGACAGCAGAACCCAATCATTCGAGTCCTTTTAAAATCCTACCCTGCGAGCCACCGATGGCAAGACTCTTCGTACGCCATATACAAGGCATGAGGAGAGAGCCAACACTACGAATGTCTGTGAGAACCAATCCCAATGAAAGGGCAAGCGACTCAATACCATGATAAAAAAGCAATGGATAAGGTATATCCCAAACGAGATCTGTCCCAACCAGACCAATAGTCTAAACCAAAGGCCAAAGGAGGTAAACTTCCGCTGAGTCTTCTCGGAAAACAATACCATGATTACCGCCAACGAATAGAGATGCGCGGAGGCCTTTATGCCATATCCCATATGGTACAAAGGATACAACCATTTGGTTTCCAAAAACGAGAGGAACAGACCTATACCCATTACAAAAAGCCATGGCCAAAGCCGATAAGCACGCTCTTTTCTATTGCCTAGATAAACCCCCATCACAAAAAACAGGAGCCATACGGGAAACAGGCCACCCTTTTCCAAGGAACTCATGCCATATCCTTTGACTAAATCTAAATAAGTGACTAGTATTATAGCCACCATAGTGATAACGAATGCTAAAATTACCCCCCCCCATATTAACCTTTCGTAACACCGGAAGCAATACATAGTATTGAATGATAAGGGCTATGAAATAAT
The DNA here is from genome assembly GCF_002257605.1 of Parabacteroides sp. CT06. Lineage (GTDB taxonomy): Bacteria > Bacteroidota > Bacteroidia > Bacteroidales > Tannerellaceae > Parabacteroides > Parabacteroides distasonis. The sequence continues at coordinate 1,126,718 of NZ_CP022754.1, read as the reverse complement.
AGATGGAGAAGCCGCAGGCGAGGAATAGGATCATGCCTTTCATCCAATCATTACCCTGCCACACATAGAGGGCCCAATAAGGTAAAGACCAGATTAGAGTAGGTATATAGATCTTGGGGATTTGATGTTTCAAGAATCGCGCATACGACCGCTCGCCTTGCTTTTTTGCAAGGAAATAACCAGATATGGCCAAAAACAGGGGTACAGCGCAATTCAACATCTGCCTAGATACAATCAGTGCGTCTCCAACCATTTCCTCTTTTTGCGAAGTGGCGGCAAACGTATGGATCGCTATGACCATCAAAACGGCCACACCCCGAAGAAAATCGAACCAGCTCTCTCTCTCTTTCATCTCCCCATCACCTTCTTGATCATCTCTTTCCCCTTTTCTCCTACCACGCTCTTCATCGCCTCTTTCAATACGCCTTTGGTCGATACGTTCAAGTTGTTCATGATCCGTATGGCATCGCTCTCGTCCCGGCTGTCGGTGAATACCTCGAACAGCATGGGACGATCGGTGAGACCCGGAGCGAGGAAACGGTCGAGTTGCCTCAAATAATCCTCCTTATTCTCGGCCGAAAGGTATTCATATCCCAGATCCTCCGCATAGTGGCGCACCAATTGGCGCGACTTATTGCCATAGTGACCGGCCGCGGCGATGTAATCGTCCGCCGCCTCGCCGAAGGCGGCGCCGGGATGCATGTAGTTGCGAAACTCCGTCCCTTTGCCGTTATTGACTAGCAAGATGCGGACGTTCCTCCCTACATGACGGTTTCCCAGCACATTCATGTCGTAGAAAAAGGCCAAGTCGCCCGCCACGCAGAAATAGAGCTTGTCCGGATATACCCAGGAAGCGCCCATGAACGAGGAGATATAGCCGTCTATGCCGAAACCGCCGGTATTGGCGTATCCGTACACCGAATCGGGCAGGTCGAAGTAGTTCCATGTACGCAACGTATTGAGGATACCCAAGAAGAGCACGCTTCCCTCAGGGATACGACCTGCCGTCTCATGGGCTATCCATACGTTCGAGAACGGCAAGGCGCTTTTCGGCACTTTCGCCCAAATGGCTCTTAGTTCCTCCCGGCAAGCGTCCAGGTAGCCTTGACGCCCCGCGGACGCGGTATCCGCGTAACGCTCGAAAAACGCCCGCTCCTCCATCTCGAACACGCAGGTCAGTTTACGATAGGTATCGCGAAGCGCTCCGTCCGGGTTCACACGCCACACCTCCTGGGGGCGCATTCCTATATAACCTCCGGATACCTCTCCGATATGTATCAGCAGATCCATGCTCACCAAGTCGCAATAGTCCTTCTCTTGCGAGGAGAGGATGGAGACCGGGACCCGGTATTTCCCTTTGTAGCCGCTGGTATGATCCGTGAACACCACCGCATCGTAGGTGGAGCAGAAAGCGTCGAGAGCCGCCGTCTCCGGATCAGTGAATTTCCGGTGCGTGCCGACAACGACCGCCACACGCCCCTTGGGTAACTCGGGGAACAGGTCTTTCGGCATGACACGGCGGATCATCCGTGCCTGCGGCAATTCCCTAACCGAATAATCGCGGCTGTAGGTGGTCTCCATATTCAGGTGCACTGGGCCTCCGCCGCGATGACGCAACTCCAGCAAGGCGCAGTTTATCCTCACCGTGTTACTCCACTCCTTCACGCTGTCGTCCGTCGCAGGTATATACTCGCTCAAGAGAGCGATGTCGTTCTGTATGACGCGCCGGTCTATCACCTGTGCGATATGATGGCCGATCCGGGAAATATCCTGCGTGCTCGTGACGGCCAGTACCGGCAACTTTCGATAATAAGCCTCGGTTAGTCCCGGGATATAATTACGGGAAGCCGTCGCCCCCGTACAGCTCAACACCACGGGCTCGCCCGATTCCTCCGCCATACCACACGCCAGATACGCTGCACTACGCTCGTCCACGCTCGAATACACCTCAAACCACTCATCCTGTTGTAAACTCGCGACAAACGAAAGATTCGTAGTTCCTGGAGACGCAACGATTTTCTTGATTCCGTGCTGCTTAAGCAACGAGATAAGGAGCTGGACACTACGTTCCGAGCTATAATATTTTCCATCCATATTCCTGTTTTCTAAAAAGTATAATCCATATCATCATAAGTGACAGTTGCGGCTCCCCCTGTCATATAAACCATATCTCCGACTATCGTCCGTCCCATTGGGCTTACCAACACTACCGCCATGTTAGCTATCTCTTCCGGCAAGGCATAGCGCCCTATCGGATTCCCCTTATTCGTGATATTACCTTGACCATCTTTCAACAACATCGGGGTGGCCGTAGGCCCGGGCGCTATCCCGTTCACCGTAACACCATAAGGGGCAAGGCTCTTGGCAAGTCCAAGCGTCAGGCCTCGTATTCCCCACTTGGAAAGCGTATAAGCGGAAGTCGCAGGACGCAAGCAAGAGGACGAACCTACATTCAGGATATTCCCTTCCACCTTATTCGCTTTCAAATATCCGCCAAACAGTTGCGATAAGAAGAATACGCCTTTAAGGTTCGTATCTATCACCTTGTCAAACGCTTCTTCCGTGGCATTGGGCATCGAGGCACCTAGCACACCCGCATTGTTCACCAATATATCTATATGCGGAAATCCTCCGGATCCCACTTTATCTAACGCCTTTTGAAAACGATCATGGAATAAGTCCACCCTTGTATTATCCATTACCAAACCGAACAAACGGCCTTTGTAATGATCATCCTCGTTCAATTCCCCACAGGCCAGTCGCAAGCGCTCTTCACTACGACCCGTTATCACGACCGCCGCACCACTCCGTAAAAACGCTTTCGCCATATGGAAACCTATCCCGCTCGTTCCGCCCGTGATCAGAGCCACACGCCCCTTCAACAACTCGTTCGGAGCGAGACTTACCACCCGAACGTCAAACTTCCGGGCAGGAATATTATTGAGAATGAACTTAATCATCCCCTTTACCTTACGTTTAAATGACATATTTCCTTATTTTTATCCAGCCTATTGATCCTACATTACCGCCTCTTCCCCATCAGTTTCAAGAAGATCGCCTTCACGTAATGGGGGTATCGGTGAATCCGGAGGAGCATTTTCACATAGAAAGCCCTTTTCGCTCTTTGGGAATAGCGTTTATAGCCCACACCTTTCAGCCAATGTAACAGTTTATCGCAATAAGGATAGGTCACTGTGTCATCGATGGAATCCACGATATCCCAAAGCCAGCATAAATTCCGCTCGCAATATTGATAGAGACGAACGTGACGGGAGAATCGCTTCTCGTCGAACTTCTTAAATCCCCAATCTGCCGGATTCTCTCCCGCGCACAGGATATTAAGCTGCGTCCTCACACATTTAATGCACGTGCCACACTGCTCCGTCTCGTCATCAAAACAAGTCCAAAGCATGGTTCGCTCCCCCCGTGCCTTACACCACTCCACGATATTCCTCGCTTTCAGTGAACGCCGCACATAAAGACCATCCTGCTCGGTGAAGGAAACCTCCGCGAACTTGAATGAATCCGACAGCTCCGGATTCGCCCCGTCCAAATTGGAGGCATGATTATCCTCTAACTGCTCAAAGGCACTTCCCACAACTAAATATCTAATACCCAGCGCATAAGCAAAAGGCGCGGCGGAAAGCAGGTTCCCCAGATATTTCATGCCAAACCATCCATCGAAACGGAACGCCTCGCTACTGAGGGCGAAAGCGTTCTTCAACTCCGCCCATATCCGATCGTCATCAAAAACATCGGCTTGGAAATTATTCGTGATCAGAAGCCAATCACTGCCTGAAACGGCGGAAAACTCACGGATGAGACGAGACTTGACCTGGAGGAAATCCTCACCGGTGTCTTCTTTCTTCGTCTTTGCCATAGCCTCGATACTTGGCACACTCACCAAGACACTCCTCTTTCCTGGATTATTTATCCCGGCATGTACCGCATCTATGCCCCCGGAAAAGAACACGATCGTATCAAACCCGCTCTTTCCCATCTTATTCTCCACCACGGCTCCGGGTCTCACCCTCCCGCTCCACACCTTCTTAAAGGGACCGTAAATCCGGGAATAAGTCTCATAAATATTCGGCAAACACTCATACAACGTCTTATCCATGGACGGGACAACCAGATCCACCCCATAGAACCACGTAGCCGGTAATAAGTACAGCGAGATAGGGATAGCCAAGATGGATTCCGGCAAGTCGCGCAAGGAAAAGGGAAAGCCCTCAGCATGATGGAACTTCACCCATGCCTCCACCCTCCGGCTTTTAAGAAGACTCAAGCCCGTAGAATCGCATATCTCATACTGGATAGTGTCGCCAACAGCGACCACTTTCGTGATCTCAATTGTCTTATTCATCTGTATATTAATTTGATTACATCTTTATTCCCGAAAGCTTTCACTGAGCGCGGGATAGTCTCTCTTTTAATATTCTCACCACATAATCCCTCTCCTCCCGGGTCATGCCGATGAGTATCACGGCCACGCCGATGAAAGCCATGATCGCAAATGTCCTTACCCCAAAACAGACGAGACCCCCGTATTCCTTTCCGGGAAGAATATAAATGAACAACGCGGACAGCAGGAATACGGCCAATGAGAACGACAAGCATTCCTTGCAAAAACGTGCTACCGGAAAAGCGAACTTCAATTTGGAGTGGATGAGCAGCACGACAAGCACAAGAGCCTTAAAAACAATGTTCAGCACAAAAACCGTCTCCACAGGCATCCCTAGCTTCAAGCAAACATACGAAGCCATGAAATTAACCGTATAGAGACTTGCCAAACCTATCTCGAAAGATTTTATGTTCCCCTGTGCCAGCATACCTGTTATAAGGGGGTTCAAAAAACACTCCACGAGTGAGTACAGAAGGGTAAGTACCACGAAATTCACCGTATGGGCGGGGACATCGACCAACCACAACCGCAACACATAATCAACGCCCGCACAAAGGGGCAACAAGATCATCAACATGATAAAAAAGCTGAACTTGCTGCACCGGATGATCAGGGAATACATCGCCTCCAGATTCCCGGAGGCGTAGTTCTTGGTGATTTGCGGATTCGAGGCTTGCATGAAATTCATGACGAAGCTATACACCGCCGCGTTGACTTGCATAGCGATCCCCCGTGCGGCATTGACAGCGGGACCACCAAACAGGTTTAAAAGGACGTTGCTTCCTTGGTCTTTCAGCACGATGGCCCCATTCCCCAAGAACGCCCAACCAGAAAAAGCGAACATGCGGGAAAGCAATCGCCTGTCGAAGCCCCACAGGAAACGGCACTCCGCAAAATGACGCTTGCAATAGAGCACATAGGTGAAACGCACGATCAAGGCCACCAACACCATGCTCAAGGCGTATAGCCAAAGCTTATCGACAGGGGAGATCAGTAACAAATAGGCCACCAGCAACTTCAAGACCACCTCGATGATGCTGATGTAAGCGAACGCCTTCATCTGCTCGTGGGCTATAATCAACGCATTATAGGGAACGCTCAGCAAATTGATGAAAAAGCTCAACACGGAGAACCCCAACACATAAAACGTCACGCCGAGGCGGTCGGACGGTATGACCATCTTATGCGCCACGAACCAAACCCCGAACGTGCCTATCAGCAAGGAGATGACAAGCCCCATGGCTATCTGTATCAACAAGGAGGATGAGAAAATGCGCCGCAACCGCAAGGTAGTGGCATCCGGCTGCCCCATCTCGTAGGTAATGAAACGGCCGATAGCCACCGACAAGGCACCCGACAAAATGTTGAACAGCGCCACAAATCCACCTACCACGTTGTAGATGCCATAATCCTCCTCGCCCAATACCTCCAGTACCACCCGTACCGTATACAAACTTACCGCCATCACCAATATCTGGCGGAAGTAGAGGAACAGCGTATTCTTAGCGATCCGTTTATTGTTCACTGACGAAACTGACATAAGAAAGGATTCATTTTTACCCGATTTGAATTTTCGAGCAAAGGCATCGTATCAAGAGGCTTTGGTCAAGATAGTATAAAAATGGCTCGTTTTTTTGTAAGCACTCAATTTAGGGCATACCCCTTTGAAAGGGCACTTTTCAGTGCCCTAAACCGAGTTTTGTTAAATAATTAGTTTTGAAATTAACATTGGCTCGTAACCAAAGTGATTTTGTCAGGAACCATGTTAACATAATCCCTGCACCCGTTAAAGATATTTTAAAAAAAAGTTCCGATGAAGTTCCAGATAGAACTTAATATTCAATCTTCCATCCCTCGATCGTCCGTGTCTCCGTGCTGAAATTAATCCCAACCTTCACCACCGGTAACCCGCAAAGAGCGAAACGCTCCGGATAATTTTTCAAGTTGATTTGATCAAAGGCTATATCCGCGGTCCTATTCAACTTCAATTCCACGACATAAAGTGTTGTCGTGGTGCGCATCACCATGTCCACACGGCCTTGGGGGGTACGGACTTCCACGTCCACATACATTCCAAGCAGGCTGAAGATCGTATAAAGCAACGACTGGTAATGACCCTCGTAATCCGTATTGTCACATTGAGGGATGGTGGACAGGAAGGTCTGCAACAAACGCAACGCATCATCCATCCGCTCTCCTGCGATCGCCTCGAAAAGAAGGGCTACCGTGGTAAGCCCATCCGCGGTATATTGATGCAAAAAACCGGGAAGCAAGCTCTTCAACAATCCCATACGTACCTCCTTGTTGGGGATATCGAGCGTGTACAAATTCGTGAGCGGGGAATAGCCCTTTATCGTGACGTAACCACTCTGATAGAGCAAGGGCGTAATATCGAGCATCCGTTCCGTGGGGGCGTCAAACGACTCCGCCAACACTTTGCGTGCGCCTATTTGCTGGGGTTCCACGTGATACTTATCCAACATCTCGATCAAATAGGTAGGTGTACCACTATCAAACCAATAGGAACTGATTTTTCCCTTGCTCAAGGCGGTAAGCAAACTGAACGGATTATAAATATCGGATGACGGCCACGTGAAATGATAACCGTCATAATTATCTTTCAGGCGAAGAAAAGCCTCCTCTCCGGATATCCCCAGCTTCCCTGCCAGCAAATCGATATCCGCACCCATCTGACCGCGCAATTCCTCTTCCGAGATGCCGCAAAGCGAGGCATAAGCCTCGTCCATGCTGATGTTCTCAATATTGTTCAGCTCGCTGAATATGCTCAACTGTGAGAATTTCGTGATACCGGTGATGAACACGAAGCGCAAGTAAGGATCACACGCCTTCAACGGACTGTAGAAATTGCGCATCACGTCGCGCAATACGGGAAGATCCCTCTCCTCGTGTACCACATCCAAGAGCGGAGCGTCGTACTCATCAATCAAGACAACCACCTTCTGTCCGGTCTGGGCGTAGGCACGTTTGATCAGGCTCTCCAGACGCTGGTTGGTATAGACCGCGCTCTCATCGCGTCCGTATATTTCCTCGTAACCGGATAGTTTCCGTTCCAATTCACTCAACAAACGTTCCTGATCCATATGCTTCGCCGTGCTCATGTCGAAGTGAAGCACCGGATAGCTCGTCCATTCCTTTTCCAGCCGTTCCATCGCCAGCCCTTCGAACAGTTCCTTACGTCCCTCGAAGTAGCTGCGCAGCGTACTGGTCAGCAAGGATTTTCCAAAACGGCGGGGACGGCTCAAGAATTGATATTTCGAGGCGGAATGGGTCATTCGGTAGACCAGTTCCGTCTTGTCTACATACAGGTAATTCCCCTCCCGGATTTCAGAGAAGGTCTGGATGCCTATCGGATATAATCGTTCTTGTCCCATCATCGTATCGCCTATTTAGTCTTGAACCTCAAAGATTCAATTTTTCCCGGATTCAACGAATTTCACCTTGTTTTTTACAGATCATCGTTTCTACACAGGTGTTTTCGCGATAAAACAATTAATCGTCAAATGTAGCAACGACCATAAAATCAAGTTTATAGCCAACAAGAAGGTAATATTCATCCACCATGCCAACCATGCGTTCAATCCGATAAAAGACAACGCTATCCCAAGGATCGTCACCATCACCATCCGCACCCGCATCCCCGTGCGCAACAACTTATGATGAAAGTGATTCTTATCCGGCAAAAACGGATTCTTGTGCTCACGCAGGCGATGCAAGACCACACGGATCACGTCCAACAGCGGAACCAGCACCGTAGAGAAAGCGATCACCATGTACGGGTTGGACAATGTCGGAGAGACCTCGTTCGTCACGCTCATGTGAATGATCAGGAAACTGATCACGTAGCCCAGCGTAAGGCTGCCGGCATCCCCCATGAAAAGCTTATGTCCACGGTTGGCGTTACCGAACACGTTGTAGCACCAAAAGGGCATAAGGATACCCAGCGTACAGATCGCCAACAAGGCGTAAACATACTGCCCACGAAGAAAGAATATCACGCTCAAGACCGACAAGGCGATACAACACAGGCCCGAGGCCAGGCCGTCGATACCATCAATCAAGTTAATGGCATTTGTTATATATACCACGATAAACACCGTGAACGGCACCCCTACCCAAACCGGCACCGAGTAAATACCGAACAAGCCACCAAACGAGTCGAACCAGTTGCCTGACAGTACCAACAGAAACGCCGCAGCAATCTGCACGGCGAACTTATAGCGGTAGCCTACACCGACCAGATCGTCGCAAACACCCACCAGATAAAGCAGCGTCATGCCCACGAACAGGAACAGGTACTCATAAAGCATATTGAATGACAAGCCGGACACGTTCACATCCCAAAAGTACAGACGAAAACCGATCACCAGGAACATCGACATCAGGATCACTGGAAAAAAGGACAGCCCACCCAGACGAGGAACCGGCATCGTATGTACCTTACGGGCGTCCGGGACATCATAGAGTCGTTTCTTATGGGAAATCACCAAGATCCTCGGGATGATCACCATGCCGAGCGATACGGCAAACAGGAAACCGAATAATAGAAACAAAGATGTTTGCATGATCCTAACGTATAAGATTATTTCTTTCTTTCATCCATCTTCCCCCGCATGTAAGCGATATACCGCTCCACGGCTTCATGGGCCAGTCGGCGGAACCGATCCTCGTCATCCAGATGTTCCCAAAGGAGGTCCAACAGACGGACATAGATGCTGAAATGCATGTCTATACCTTTTTTAAAGCGTTATAGGTACTGCCGCCCATACCTCCGGTTACGCAGACGATGGATTTGGTCAGCTTGGTGACTTTCAGCAGCGTGTCGATGTAATCACCCAGACGGGGAAAGAATTGTTGTCGGTACATATGTGATAATCGTATTAATTTCTCTGAAATCCGTACGTGTGGGGATACGGCAGTCCCGATACCTCCCGGTCGTGCCACGACCGGTAATCTTCCGCAGGGAAAACGGGGACGGTCAATCGCTTATAATCCGGCTCGTCTATCCGCAAGATATGCTTGCGGGCGTACGAACGCAGCGAGCGATCCGTTACGGACACCATCACGACCGGAAACGGATACCCGAACAGGCGCATCGGCGTGGTCTCGCTGTCCGGGAACGCACGACGCAACTGATAGGCCGAACGCTCGAAGGCAACCCAGTAAGGCCCCGTACAATATAGGTGCATGGAGGTATGGTTCGCACGCTCACGTTCCATGATCTCGCACAAATGGTCGTTCAGCAACGCCACCAAACGAACGCCGGAAGGAAGGGTAGACATCAAATTTGAATTATGAATTTTGGATTATGATTTAAACTGTCAACTGCCACTTCTCAACTGTCAACTGATTCGTGGCCCAGCCATCTATCATAGTCGCCCAGCCGGTGGATCAAGGATAATTTACTTTTCTTAGGCGAGGGATCGACTTGCCAAGGATCCACTAGCTCGTGTGCCATGCGACGGTAGAGAGCGTTATCCGTACAGCCGTACAAGGTGACCAGCAACAGGGCACGGGATTGCGGTGCTTTCACGACAGGCAATAAGCCGCGCATCGTGTCGTGCAAGCGAACGAAAGCCTCCTCATCGCCCGACAGCTTATAGGTCGGGAGGAGCAACGCGCACAGCTTGCAGCGCATCACGTCTGTCTCCGCACGCAAAGAGGCATACCCCCGCAGTACCTCGCCGGCCAATCGTCGATCCTCCTCGCAGACACTGCCGGAAGCATGGTAACGTCCCAAGGCCTCGTGCAGGCCCTCCGACAGGCGGTCGTTGTCCAGATGGGTATAAACGTGCTTGCTCTTCGTGTTCAACTCGATCAACTCGTACTCACCCGCCTTTACCTCGAACAAGGGTACCCACATGCAATCCAGTATGCGCGCCATCACCTCCTTATGACCGCCGCCCGGCTGGATCACCACCTCGGCCTCCATCCCGGTAAAATAACCGGACGTGATGCGTACCCGATCCCCCTTCAACAAGCGGGTACTCTCCGGCACGTACACCGGGAGCTCGTTGGAGTAAGCCTCCGCCACCCAGCGCAAATTCGCCATCTCCTGATCCAAGAGGTGCGGGAAATAGGTCGTACTCCCGGAAGAGACACGGGGAAGGAAATTATACAAGGGGAGTGCCTGCTTCATGCGGAAGATTTCCTCTACCGAAGAACGGATAAACACGTAGTTGAACAGCAAAGGTCGCCTCGTGTTGACCAGCTTGCCACCCACCTTTCGCACCTCCACGTACGAGGGGGCGAAATACTCGAAAAGAGCCTCTCCCCGACGTTCCCGCCGGGAAAGCTCCACGTCCAAACCTTTGGAGGGGCTGATCCGGTCACGCCGTCCACCCGCGGCGGTAGGAAGCGTGAGCACGTACCAGCGCACGGCTTTCAAGTCATGACGCTTGCCGGCCTGTGTCAAGCCCCCCTTCGGGCAATCGTTTCTCAAAATACGCGTCGGCATGATTCTCTTTTCCCTAAGATATACGAGGAGTTCCCCTCTGATTAAACGACAATTCAAAGCCCTGCCAAGCGTACCCTATTTACGCCTAACACACAGCACTTTAAGTTTTCAAATATGGCATTTCTGAAAATTACCATACCTAGTGAATATTTAGCTACTCGGGAAGTAGCGTAAAAGGAGGGGAAAATTACCCAGTTGTAGAGACGGAGCACGCTCCGTCTCCCATCGTCTGACGGTAATTTAAATACCATTTTGAGGAGATGAGACGGGGCACGCCCCGTCTCTACAGGGATACACACAGGTTATGAGGCATGGTGGAATGATACCGGGAACAAGGGGTCGTTTCACCCGCGTCACCATGTCTATACGTTTAGGATAAAATGGGAAAATCAAAGAATAGAGAGGATCAAACGCCTAGAATGAGAAAACAAGCGGATCTATTCGCTTGTTTTTAGTTATTTTTTACTACATTCGCAGCATGAAAGAATACGCTACTTCCCGAGTAGCCAATCTCTTACCCCACCTCGGATACCGATTTATACACGCTCTCGAAGCAAGCCCGGTTCACCGCCGACAGACGTTCCAAGGAAAAGCTCTTCAAGTAAATTTGCGTGGTCTTGATAGACGTATGCCCCAACAGCTCACTGATCATCTCGATCGGTACGTCCTGTTCCTTCAAGGTCGTGGCGAAAGAGTGACGGATCGTGTACGAGGTGACCGGCTCACCCACACCACAAGTCTCCGCCAGCGACCTCAAGTCGCGGTTAAAGCGCAGCAAGGCGCCGTTGTATTCCGCATAGGCCGCCTCACCCGTTTTCTTCCCGCTCAGAAACGGGAACAGGTAAGGCGAGTCCTTGTCCGTGCAAACCGCCAACTCATCCAACAAGAGCCGTACATCGGCCGGGATCTCCACCCGGATGAAAGACCCGCTCTTCTGACGGTGGTACGACAAGACCCCGTCCTTGACATTCTCTTTCCGCAAATGGGCGAAATCCACGAACGCCATCCCGCTGAACGAGAACATCAGGCAAAAACACAGCTGGGTTCTCCGCATCTCCGGCTCAACTCTCGGAGTCCCCATCAACGAGCGCAAGCTATCCAGAGGCAACGCCTTCTTCCGCTTGCTCTCCACGCCTGTAAACACCCCCTTGAACAGATTCGGGATATACGAAACCTCGCCAGCCTCCACCGCCAAGTTATAGATATGCCGGATTCGCCGCATATAGGTGGAAACCGTATTGCGCATACAGCCCCGCTTCGACAGCCATGCCTGATAAAGCAAGAGCCTCTCTTTGTCTATATAGGCATAAGGGATTTCCTCCATCCCGCAAAAACACTTGAACGAGCGTAAAGCGTCCAGATAACTCTTCGCCGTGGAATAACGCCCCACCTCACGAAGGTGGGCTATATAAGCCAACATACCCCCCACCACGTCTTCTTTTTTCATATAAATCCTCCTTAAATCCTTGTTTATTCTGTTATCTTTTATTTAATCATGTCAACACCATTAACATTGGGACGAACTGTTCGTCCCGCACTTTATTTTATTAATCCGACCTTCACCGCCGTTAATCTAAGAAAAAGAATACATGAAAAATGAATTTAAAATGTCCCTTTTCGCAGCCCCGATCTCACCGGTCAAAGATAGCCTAACGGGACGAGTATCACGACCGGCTACCGTATATCCCAGTCGAGAAGTCACCTTACAGGAGGTGGTCCGACTCATCACCGGCGATCCGGCCCTCGAACGCCTCACCCGGCAGCTCCGCCTCCCGCTTGAGACGGGTGACAAGGAACGATTCAGCGAGCTGAAACGGCAAACGCTACCGTATGTCACGCCTTGCGGGACTTTCTCATACCGGAAAAGCGATCGGCTCCTGGCCCCGAGCGGATTGGTGGTAGTGGATGTAGACGGATTGGACTCTACCGCGGAGGCGGAAGCCCTCCGAAGACAGCTGTTCGACGATGCCTACCTATGCCCCGCTCTCTGCTTCATCAGCCCGAGCGAACGAGGCGTAAAGGCTTTCGTCCCCTATCCGGAACATCCCGGAAACGAGACACCCACCTATATCTCCGAGCATATCCTAGGCGTGATGAACTACGTGGAATATGTGTATGGCGACGGAGAGACGCGAGGCTCCCGGAAAGTAGACCCGAGCGGCAAAGACATCGTCCGCTCCTGTTTCCTATGTCATGATCCCAATGCGCTCTTCAGGATTTGAAATCATAACTCATAAATGATAAATTACATGTCAGACAGTTTATCCCGCTTAGTAGAAGCGGTTCGTTCGGCGGGTGTAGATATCGCCCCCGGATATTGTGAATACGTACGCTTGGCGTTTGCCATCGCCAACGATTGCGGCGAGGCAGGACGAGAAGGTTTCATCGCCCTGTGTTCCCTATCGGTGAAGTTTAACCGGGAGAAGGCCGAACGACTTTTCTCCAACTCCTTGAAAAAGGGAGACCACAGGATACACCTCGGTACGGCCTTCCACTTGGCCGAACTGGCGGGCGTACGCCTGGAGCCTCCAAGCCGCCCCCGCGATACGCACGCAAGTAATGCAAGTAATGCAAATAATGCAGCACCTGTTTCCCACACACGTGCGTGCGATAATAATGTAGAGATCGAGATCGAGGAGCAGGTCGATCCGTTCACCCACCTGCCCTTCTTCCCCGAGGGGCATGAGTGGCCCCGGATGTTGCGGCAGATCATGGCGTTCGGACAGAGCCGGGAGCAACGGGACGTACTCCTTCTGGGCGGGCTCACCACCTTGGGCGCCTCGCTCGCCCAGACGCTGCGGTTCCTATATGGAGGCAAATGGTTCTTCTCCAGTTTGCAAACCTTCGTCGTCGCTCCCCCCGCCTCCGGAAAAGGCGTGCTCGCGTGGACGCGAATGCTCGTGCAACCGATCCACGACGAGATCCGGGCGACCGTGGCGGAGGAGATGAAAAGGTATAAGAAAGAGATGACCTCCTTCAATTCCTTGGGACGGGAAAAGGCGAAAGCCGAGGAGCCGGAAATGCCTCTCAACCGTATGTTTATATTCTCCGGCAACAACACCGGTACCGGTATCTTGCAGAATATCATCGACTCGGGCGGCGTGGGGATCATCTGCGAGACCGAGGCGGACATGGTCAGCAACTCCATCGCCTCGGATTATGGCCATTGGAGCGAGGTGATCCGCAGCTCGTTCGATCACGACCCGCTCAGTTACAACCGGCGGACAGACCGGGAGTATCGGGAGCTGCGGCACTCCCACCTGTCGGTATTGATAAGCGGAACGCCCGGGCAGGTGAAGCCGCTGATCCCTTCCAGCGAGAACGGATTGTTCTCCCGGCAAATGTTCTATTATATGCCCCGTGTACTTCACTGGATCAACCAGTTCAGTCTACAGCGGACCGACACGTCGCTGGAATTCCAGAAATTGGGCAAGGACTGGATCGCTCACTTGAGAGAGATCCAGAAACTGGGGGTGATCTCGCTTCGCTTGACCGACGCGCAAATCGTCTCCTTCAACGAGGTGTTCCAAACCTTGTTCGAGCGCTCCCGGAAGGGCACCGGCAACGAGATGAACAGCTCCGTCGTACGGATGGCCATCAATATCGGACGTATCCTGTCGATCGTCGCCCTATTGCGAATAACAGGGGAATGCGAGGAGGCGGGAGACTTCGCCGCCAGCCTGCGCAAGTCGCCCCGGCTCACGCCCGACTCGCAGACCTGCGCCGACAACATCAAGGACGGGATCATCACCCGCTGGGATCTCTCCATCCAAGAGGATGATTTCCAAGCGGTCCTTTCCTTGGCCGAGCCTATGTACCTACACGCCGTACACATACTCTCGTTCCTTCCCGCCAACGAGGTGAAGAACCGGGGCATGGCCGACCAAGAACGTCTCTTCATCACCTTGGATACGGGTTTCACCTATCAATCCCTCTTGGAAGAAGCCGAGAAGCTGAAGATACCCAAAAACACCGCATGCAGTTGCTTGCAACGTTGGCAGAAACAGGGAATCGTCCGAAAGGGAGAAAAACGAGGGGATTATAAGAAAACATAATCCCTCTTCCTCCTCTTCTTTTAAGTATGTACGCACGTGTGTGGGAAAACAGGTACTGCATTACTTGCATTATTTGCATTACTCGCATAAGTCGCACGCCCCACACGTACACCGGCATCGCCTCACGCCTACGCCCGCATAGGGCCACGCCGATATACGTGTGGGCCAACGCCGATATACGCATGAAGCGATGCCGATATACGCACGCGAAAGCGAACGTGGAAGATCCTCGTTCAAGGACGGCCCAGATAGCGAAAGATCAGTTCCACTTGCAGGGAGGTGAAAATCCGCTGCCGGTTTTGGTAACCCGTCTCATCCAGCTCATGGCTGAGCTTCCGGTGATGTCGGACCCATCCCGCCAAGCGGTTGAGAGCGGAACTCGGACTGATATCGGGAGCATAGGCCATGGCCAACTCCCGTTTGCTATAAGGGCGCACCGGCCACTCATCCAGATATTCGTTGTTTGTTTGCATAAAATAGGTATTTTTCAATTCATTTACAGGAATAAAGATACTGAAAAAGTACGAATCCGGCAACGATCCGATCCACTAATATTCATCTTTTATCACCTTATTCCCCTCGATTTCACACCGCCTCTACGAGACTCATTCCGGAGGAAACCGGAAGTCGTACATTCGTAATCGAAAACAGATCGATCCCATTTTCAATTATCAATTATCAATTTTTAATTATCAAAACTATGGCATTAAATTACAGTGTGGCCCTTCGGCCCAACCCTTTGAAGAAAGACGAGCCGGCGAAAGCGTACGCCACGGCACAGGTCAATGGAGAGCTGTCGCTCAAGCAACTGAGTCGCCGGATATCCAAGCAAACCACCGTCAGCCGTGCGGACGTGGTGGCGGTATTGATCTCCACCGTCGAGAACCTGCTCGATGCCCTCCAAGAGGGAAAGCAGGTGGATTTCGGCGAGTTGGGCAAATTCCGTCTACAGATCCTCAACGAGGGGGCGGAGAGTCTTGAGAAATTCACATCTACAAACATCACCGGTGTCAACATCCAGTATATACCGGGCGAGGACCTGAAGAACATCTTCGCCGGACTGGAGTTCCAGCCGGTGGCCAGCCGCAAGGCTCAGCAAGCCGTGCTTCGTGCGGAGAAGGCCGGGGAGACCTCTGTAGATATCAGTAAGAAGCCCGCTTCCGGAGGGGACGACTCGGAATCGCCTGACGAGATATAGCGTGTCACTTTTGGCTTGACCCAATCGGTATGTCACTTTTGGCTTGACCCAAAAGTAACCAAAAGGTCAAGGCTGACGCTGACGGGCTACTTCGAGACCTGCGCTCGCTGTCGCATCCCAACTCGCTGCGCTCAAACAGGGATGCTCCGGGCGCTCGCTACGGTCTCTCCGCTTCACGCCCGTCCGCTGAGGCCGTCCGAAGGAAAGCGTCGCTTTCCTCTTATATCAGCCGGGATATCATTATTCATTATTCATTGTTCACTATTAATTATTAATTATCATGAAGAAGTCTGTTTGGAGTACCATTCTCAAAGTGATCATCGCTGTTGCTACCGCCATCGCAGGGGCCTTCGGCCTGCAAGCTTGCCAATTGTTTTAGCAAGCCTCCCCCACCCGTTCCCACTCCCTAAAGAAGACAACCTCCCCAAAAGAGGACACCCTCTACCCAGAAGGACAGTCTTTCTCAAGGGGCCGGCCTCTCCTCAAAGAGCCGGGAACGGCTCTCCATCCGGCCTTAGCGGGCGGGCGTAAAGCGAGGCGGCCGAAGTGAGCGACAGGAGCGTCCCTGTTTGAGCGAAGCGAGTTGGGACGCGACAGCGAGCGAAGGCCGACGAGTAGCCCGTCCGCGTCAGCCTTGAACTTTTGGTTACTTTTCTTTCAAGAGAAAAGTAACACACAAACTAAAAAAAGAATAAAAATGAAACAATATTGCTTTTATCAGAATTACAGGGAGGTTCGCCTCCTTGTAATTCATTGCAGCGCAACCCGCTACGACCGGGATTTTCCAGTGGAAGCGCTTCGGAGCGCACACAAGGATCGTGGGTTCGCCGACATCGGCTATCATTACTATATCACCCGGGATGGCGAGCTGCACCGCTGCCGGCCGGAGAACCAGATCGGGGCACACGCCTCGGGCTGGAACGATCACAGTCTGGGTATTTGCTACGAGGGCGGATTGGATGAGCGAGGACTTCCCGCGGATACCCGGACGTATGCCCAGCGTTGTACCCTGCTCGATCTCTTGCGGCAGCTACGCCGTGATTACCCGTCGGCACGTATCTTAGGACATTATCAACTCAGCACCAACATTCGCAAGGCTTGCCCCTGCTTCGACGCGGAGAAAGAATATCAATTATTTTGAAGACGTATTGTATTGTTTTCCATAAAATGTAACTATATTTGTAGATATATACGCAGTTTGGAAAGTAAGTACTGGCTAAAATCAACTATTAATGGATAAAAAATTCAACGAAATAGAAATTTCCAACTTCAGGGGCTTCGATTCTATAAAAATAGACCGATTGTCTGGATTGAATGTATTTGTTGGTGCTAATAATGCAGGTAAGAGTACTATATTGGAAGCCGTTTTCATGTTGGTAGGTATGGCCAATCCGATAATGCCCATGCGGGTAAATTACTGGAGAACACAGACTAATTCCGATATGGACAGCTTGAAATACCTGTTTCATAATATTGATTTTAACAATCAGCCTCTGTTAAAGGCAAAAACCGGAACTTCTGTACGAAGACTCACTTTCTCTCCCTTTTTTCGAAATACGACCGAAGCCTCTTCCAGTGACATCTCTTTAAAATCAACTGTCAAACAATTGAATTTTGATTTTGATGTGCAGGAAAAAGATGGCTTCTCGTATCATACTGCCTTATTCGTCGGTGTGGACGGAACCCTGCAACAAACGCTAGATGCCACTTATAAGGAGGATTTAAATTGCTTGTTCATTCCTGTGGACAAAAATGACAATAACGCATCCAGTAATTTTGCGACATTGGTAAAAAGGAACAAGAAGCAGGTTGTCATTGATGCTTTGAAAGAGTTTGATCCGGATATAGAATCCATAGAAGCTTTACCGGATGGATTATATCTTGCCATGAAAGGATTGCACGAACTTCTGCCTATCAGCATGGCAGGCGATGGAGTAAGGCGCATGATTAATATCATGGCCACTATCGCCAGCGAGGATTACCACATTGTCATGATTGACGAATTCGACAACGGCCTTCATTATACCACCCACAAACTGATGTGGAGGGTTTTGCTGAAATTCATAGAAAAGCATAATATACAGCTGTTTGTAACTACACATAACTTGGAGTGCCTGCAAAGTCTTGAGGCTGTCATGCAAGATGACGAAAGCCTTCGTGAACTTGCCAATGTTTACAATATCGCAAAGACTAAGCAGGCTGGTTTTCAAGCTTACAGATATTCCTTTGAAGGATTGAAAGAGGCGATTGACAATGAAATAGAAATCAGGCGATGAAAGAACTTTTTAAGATTTTCGTTGAAGGAGACGCCGATAAGCGATTTATTTCACAGCTATTGGAATTTTTATTTAAGACTTCTATCGATCAGGGTAATATTATCAAAACATCCGGTTGGAATTGTCTCGTTTCTCCTAAAACAGAAGAAGTTTATGTGAATCAGATGAACAGAACTTCGGCAGATGGCGGTGTTAACCTTGTAATCTTTGATGCTGATGCTGATTTTGAAGACAGGAAGAAGAAATTAATCTTGTGGAAAGAACGCTGTCATGTGGATTTCGAGTTATTCCTATTTCCAAACAATAAAGATACAGGAGAATTGGAAGATTTGTTAGAAAAGATAATCAATCCAGAAAATCAACCTGTCATGGATTGTTGGACCAGCTATGAGGAAGCATTGAAACAGGTAGTATTGCCTTGGAGAGAAGATACCCCTCTTACACTTCCTGCGAAAAAGACAAAGATATATGCCTATCTGGAGGTATTATTAGGGACCTCTAAAACACAGAAGGAAAAAATAAAGGAACCTAATAGAGAATATAGGAATAAAGACCATTGGGACCTTGATGCGGATACGCTAAATAATTTAGTTGTTTTTTTAAAGGAACATTTATCATAAAAAAGATACGACATGAACTATTACGAACTCAGTTTCACATACACCTCCCCTATCGAGAAAGAGATTATCAATGACGTGCTGGCCGCCGAGTTGGGGGAAATCGGTTTTGAGAGCTTTACGGAAAGCGAGAAGGGTTTGCTGGGATATATATCCGAGGCTTTATACGACAAAAAGACATTGGATGATAAACTGGCCGACTTTCCGCTAGAGAATACCCGGATCGATTACACCTCCAAATGGGTAGAAAGCAAGGATTGGAATGAGGAGTGGGAGAAGAATTATTTCAAACCCATCCGGATCGGAAACGAGTGCATTATCCGTGCCTCCTTCCACGAGGCGGAGCCCGGCTATACATATAATATAATAATAGACCCGAAAATGGCTTTCGGCACCGGCAATCACGAAACGACTTATTTGATGATAAGCGAGATGCTGAAACTAGACCTAGAAGGTAAGGAGCTACTGGATATGGGATGCGGCACAGCCGTGCTGGCCATCTTGGCCCGGCTGAAAGGGGCGAAACGGGTAGCGGCCATCGACATCGACGAATGGGCTTATAACAACGCCCTAGAGAATATCCGCCTGAATCATACCGAAGACATACAAGTAGCCTTGGGCGGCGCCGAGAAAATCAAGGAATTCGGACTATTCGACATCGTCTTCGCCAATATCAACCGGAACATCCTCCTGAATGACATTTGTCAATATACAAACAGTATGAAACCGGGAAGCATCCTATTTATGAGCGGCTTTTATGTAGAAGATATCCCGGCGATAGAAGCAGAATGTCAGAAGAACGGGCTGAAATTGGATTCTTATAACGAAAGAAATAACTGGGTTGCCGTGAAGGTCTTAAAAGGATAACTTTTTTTAACAACAAAAGTTAAGACAAAGATAAACCTTAATCCAAATAAATACGTTATCTTAGTGGAAACTTCTAAAAAGAAAAAGTTATGAAAAGCGTAGATTCAAAATTATTACTTGGCCTTGTAGTAGGCGCGGCTGTTGGTGCCGCTGTAGGTTATTTGGCAGCGACAGATAAGAGAGAACAATTACTGGAAGAATTGAACGGTGTTGTCGGAAAAGTAAAAGAAGGTTTTAACTCCGCTCTTGCCAAATATAAAGAAGGAAAGCAAGAAGTAGTACAGGCAACAGAAGAAATCGTAGCTGAATAAGCTTTGTATGGAGAAAGATTCAGGAACAGTCTTCCGTGAGCTGAAAGAAGATGTATCGGCTTATGTGGAGTTAAAACTTGAGCTCCTAAAGTTGAGCACATATGAGAGAACGGGTAAAGTCATAGCCGTTCTCTCATATGGCTTGATATTATTGTTCTTGGCGTTCTTCGCCATCTTGTTCATATTCTTGGCCTTGGGCTTCTTCCTAGGGGATTGGCTCGGCTCCTCCGGGTTCGGATTCGGTATCGTGGCGGTCTTGTACCTGCTACTTATCGGCATTATAATAATGAATAGGGACAGGATCAGCACAAAAGTATTAAATGAGGTAATAGCCGCCATGACGGCGAATGACGATAAAAATAACGCGACAAACGATGAACAACCGGCAAACCCCACTGGAGAAACTGATTTCTGACAAAGAACGCATACAGAGACAATGTAAGCGACAGGAACAGAAATTGAATGAGGATTTCTCTTATATACAGGAGAACGCCGGAAGTTTATTGTTATCCGGATTATCGTCTCTCCTTTTCCCGAGCAATAAGTCAACGACAAAAACAAACGACAAGAACACAGCTCCCGTAACGGCTGGACAACCCTCCATCGCTTTAGGGATCTCAGACTATTTATCCATAGCGAAAGGCATGATTCCCATCGCTTGGGATCTCGCTCAACCATTTATTATGACGTGGGGAATCAAAAAAGCGAAAAAATGGTTCTCTAATCTCTTATTCAAGAAAAAGAAATAACCTCCAACAATTAATTTATGTTAGAGGGCAGCTTTTTTCTAGCTATATTATAAGGCTCAATACAAAAAACATGACTACATTTGCAGTCGTTAAAGCAAGGGATAAAATGAATATCTACTCCTTGCGATGAATAAGAGATAAAAATAAAGACTTATTATTAATAAACCCATAAAAAGTTTTATTACAATGATCAAACTAGGTATTAACGGTTTTGGCCGTATCGGACGTATGGTGTTCCGTGCTGCAGTTGCTAACTTTGGCAACGACATTCAAGTTGTAGGTATCAACGACCTTTTGGATGCTGATTACTTGGCATACATGTTGAAATATGACTCAGTACACGGTCGTTTCGACGGCGAAGTAGCTGTAGAAGACGGCGCTTTGGTTGTAAACGGTAACAAGATCCGTTTAACTGCTGAGATGGATCCTGCTAACTTGAAATGGAACGAGGTTGACGCTGACGTTGTTGTTGAGTCTACTGGTTTCTTCTTGACAGACGAGACAGCTCGCAAACACATCCAAGCTGGCGCTAAGAAAGTTATCATGTCTGCTCCTTCTAAGGATGCTACTCCTATGTTCGTTTACGGTGTTAACCATACAACTTACGCAGGTCAAGACATTATCTCTAACGCTTCTTGTACTACAAACTGCTTGGCTCCTATCGCTAAGGTTTTGAACGACAAGTTCGGTATCGTTAAAGGTTTGATGACAACAGTTCACGCTGCTACAGCTACTCAGAAGACTGTAGACGGTCCTTCTAAGAAAGACTGGAGAGGTGGTCGTGGT
Source organism: Parabacteroides sp. CT06 (assembly GCF_002257605.1). GTDB lineage: Bacteria > Bacteroidota > Bacteroidia > Bacteroidales > Tannerellaceae > Parabacteroides > Parabacteroides distasonis. The sequence goes on along the minus strand of NZ_CP022754.1, from coordinate 1,104,979 downwards.
ATCCTTGAGAACATCATCCCTTCTTCAACGGGTGCCGCTAAGGCTGTAGGTAAAGTATTACCTGTATTGAACGGCAAATTGACAGGTATGGCTTTCCGTGTACCGACTTCTGATGTTTCTGTTGTTGACTTGACAGTAGTTCTTGAGAAAGAGGCTTCTATGGCTGACATCTGCGCTGCAATGAAGGAGGCTTCTGAAGGCGAATTGAAAGGTGTTCTTGGTTATACTGAAGACGCAGTTGTTTCAACTGACTTCCGTGGCTGTGCTAACACTTCTATCTTCGACGCTAAAGCTGGTATCTCTTTGGATTCTAACTTCGCTAAGATCGTATCTTGGTACGACAACGAGTGGGGTTATTCAAACAAAGTTTGTGAGATGGCTCGCGTTATCGCTGGTAAGTAATTTATTACCACTCTACATAGAAAAGGCTATCCTCTTTGAGGATGGCCTTTTTTTTCGTACGTTTGTATCATGAAATCATATGAACTTATCACGATTCTAGGGCCTACGGCTTCTGGAAAGACGACCTTCGCCGCCGCTCTCGCCGCCCAGTTGGATACGGAGATCATCAGCGCTGATTCCCGGCAGATCTATCGTTCTATGGATATCGGGACGGGTAAGGATTTGGCCGATTACAACGTGAATGGAAAACAAATCCCCTATCACTTGATCGATATCTGCGAGCCCGGCTATAAATATAACGTATTTGAGTATCAGCATGACTTTTTCCGGGTCTATGAGGATATGAAGCGGAGGGGTAAACTCCCGATCTTATGTGGAGGAACCGGGATGTACATAGAGGCCGTACTAAAAGGATATAAGCTATTAGACGTGCCTCAAAATCCTGAGCTAAGGGAATCCTTGAGGAATAAAACCTTGGAGGAACTGGAAACCATCCTCGCCTCTTATAAGATATTACATAATAAAACGGACGTGGACACCGCCCAGCGGGCTATCCGTGCGATCGAGATCGAGGAGTATTATAAGACTCAGGCACCAGACGTAAATGAATATAATCCGATCAACAGCCTGATCATCGGTATCCACATCGACCGGGAATTACGTAGGGAAAAAATATCCAGACGCTTGCGGACCCGGTTGGACGAAGGAATGGTGGATGAGGTTCGTACGATCTTGGCTACGGGTGTTAAACCGGAGGACTTGATCTATTACGGATTGGAATATAAGTTTCTTACTTTATATATTATTGGGGAACTTTCTTTTGAGGAGATGGTCTCGCAACTCGAGATAGCTATCCATCAATTCGCCAAGAGGCAAATGACTTGGTTCCGGGGCATGGAACGCCGGGGTTGCGAGATTCATTGGATAGACGCCACCCTACCGACCGAAGAAAAAATAGCGACAACAATGCGAATTCTAAATAATCAGCTATGATAACAATAAACGATCTAAATAAAAGCGAGAACTTCTTCTTGATGGCAGGTCCTTGCGTAATCGAGGGGGAAGATATGGCGTTACGTATCGCCGAGAAAATAGTGGGTATCACGGAAAGACTGCATATACCCTATGTATTCAAAGGCTCCTATCGGAAAGCGAATCGCTCCCGTCTGGATTCTTTCACGGGCATCGGGGATGAGAAGGCGTTAAAGATCTTACGTAAGGTGGGCGAGACGTTCGATATTCCCACCGTTACCGACATCCATGAGACAACGGAAGCTGCCATGGCCGCCGAATATGTCGATGTCCTTCAAATCCCGGCTTTCCTATGCCGCCAAACGGATTTATTGGTAGCGGCGGCCGAGACCGGGAAGATCGTCAATATAAAGAAAGGACAGTTCCTTTCGCCGGGTGCCATGCAATTCGCCGTACAAAAGGTAGTGGACGCAGGAAATGATAATGTCATGATCACCGAGCGGGGAACGACATTCGGCTATACCGACCTTGTTGTCGATTTCCGGGGTATCCCGCAAATGCAAACATTCGGTTTCCCAGTCATTATGGATGTAACCCATTCCTTGCAACAGCCGAACCAAACCTCCGGCGTGACCGGTGGATTGCCCGCCCTTATCGAGACGATAGCGAAAGCCGCTATAGCCATAGGCACGGACGGCCTGTTTATAGAGACCCACCCGGAGCCAAGCCAAGCCAAATCCGACGGGGCCAATATGCTCAGACTGGATTTATTAGAAGATCTTTTGACACGTTTGGTACGTTTACGCCAAGCGATCCTATAAAAAATAAGGGGCCCTTACTAAAAAGGCCCCTTTATTTCTTATTTTTACGATCAATAATCTAATTATCCCATCTTGCTGATTTTCTTCAACCGATCTTCATCTATCAACTTAATCTTTCTACCGTCTAAAGCAATGATACGTTCCGCCACAAAGGTAGACAACGTGCGAATAGCATTCGATGTAGTCATATTAGATAGATTTGCCAGATCTTCACGAGCCAAATAGATGCTTAACGTAGCACCGTCTTCTTCCAGTCCGTAACTATCTTTCAGGAATAACAAAGATTCAGCTAATCGCCCACGAATATGTTTTTGCGTAAGGTTAACCGTACGTTCATCCGAGATACCGAGATCAATGGATAATTGTCGGATGAAAAACATAGCCAAATTCGGATTACTCATTAAAAGGCCCGTAACCACTGTCATAGGAATCATGCAAACCGTAGAAGCCTCGAATGCGGAAGCGTTCGTCAAGTAATCTTCTTGAGCGAAACTAGCCCGGTAACCAAAATACTGCACAGGCTTAATCATTCGGATAATCTGGCTTCTGCCACCTACTCCATCCTTGTAAATCTTCACTTTACCCTTTAACAAGCACATCATGTCCTTTGGTTCGTCGCCCTCGCAATAAATCAACTCGTTACGTTTGAAATGCTGGATCGTCGAATTACTACGGAGGATCTCACGTTCCTTATCGGTCAGAACCCTCCACACCTCTGATAAACTGGCCGATAAATCGACCTCTTCTTTTTGCTGTTTAACCACGACTGCTATATAACATACTTATGAAGCACAAATATACGATTTTTCTTTTGATAAAATAAAAACTTTTGTACGATTAATTACACCATATTGTAACATTTTACTTTCTTTCACGTCTAAACTGAAATTTATTCATTATGTTTGTCTGGAAAGAATGTAAAATCGTTGAAAAAGTTATATTCGATACTTACCTTGATTTTAATCTCTATAGGTATTTTCGCAAAGAGCACTGATACTTATAGTGATAAGATCCTGTCTTTTGGCAAGGGGAATCGAGAAACGAGAGAACGGGCGGACTCGATCATGCACCTTGTTATCGAAAAGGCAACCCAATACCAAAATACGGTATCGAAATATGAGGCTGAGATCTATATCAAAGGACGTACAGAAATTTTAAAACAAAATATGTTAATACGTCTCGCCCACCATATCTTCCCTATCGACCGAAAAAATAAGGATATGCTTTTTGAGATGGTCAGCCAATCTAAATTTAACGCTCCGCAGAACTATCTTCATGATCTAAAGGCGGTCAACGGAAACAGCATACCCAACGGGAAAAAGCAGCAGGAGGCCTTGGCCTTCTTGAATTTGAACGTATACTCCCCTACCGCTTACGATGATGCTATCTTCATGCCGATAGCTAGCAACGCTTTTAAGTTTTATACGTTCAATTTGGAAGGGCTGGAAACTATCAACGGCTTGACGATTTACAAAATCCGTTTCCTGCCGAAGCAATGGAGCCAGAAATTGGTATGCGGGGATCTATATATCATCGACCAGTCATGGACGATCGACAAGATCGATATGAACGGTCGTTACTCTTTCGCCGAATTCAACCTAGTCATGAGCTACGGACGGGATTTCAGGCGGTTCATCCTGCCCGAGAAGGCGGATCTATTCCTCCGATACAGGGTATTGGGAAACGCAGTGGCAACCACCTACCATTCTTCCTTTAAGTATCAGGAAGTGGAATGGGTGGAGGAGGACAACGAAAGCCATAAATGGAAATCCTTGGACCTGACCAATTATTACAAGCTCTCGTCCGATACGGTTCCTATTATCAGGGATTCCACGTATTGGAATATCCATCGTGACAATCCCTTGAGTCCGGATGAAGCCCACTTATACAATAAAGCCCAAGAGCAGAATATAAATAAAATCGATACGGCCGATGATCTCCAGAAGTACGTTAAACTAACGGAGCAGTTAACGAATACGGTCAATATGGATTATAAAACGACCCGTATTAAATATTCCGGGCTTCTGAATCCATTCCAATTGGGTTATTCCGCCCGTAACGGCATCACTTACAAACAGCGATTCCGTATCAGCAAGACATTTACCCGTGACAAGCAAATTCGTTTTCGTCCGGAGATAGGTTACGTATTCAAGCGCAAGCAGATATTTTTCAAGGTTGGAGGCGATTGGGAATACTCGCCGCAGAAACGGGGAATTTTATCGGTAGAAGTAGGAAACAGTAATGAAAGCTATTCCTCCGAGATCACCCAAAAGATCAATGAGGAACTAAAGGATTCCACCTTCAATTTTGATGATTTAAACCTTGAGTATTTCAAACACTACTATGCGGAAATAAAAAACTCCATTGAGTTATTCAATGGGTTTCAATTAACAACAGGCATCTCTTACCATCGCCGTATCCCCTCTAAAAAGAAAGTGGCGATTGATCCCGGGGATGATGTAGAGGAAATACTTAGCCAAAATTATAATGACTTTACGCCCACGCTCGGTTTCTCCTATACCCCCCGCCAATATTATCGCATGGACGGATACCGGAAGGAGTATGTCTATTCGTATTATCCCACGATATCAATCGAAATAGCGAGAGGTATCCCCGGAGTCGGGAAAAGCTCGGGAGATTACGGACGTATAGAGGCGGACATGCATCAAAGCCTTATGCTTGGCCTCTGCAGACGATTGAACTATCATATCAGCGCCGGTCTTTATACGCAACAGAAGTCTACCTATTTCGCGGACTTTAGGTATTTCACCCGCAGGAATTTCCCCGATACATGGGATGATCAGATTGGCGGAGTCTTCAATCTGCTGAAAGGCGAGTGGTTCAATGCCTCCGATAAGTATATACAAGCGCATTTCATGTATGAAAGCCCTTTTGTCTTATTCAAGATCCTCCGCATCAACTCCACGAAAAAATTCATGCAAACGGCCTCACGCTATATCCTCTCCGAACGCTTTTATCTGAGCCAGCTATGGACACCGGTCTTGCCTAGCTATACGGAAGTCGGATACGGGATCGGGAACCATATCTTTAATATCGGGATATTCGCCGGATTCGATCGCTGGCATTACCAAAGCATGGGATTCAAGTTTGCCTTCGAGTTATTTCAATAAATCGATAGTGGGCGGGCTACCAATATCCCTTTACAGCTCTTTATCCCCTCGGCGTAATCTCGTAAGGAGGATGCTTGGATGATTACCTTTTTAGCGGAAGAAGAGGCATGGATAAATGTCAGTTGTCCATCCTTCCAATAGGCAATCCCGACATGCGTCACGTCCAGCCCCTTGATAGAAGTAACAAAACAGAGGATATCGCCATTCTTGATTCCGGACGAACATTTCTCGATCTCCTGTTTAGGCACATAATAATGAGGACGCAGGTTTATCTCCTTTTCCTTATCGGCCATCCTTCGAACCCTTTCCGGATGGTTCTTCAATTGCTTATAGCTATCCGGATGCGTGGATATAAAAGATAAATCCAAAGGTAGGGAGGCACCACCGATCTCCCGCCCCATATCTTTCACGATTCCTTTTCGCTCGTTCTCATAGAACCAGTCGGTCATATAATGCAAACGATCCGTGTAATCATGGATCGTGCCGTCTCTGTACCGGAGCTGCTGTAAATTCTCACAGAAGTTCTCAAAGGTAGGATTTTCTTCCCACAGGGTGCGGGATAAAGCCAATACGGTCTCCGCGAATGTGGTACAATCCAGTTCCCGCAGATTGACCACCAAGCCCTCCGGCTCCTTTTCCAAGGTAGAGGCGACATAAGGAGTCCCCCGGAAGAAAAGGGCGGTATGGATCATTAGCTCGTCTAGGGGTAACGACTTCTTAGGTTCCATCTGAGTACAATACCGATCGAAAATAGCACGATCCTCATCCGTACAATACAACTTACGGGATGTATGCTCTTGGGCGTTCACTAAAAACACCATACATACACACATCCAAAAACCGAGCAGTATCATTCCCCTTCTCATAAGCTAATCCTTTTTCGTTTTCAGTAAATCCTCCAATTTCACCAGCTCGTCACGGAATTGGGCAGCCTCGATGAAATCCAGTTTCTTCGCTGCTTCCGTCATCTGTTTGCGAGTCCGCTCGATCGCCTTCTCAAGCTGCGTACGGTTCATGTATTGCACGACCGGGTCCGCTACCAAGCTTGGTTCCGGCTCTATATAAGCGTAAGGCTCCGCCGTTTGTTGTTTCTCGGCAAGCATGGATACACTGTTTTTCATGACTTGCTTCGGAGTAATGCCATGCGCCTCGTTATAAGCCATCTGTTTCTCCCGCCGGCGATTGGTCTCGTCCATGGTCTGCTGCATACTCGCCGTGATCTTATCGGCATAGAAGATAACCTTTCCATTCACGTTTCGGGCGGCACGTCCAGCTGTCTGCGTCAAGGATCGGTGGGAACGCAAAAAGCCTTCCTTATCCGCATCCAAGATAGCGACCAACGAGACTTCCGGTAAATCCAGCCCCTCGCGTAGCAGATTGACACCGATCAGCACATCAAACAGGCCATTCCGCAGGTCGTCCATAATCTGTACACGTTCCAAGGTATCTACATCGCTATGTATATAGTTGCATCGTACCCCCATGCGGGTCATATACGTAGTCAGCTCTTCCGCCATACGCTTGGTCAAGGTAGTCACCAAGACTCGTTCGTCTTTTGCCGAGCGCTGCGTGATCTCCTCCATCAAGTCGTCGATTTGGTTTAATGAAGGACGGACATCGATAATCGGGTCCAGCAGGCCTGTCGGACGTATCACCTGCTCCACCACCACTCCCTCGCTCTTTATCAACTCGTAATCGGCGGGAGTAGCGCTCACATAAATGCCTAGAGGCGTCAACGACTCGAACTCATCGAAGGTAAGCGGACGGTTATCCATCGCCGAGGGCAAACGGAAACCATACTCCACCAAGTTTTTCTTCCGGGCATAATCCCCGCCATACATCGCACGAATCTGCGGGATCGTCACATGGCTCTCGTCTACGACAAGCAGGAAGTCTTTCGGGAAATAATCCAACAGGCAGAAAGGACGATCTCCCGCCGCGCGTCCGTCGAAATAACGGGAATAGTTCTCGATACCCGAGCAATGCCCTAGCTCCCGGATCATTTCCAGATCAAACGTGACACGCTCATACAGGCGTTTCGCCTCGAAGGGCTTACCGATCTCCTTGAGGAAATTCACCTGCGTCCCCAGATCCACATCGATCTGACCGATCGCCATATTGATACGCTCTTGGGTGGTCACGAATAAATTGGTAGGATAAATATTCAGCTCATCTTGCTCATCATACTCCTCGCCTGTCAACGGATTGAAAGAGGAGATGCGGTCTATCTCATCATCCCAGAACTCGATACGGTACGCCATGCCGTCGAAGGTCTCGATCGCCGGGAAAATATCCACCGTATCACCATTCACACGGAAACAGCCGCTTTTGAACTCCAGCTTATTATTCACGTACAAGGCGTCTACAAACCGGCGCAACAGCTTATCCCGGTCGATACGCATACCCCGTTCCAGATGCGTCACTTTCTCGGCGAAAGCCGTAGGGTCTGCCATGCCATATAAGCAGGATACGGATGAGACCACGATCACGTCCTTACGACCCGACAATAAGGAAGCCGTGGCCCTCAAACGCAGCTTATCGATCTCCTCATTGATCGCCAAGTCTTTCTCTATATAGGTATCGGTAGAAGGTAGATAGGCCTCCGGTTGGTAATAATCATAATAAGAGACAAAGTACTCTACCGCATTATTTGGGAAAAACGCTTTAAACTCACTGTACAACTGAGCGGCAAGCGTCTTATTATGACTGAGTATCAAGGTCGGTCTCTGAACTTCCTTTATCACGTTAGCGATCGTAAACGTCTTACCGGAACCGGTAACACCCAAAAGTGTCTGGAAAGGAACACCACTCTTGATCCCTTCCGACAACGCCGCAATCGCCTCGGGTTGGTCACCCGTGGGACTGAACGAAGACGATATTTCAAAATTCATCCTTTACCCGATCTGTTGTTTAGGCATTATTAACCATAATATAATGTAGAGCAGTATACCGAATCCGGCGAAAAGAACCATCAATACCCATACGATCCGTACGATCGTCGGATCGATATCCAAGTATTCCGCAAGACCGGCACAAACACCCCCTATCATCTTATTATTCGAACGAGTCAATCTTTTCTTCTCTTCCATTATCCTCTATTTTAACAATTAGACAGTATACACGCAAAGATAATTTTTTCCCTCTAATAAAATAACAACTCCTGTCGATAATTCTTACAAATACGACAATGCCCATTGCAGGCTCTTTATAATGGGCATTATAAAGCACTTACAATGGGCATTCAACACCGCTTACAATCGTGATTAAGCGGCCTATCGATCCAGCAACTCTTGCAAATATTTACGAGTTTGGATCACATAATCATGGCGGGTACCATTCAGCTCACATTCAATTGTTATCGCACCCTTGAATCCTTGTTTTTTCAACTCGGCAATCACTGCGGGAAAATCTACATCGCCCGTAGGGATCGGTACCTCATGGCCCAGCTCATACGGATTGTTAGGATCCGGATACTTGCCATCCTTCGCATGGAACTCTTTAATCAAGTTACCAAACAACTTGACCGCATCCAGGGAGTTCGACTTGCCATACATTAGTAAATTCGCCAAATCACAATTGATAAACAAATTACCCGTACCGATATCCCGGATCGCACGAATCAAAGTGATTGGTGTCTCCTGCCCAGTCTCGAAATAAATCAAGACATTACGCTCCTTCGCATAAGTAGCCAAGCCACGCATCACCTCAATGAAATCCTTATACTGCGCCGAAGACGGATCCTCTGGAATAAATCCAAAATGCGAGTGCATAGCCGGAATACCAGCCTGTACACAAAAATCGATCATTTTACGGTATAAGTCCAACTTCTCGAAACGCTCATCGATAGGTACCAGGCCGATCGTAGCCGGTCCTTGACGAAAATTCCACGTACTTTTACTTCCCGGCACACCAACCAACGTAGTTACCCGGATCCGGTGCTTCTCGGAAGCGGCCTTCACCTGCTCCGCCAATTCCTTCGTGAATCTTTTTTCACTATAATTTAACTCACAAGAACCAAAGCCCTGCTCATGCAGGGCTTTGAAACTCTTATCTATATCGCGTACATCATATTGGATGACACCGATCGTGATCTGTTCCTGCGCCTTCACGCCCGGACAAATCAAGGCCATAGCCACCACGTACGCCCATATATATTTCCTAATGTTCATATTCCTTATTATTCAATCTAAGAATCAATCAATTATTGTTCCATAGTCGGATTGAACGTACCTCCCCAATTATTATTCTGCTCCAAATTCGGGTTCTCGTCCAAGTAAGTTTTCTTGATCGGGAAGAAATAGAAGCTTTCCTCGATCACGAACTGGCGCTCAGCTGCCTCCGTATAAGGAACTTGATGGATTACGTAGCGAAAATCACCGGTAGTCAACTCATTCTTGGCGATCCGGTCGCGAGCGACGTTCAAGTCCATATCCGAGCCATCCGGGTTGACTGCGATCGCCTCGATACCATGTTTCGTCCAACCGGCCAACATCATCATATTACGCGTACGGCGCAAGTCCCAGAAACGATGTCCCTCATAGCACAGCTCGATATGACGTTCATCCAAAATCGCCTGACGGATCTCCTCACGGCTACCAATCTTCAAGCCATACAAACCATCCGCCCCTGCCTCTATACCCGCACGCTTACGGATCTGTTTCAACAAATCGATAGCTACATCAGAATGTCCGTTCTCATTAGCGGCCTCCGCATAGATGAACATCACTTCGGCAAAGCGCATCAAGATATAATCAATATCGAACGTCATCACCTTGTCTTGTGTCAAGGAAAGATCAGACACTTTGTAATTATACATTCCAGAGAAAATATCATTGTTGGCCGCATTGACACCCGCATTCGGATTGACACCATATTGATCGTCTGCGTTGCTCACACCCAAGGCGTTATACATACGGTTGTCGGCAGATCTACCAGCTACCGGCCATTCGCGTCCGTTATACAAACAAGCCCTGTTGAAACGCGGATCGCGATTCTTCCAGAAAGCCTTCAGCAAAGCCTGCTCGTCACCTACGTAATACTTGCCCGTAGGATCGTCGTAACGCTTACCATCCAACATCGGGAAATCCTTTACGAATTCCCAAGTAGGATTATGATAAGGTTTATCACGGCTCACAGAAGCCGGACGCGTACCATACTCCCAAGTAGCGACACGGTTCGGATTTGAATAAATAACCGGGAAGATAACCTCCGGACCTCTTTCTTGCAACCAAATATCCGCCGGATTCTCTGTCAACGCGATGCCATTCTGCACACAAAAATCATACGCCTCCTTAGCCGCCACGTAAGCCTCTTTCCAGTATGCGTTATCATACATACGTTTCGGATTGAACTGAGGAGAAGCTTTCAGTAACAAGGTCTTTGCTTTCCAAGACTTTGCAAAACACTGGTCTATACGCCCATAATCACTGGAACTACCAGCTATTTTGGCAGGCAACAAGGAAATCGCATGATCCAAATCCTCTATCATAAACTGGAAACATTCCGGCGTAGAGTTACGTTTCACGTACAAATCATCCTTATCTTTATCTTGCGGCACTTTCAAATAAGGTACGCCACCATGATGCAACACCATCCAATAATACATATAGGCACGCATGAAATAGGCTTGTCCCAACATGAAATCCACAGCTTTCTTATCCTCTATCACGCTAGACTCCAGTTTAAAGATCGCCTCATTGATGTGGCGGATCTTGGTATAGTCCCATTTTTTATAACTATCCCCAGTCTCCGTGATCGTACCCAAATACCAAGGAATGCCCGTCACTTGATCCGAATTTTGGTCGGCAGAAACACTCCAGCCCTCAAAACACTCCTCATACAGATTGTTCACGTACGCCTGAGCCAGGTTAAGGTCTCCCCAAACCATAGACTCATCGTAGGTCTCTAGGTTGTCGATATCCAACGTGTCACAGCCTGTTGTCATTCCACCTAACAGAAAGGCCGCACTAATTATCGCGTATTTAAATTGAATCATTTTCATATCTTCCTATATTATATTTAGAATGAGAAATTAAGACCAAAAGAGAACGTTCTCATCAAAGGATAAGAATCATAATATTCTTGTTCCGGATCCAAGAACTCGGTCACAGCTGAAATACAGAACAAGTTAGTAGCATTCGCAAATACCTGAGCATGCGTGATTCCTAACGGACGAAGAATAGCCATAGGCAAATCGTAACCAATATTTAGATTCTTCAAACGCAAATAAGCGCCATTGCGCATCCAGTAACTCGTATTACCCGCTCCAGACTCATACCAACTCGTGCCCGTGATACGTGGATAAACCCCATCCGGATTAAGTTCCGGATCATACACCTTATCACTCGTCCAAATCGGGAAATAAGGACGAATCGTACCACCATGTTGATAGAAACCTCCATCTACGCCACCTACGAAGCGATCATATTTTCCGACCCCTTGAAAATGCACATCCAGCGTGATTCCCTTCCACTTGATACTACCGCCAAAACCATAATTGATACGTGGCGTACCATTCTCACTCAACAAATTATACTCATCATTGCTATCAATACGTCCGTCCGGTCCCTCCGAGTAGCCATCGCCTCTCGTATCCTTATACAAGATACCACCCAGATAAGGATCCCGTCCAAATTGCTTGAAACCTTTCGCCTTCAAGGCTTCCACCTCTGCCGGATCCGTCAGCAAGTGATCGGCGATCAGGCCCGTCAAGATTCCCTCAGCCTTACCCTGTTTTGACAACGCATGCAGGTTACCCCCTTCTCGATAAGTGGCATCCTCATCCAATACATCCCAACGATCACGAGCGAATCCCAGATTCAAGTAGGCAGAGTAAGTAATCTCGCCATTCGCGGCCTTATCCATCCAAGTCAGAGCCAACTCACCGCCTCGCCAAGAACGCTCGGCATAGTTTTCCGGAGCCAAAGCCTGTCCGTACGTGCTTGGGAGTGTCACCGTACGCGGTCCGAGGATATCTACCTCTTTCCGATAAAAGGCATCGAACGTTCCAGACAAACGATTATTGAAGAAACCAAAATCCAAACCACCATTATAAGTAGTTGAGGTTGCCCATGTCAAGGCATAGTTCGGAGTCGCTCCAGCCACAATCGTATTTGCCAAGTTATTACCAAAGATATATTTTTCACCCAATTGATACTTTTGCAAATAAGAGAACGCATCCACCTTGTCAATCGGGTCCTTGCTCAAATCCATATCATTACCCGTCGTACCATAAGAGGCACGGATCTTCAAATTACTCAACCAATCAGATGTCGGCTCCATGAAAGACTCTTGGCTGATACGCCATGCGGCAGATACAGAGGGGAAGAAGCCCCAACGCTTACCGTCTGGGAAAAGGGTATTACCATCGTAACGGAAAGAAAATTCTGCTATATACTTCTGATCAAATGTATAATTGAAACGGCCGATCCAAGAAAGGCGCCCTCCGTTCTTCTCCTTCGCCTCGCCCCAGCGTCGCAAAGCATCGGATGAGTAGTTGAACATCTGGTCTAAATTCGTAAGCGGAGACTCACCTTTGGCCGATACCTCCTCGCCACCATTAGATGCCTGCTCGAATACCACCATGGCTGCCACATCATGCTTACCGAACGTATTGGCATAATTCACGAACCAGTTGAATTGCTCGGTCCACAATTGTTTAGTCTTATACTCCAGATTCTCGTAATTCTGCGAGAAGTTGAAGGTATTATATTCATTCAAATTCAATGGAGCCGGCAAAAAACGATTGCCTTGCGGATCCGCTTGCTGGAATTTATAGTTTTTCTGGAAGGTCATAAAGCGCTTCCGGTTGTAATCGTGGCCTAGATAAGAGGCCATCACTTTCGTGCTCAAACCTTTCGTTATGAAATCAAGGTTGATATTGAACGAAACGATACCGTTCAAATTACGCCGACGTGTCTTCAAATAACGGTTTCCAACCACTTGATCCACGGGATTCCATCCCTGCCAAGAGCCATAGTCTTGATAGATCGGATAATCCGTGATGGTGTTAGCGGGCGTTCCGTCTAAGTAAGAGTAAAACGGCGTTGTCTTCATTGCGTTGAAGGTACAACGATATAAATCGTACACCGATTGGTCGTCATCGTCAGAGAAAGGCCAGTAGAAACGCTTATCGTTCGATTGATTCGCATCCAAGTTCACATTCATGGTTATATACTTGGTCAAATCGACAGAAAGGTTCGAACGTAAGGAGAATTTCTTATTCTCCAACGACACATACGATCCCTCCTCGGCCAAGAACGATCCCATCACATAATACTTTACCTTATCCGTACCACCGTTCACGCTCAAGGAGTGTTTCGTATTCCAGGGATTCTGCCAAATATAATCGTTCACGTTATAGTTGATCTTATTATCACGGAAATAGGCATACTCCTCCTCGCCATTAGGAAGCGGCGTACCTTGGAAACGAGCTACCGCATTCTGGTAGTCCAAATCATCAATCGCATCCCAACGGTCGGCAAACAATTCCTGAGTCGGTTTACTAAACGCATAAGAACCTTGGTAATTAAATATCGGTTTTTGGTTTTTCGTTCCTCCCTTAGTCGTTACCAACACGACACCATTTCCAGCAGCGGAACCATAGATTGAGGCGGTAGCCGCATCTTTCAAGAAGCTCATTTGGTCTATTTCATAAGGTTCCAATAAGTCGAAAGCCTCTTTATCGCGAATCACCCCATCAATAACGAACAAAGGATCACCGAATCCTCCACGCATACGAATCTCGGATTTAGCCCCCATCAAACCAGAGTTGCCCGTGATCGTAGCTCCCGGAGCACGTCCGGCCAAAGAGTTTGAAAGATTTGTACTCGGGATCACAGATAGATCATCCGCTTTCACGTTCGATATAGACCCGGTCATGTTCACTTTTTTCTGCACGCCATAACCTACGACAACGACCTCATCCAACTTCTGCGTATCCTCTTTCAAACGGATTTCCAACGTACTTTTCCCTGCCACAGGAATCTCACGGTCTAGATATCCGATATAAGAAACCACCAAGATTGCGTTTTCAGGAACATTGATTAACGTAAACTTACCATCCATATCGGTAATCGTACCGTTTGTCGTACCTTTTACAAGAATGTTTGCACCAATCACTGGTATACCGGCTTCATCAATAACGGTACCCGTCAATCTTATATCATTCTGATTTACAGAATAATTATGGGGGGGGGGGGGGGGGGGGGGTATTTTGTACACCATACAACGGAGAGAACGCTCCTAACGCTAAAAGCACCGTTGCTAAGTAATATTTATTATTCATAAAACTAGATTTAAGTCTCTTTTACACTTGAATTATACTAAAAATTCTTTTCAAAAACATCTCATCTGAATGAGATTACCCACACACTGTTCTATCCATCTCTCACCATATCTAAAATTTAAGATTTATTCATTAAACATCAAGGTTAACTTGCCTCAAAATCTTGTTTGCATTGAGAAGCATTTTTCTTTTCACCGCAAATATAAATAAAAATCATAAAAAACAAACAACACGATCAGGTTCCGCCAACATCCATTCAATAATTCAATCCGAACTACAAATAGACTATAGATTGAACCAATAATTCATTTTGATCATGAACGTATTTGTAGCGGGGAGTCCCCACATACGATCCAGATTACTTCCCCAGCCGGAGGAGTACCAGTTGTCCCGGTTAGACATCCGGTGTTCCCATACGAAATAAAGCGTGGAACCGGGCAAGTATTCCCAGCGGGCTACCAAGTTGGAACGAAACTCGTTAAACCTAAAATCAGGGTTCCTAAAAGGCATCTGCCCAGCTCCCTCCCCGATGGTATAGACTCCATCCGCATAAGTCAATTGATCCGGATCAATACGTTGGAAACGGTTCTCAAAGGTATGCGACTTCGTATCCGCCGCTAATTTAAAATCATCGTATTTAGCGATGGAGGTGAACGGGGCACCATAAAATTGAATGGAAATATCGGGGGTCACGTTCACTTGTAATTTCAGCGTGAGACCATAGGTCTTCTGATCCATGTGGCCCATGACATAATAATAAGGGGCCAAGCTACTCGAGCTAAGCGGACTCGTCGTAGCCACATATTGCATCTCATCCGTATTCCACGCATAATCCAGTTGACCGGACAAATAGACATGGTTTCCCAAGCGGAATGTCAAGCTCGGCGAGATCGTATTGAAGCGATTTCCCTCGAAATTATGATCGCCCTCGTATTTGAGCATGAACATCATTCGTTTCGCCTTATCGGTATTGAACTTAGCGGAAGTTAAGAAATAAGAACCGAAGCGAACATCCGGTCCCCCTCGCAGCAAGCGGCTATCCAGCCAATTCCAAGCAAAGGTTTCCTTGACATCCCATTCATACCGGTTCATCGTCATACTTTGCCAACGCAAAGAAGCGTTGTTGCTAAAAGGAGTACCGCCGTAATTCCACATATTCTTTTGGGACAGGGTAAAGGCGTTGTACCGGAATATCTTCCAGATATCGGTCTGCCGATACATGATCTCCGTCTCATTCATCAGATAATCTGTCTCCTTCATATATCCCATATCATTCAAGTCGAAACCGGGTGACGACCAAGTAAAGGTCTCCGAGAAGTTCCATTTGGCGTTTCCTTTCCGTCCCACTTTCACATAACCACCCGTTCCGGTCAGGGAGCGACGGGTAGGATCCACCCCCAGATAATCGGCGGAGGAAGCCCTTTGATAATAATGCGCCACGCTATTCTGCAAAGCCGTGATCGCCCCGGCGCTACCATGCAAGGAACTCAACATTCCCTTTACATCTATATAATAAAGGCGATTCTTGAAATACTGGGTAAAGTCAATACCCGCCGTGAAAGCGTTACGCACCATGAAATCCTCCAGATAAGGCTGATCCAAGGCACGGTTTACCGAAGTCACCATACCGCCCAGCAAGGTATTCCCCTTCCAGTTCTTTTACACACGGGCCACGGTATAGTTTGTCAAAGGCTCCACGACTTCCACATCCTCCACCCCGTTACGGGTAACCTTGGAGGAGGAACGTGCCGTTACACTCTCGATCACTCCGATCGTCAAGCCCCGTTTATTCGTACCCGTCAGTTTCAACGCACCGATAATCGGCACATTCTCTTTCGTCTCGGCATAACTGCCTACGTTGTCTATACCCCGTGGCGTATAAGAGGGAGAGGCGCCGATCCTACGGGTATAAAACATCATATCGCTACCGTTCGCAAAATCCAAGATATGTTTTCCTTCCAAGAAGAAGGGGCGTTTCTCATCGTAAAACGTCTCGTAAGCCGTAAGGTTCATTACGGAGGGGTCCAACTCCACTTGTCCGTAATCCGGATTGATCGTCATATCCAACGTATAATCCGAGAGGGCGAACTTAGCGTCCAAGCCCACGTTTCCTCCCCAGCTATGCCCTTTTTGATAAGGGCTGCCGTCTATCCGGGGTTCCTGCCTGTATTTACCCATTACATACGGCAAGAACTCGATGCCGCGAGGCTTGGGAACAGAGTCCATGCCGCTCATGTTTCCGAACGAAAAGACATGTCCGTTATTCTTCAAGGGGATCATGCTCCAATTTTGCACCTCGTTATTCCTACGGATGATACGGCGTACATGCAAGCCCCAAACGCCATCCTCCGATCGCTGGTTATAACGCAACTGGCTGAACGGGATACGCAGCTCGGCGGTCCAACTGGAATCCGCCCGGTTGATATTCGTTCGTCCTTCCCAAACGGCGTTCCAGCTAAGGTTGACGTTCAACTTATCCGTTACGACCAGATCCGTCTTATTTCCTCCTAGATTGATATTGAATTCCGGTGCCGCACGATAATCATGGTAGGTGTCGAAAGCGACGCTGATCAAATCGCCCAGACTATTATCATCCCGGTTCCCGATAAAACGATTCATCTTATCCGGCACGGCGTCCTTGCAATATACACCTACATAGATATATTTATCATCATAGAAAAGTTTTACCCGGGTCGGGGATTGAGTGATCGCCCGCTCATAAGGGATAATCTGTACGAAACGATCCGACCATTCGCCTTGCTTCGTCCAAAAGTCCTCATCCAACTTACCGTCGATCGTAGGTTTCACTCCCGATACTTTCCGGATATTATAGGTACGCTTATAAGCTTTCTCAAAAGGGACGATCGAATCTTGCTGGGCTTCGCACAACAACGAGATTCCTAAAAACACGAGTAGAGTCAGATATTTCATAATGGCCTAGACTATAAGATAACAATAAGCCTCAAAGATAAGCACTTCTTTTCAGAAAAGAGCACATCTTCCCAAGATTTATCGCAACGTAGCCAAAGGCATACGATATCAAGTATTCACTGCAACCCGTATTGCAGTAGTACTGCGACGCACGTGCAGCGCTACTGCAACCGGCGTGCAGTAACACTGCAATGCGGGTTGCAGTACAATAACAATAGCGTCACGATAAAAATCAACAACCGCCTCCCAACGCCCGGTACAGCAATATCTTCTTCCGGCATAAATCGGTGACGATATCGATATGCTCCAGCTCGCTATCCAGATAACGCTCCTCGGCGGAAAGAACCTCCAAGAAACCGGTATAGCTTAATTGGAACATCTCGCCGGCATTCACCACGGAACGTTGGTGGGCAAGGGATTCTTTCTCTTTCAAGCGGATACGCTCCGTTTGGGTCTGGCTGGCGCAATAGAGATCGAGCACCTCGGTGTAAGCGTTCAAAGCGGTCTCGTGGTATTGGGATAAAGCGATACGCTGGGAAGCCTTCGCCTCGTTCCACATCGAACGGATCTCATTGCGGCGGAAGATAGGAGCCGTGATACCCGCCGCCAAGTCGTACACCAAAGAGGCCGGCGAATGAAACCACTTACCCACATCAAACGCATTGAAACCACCACTGGCGCCAAGCACCAACGAGGGATAGAAAGCCGCCTTCGCCGCTATCACATCCGCCTTGGAGGCGACCAACCCCATCTCGGCGGAACGTACATCCGGACGCAATGTCAAGAGGTTCGCTGGAATCCCTTCCGACAAGGGAACCGGCAACTTACGCAACTCATCGAATCCCATCCGGCGAATCTCGAAGGGGAAAACACCCAACAGGCAAGCGATCGCCCGCTCCTTCTCACCGATCAACTGATCGTTTTCCAGCAATTTACTCTCGATCAACAACACACGGGCATAAAACTGATCGACCGCCAACTGCGTCTCCGCCCCTTCCTTCTTCAACTGGCGGGTCAGCTCATGGGAACGACGGGCACTGGCCAGCGCATTCCGCAACACCTCCTTACGCCGGTCCAAGCCGATCAACTCATAATATTGAATCGCCAAATCGGAGATCAACATCGACTGGGCAAAACGGGTAGCCTCCACGGAAGCCATCCAGCGAGCGGCGGCGGCCTGCTTCTTCCGGGTCAGTTTGCCCCAGATATCCGCTTCCCATTGAAAGCTCAAGCTCAAGCCGAAATCCCGGTAAGGGTCCGGTATATGCTTATCCTTTGGCAAAGAAGGCACGTTTGTCTCGCTATTCCCCACACCATCCATCGTATATTCACCGAAACGGTTCACGGAGGCTCCGATGTTCAAATTCACGTCCGGCAGCAAAAGCTCCTTCGCCCGCTGCAAGGCCGCACGGCTCATGGCGATGCGCTCCATGCTCTGCTGGAAGGAATGGTTATTGCGTAAAGCCACATCCACATAGCCTCGCAATAAGGTATCTTGGAAAAAGACATCCCACGAGAGCGGTTTCACGAACGTAGTGTCGTTCATTCCCATCTCGCCGGATTCCGGAAGCGAGATCCGCTCGTCCATCGATAGCTCGGGAGTCTTACAACCGGCCAAAGCAATCAGAGCCAAGGCGCAGCCTATCATTATATATCTCATCTTATCAATACACATACTCGTCTTCTTTAATTTGCTCTTTCTCTTTTCTCTTTTTAAAATAAGTAGCCAGCGACTCGAAGATCACGTAAAGCCCCGGGATCAAGAAAATACCGACAAACGTACCGATCAACATACCTCCGGCCGCCGCCGTACCGATCGAACGGTTCCCCAAGGCACCGGCTCCCGAGGCGATCGTCAACGGAATCAAGCCACTGATAAAAGCGAAGGAGGTCATCAAGATCGGGCGCAAACGACTGGTAGCCCCTTGAATAGCGGCCCCCATCACGCTGATACCTTCCTTACGGCACTGGTTCGCCACCTCGATAATCAAGATCGCGTTCTTTCCCAGCAAACCGATCAACATCACCAACGCCACCTGCGCGTAGATGTTATTCTCCAGCCCTACCACGTACAGCAAGAAGAACGAGCCGAACACACCCGCCGGAAGCGACAGGATGACCGGAAGCGGAAGCAATAAGCTCTCGTATTGGGCGGCAAGCAACAGATAGACGAATGCCAAACAAATAGCGAAAATCACCAACGTTTGCCCGCCGGACTCTTTCTCCTCCTTCGCCACACCGGACCATTCGGTATCGTAACCACGGGGCAATACCTCGGAAGCGATCTCCTCGACAGCCGCCAACGCCTCACCCGAGCTGACACCCGGGGCGGCCTCGCCGGTAATCATGGCCGAGGTAAACAGGTTGTAACGGGTAATCTGGCTCGGGCCATACACACGCTCCATCGTCATGAAGTTGGAGTAAGGCACCATATTCCCCTCCTTATTCTTAGCATACAGGCTGAACAAATCCTCCGGATTCATACGATACTCCGGCGCCGCTTGCAACATGACCTTGTACATCTGGCCGAAACGGACGAAGTTGGAGGAATAGAAACTACCTACATAGGATTGCAAGGTTTCCATGGACTCGTTCACGTTGATGCCTAGCTTAGCCGCCTTCGCCAAATCCACCCGGAGCAGATATTGCGGGAAATTCGGGTTGAAGCCGGAAGTGACACCAGTCAGGCGAGGATCAGCGTTCAGCTTCGCCACGAAGTTCTTGGCGACCTCATCCAACTCGGCGAACGTACCGGCGGTCTTATCTTGCAGACGAAGCTCGAAGCCGCTCGCGTTACCGAATCCCGGAACCGTAGGCGGCAGGAAGAACTGGATGTCCGCATCCTTGATATGGGCGACACGATCGGCATACACGCTCATCAACTCCGCCGCCGTCTGCTCCCGTTGATCCCAAGGGGTCAAGTTAATCATACCCATACCGAAGCTGGCACCCTCCGTCTCGGTCATCAAGCTATAGCCGGCCAAGGTAGAGATCGTCTCCACCTCTTCCAACGGCAACAAAGCCGCTTGCACCTTGTTCAAGGCCGCTTCCGAACGCTCCAAGGTAGCTCCGGGAGGCGCATCTACGTTCACATAGATCATACCTTGGTCCTCGTTCGGGATAAAGCCGGAAGGCAACACGAACGTCATGCCCCACGTGGCCAGACAGAAAAGGATCAAGGTTGCGTACGTCAGCATCCGACGGTTCAAGAACCATCTTAAATTCAAGCGATAACGACGCTCCAAGAAATCATAACGGCGGTTAAAGCCCTCGAAGAAACGAGTCAGAAGGCCCTTCTTCGCCTTTTTCGAATGAGATACCGGCTTCAGTAACAAGGCGCAAAGAGCCGGAGACAACGTCAAGGCGTTCACGCCGGAGATCACGATCGCCACAGCAAGCGTCAATGAGAACTGGCGATAGAAGATACCCACCGTACCATCCATGAAACCGACCGGGATAAACACGGCGGACATCACCAGCGTAATAGCGATAATCGCCCTTCCGATCTCACCGATCGCCTTTTTCGTCGCCTTCAACGGGGGCAGCTTCTCGTTGTGCATCTTCACGTGGACCGCCTCTACCACCACGATCGCGTTATCCACCACGATACCGATAGCAAGCACCAAGGCGAACAAAGTCAGCATATTGATCGAGAAACCCAGCATCTGCATAAAGAAGAACGTACCGATCAACGATACCGGAACGGCGATAGCGGGTATCAACGTAGACCGGAAATCCTGCAAGAAAAGATACACCACGATAAATACCAAGATAAACGCCTCCAGCAAGGTCTTGAGCACGACCGATATGGAAGCGTCCAAGAAACGGGATACGTCGTACGAGATATTATATTCCATACCCGGGGCAAACGTCGTTTCCTTCAATTCCTCCATCTTCGCCTTGATCTGCTGGATCACCTCACGGGCGTTCGAGCCCGGACGCTGCTTGATCATGATAGAGGCCGAGGGCTTTCCGTCCGTCATGGAGATCATATTATAATCCTCGGAATCAAACTCGATCGTAGCCACGTCTTTCAGGCGAAGCACGGAACCGTCCGGCAGGGCTTTCAAGACGATCTCGCCATATTCCTCCGGCGTGCTGAACTTACCGCTATACTGCAAGACGTATTGCAATTGCTGCGGGATCTTGTCGGAGCTGATACCCGTCTTACCCGGCGCCGCCTCGATATTCTGCGAGCGGATCGCCTCCGTAACCTCTTGCGGCGACATATTATAAGCCGCCAACCGGTTCGGGTTCAGCCATACACGCATCGCATAGTCGCGGCTACCCATGATCTCCACGAATCCCACGCCATCGATGCGCTTCAACTCACGCAAGATATTGATATCGGCAAAGTTATATACGAATTTCTCCGTATGGGTACTATCCGAGCTCATGATGTTCAGGTACATCAACATACTGTTTACCTCCTTCTCCGTAATCACGCCGGCACGGATCACCTCTTCCGGAAGCTCATCCAGCACGGTGGTCACACGGTTCTGCACATTCACGGAAGCTACGTCCGGGTCGGTACCGACCTTGAAATAGATCGTAGTCAAGGACATACCGTCGTTCGTACAAACAGAGGTCATATAGGTCATTCCGGGCACGCCGTTGATAGCACGCTCCAGCGGGGTCGCCACCGTTTTCGCCATCACGTCGGCGTTCGCTCCGGTATAACGGGCGGTAACGGTAACGGATGGGGGCACGATATCCGGGAATTGGGTGATCGGCAAGGAGTTGATCGCCAGCAATCCCAAGAAGACAATTACCACCGATATCACGCCCGATAAGATAGGGCGTCTGATAAATATTTCAAACATAGGGCTTACTTATTATTCTCGATTTCATTAGACGATTCCAATTGGCGACGGATCGTGGCTCCATCTACCATATCGGGATTGATAGTCATGCCGTCTGTGATCATCTGAACACCCTCGTAGACGATGACGGTCTGGTCCGGCAAATCCTGTGTTACGTAATAAGAACCGTGGCGGGCCAACGGCTCGAAGCTACGCACGCTCACCTTTCCATCTTCCGCTACCGTATATACATAGGTAAAATCCTGTATCTCGAAAGTGGATTGCTGGGGAACCAAGACCACGTTCTCCATCTTGGTCAGCATCCGGATCTTACCGGATACGCCATGTCGCAGCAAACGTTCCGGGTTCGCAAAACGGGCACGGAAAGCGATCGATCCGGTACCCCGCTCAAAGTCGCCCTCCACGGTCTCTACCTTCCCTTTATACCGATAGGTGGATTGGTCGGAAAGGATCAGCTCCAGATTATTATACTCCGGCTGGTCGATACCGCTCAACTGCGTCCGTTTATATTCCAGATACTCCTTCTCGTTGATCTTGAAATAGGCGAACATATCCGATACGTCCGTCAAGGAGGTCAATAAGCTGCTCGGCGTAACCAAACTTCCCACCTTAAAGGGGATGCGGTCCACGTATCCCTCGAAAGGAGCCGTGATCGTCGTGTACGAGAAATTAGTCTCCGCACGTTGCAAACGGGATTTGGCCTGTTGCACCTGCAAGCGTGCCACGTCCGCCTCGGCCATCGCCTGCTCCAGACGAATCGGCGAGATGATATCTTTCTCCACCAAACGCTTGATGCGGTCTACCTCTACCTCCGCCATCTTCAACTCGGCTTGGGCCTGTTTGTGATTGGCTTGCGCCTCTTTCACCTCCTCGTACAATTCCGCCGAGGAAAGCTTGAAAAGCACCTGCCCTTTCTTCACGTGCTCGCCCTCATCTACAAGGACGGCCTCCACGAACCCTTCCACTTTCGGTTTCACCTCTACGAACTGTACGGCTTGTACATCCGCTACATAGGACTGCGGCACCTCGATCGTGGTCGTGGTTAACCGCATCACCGGCGTATGATCTTTCTTCCCGGACTTTTTCTCCCGGTTTTGGCTACAAGATACCCATACACAAGCCGTTAAGCATAGTAAGGGTAAATAGTTAGAAAACAATTTTATCCTCATAAAACTTATAGATTTATAATTATTTGAATACGACGAAAAGCACATAGGCGAATCACCCCATGCGCGACAATAAGAAACAGGTAAGTTCTACTAAATCAGATAGGAACAGAACCAAACGAAATTCTGTGCTTTGTGTAGGTTATAAAATAAAGGAAGCTTGGCGCATTGCCGTAGTTCCAAGGAATGAATTAATTCATGTAAATCCAGAATCGTAAACAAGTCCCATATCAAATCGATCTCCAAGGCTCGGATTTGCACTTGCTCCTGACGTACCGTTCGCAAGGAGGCGTTATCGTCAAAATCCAACAACACATCGGGTGCCTCTTTATCGACTATTTCCATCGAGGTAGTGGTAATATTCTCCGGAAAGAAATCGCTTCCAATGGAATAAAACTGTAACAGCACCAACATGATCATAAGCATGATACGCTGGTGAAACCCAAAACGATTATTCACTGTTACATTTAGCATCTTTTATCTAATGGAGGCGCAAAGATAAACAATCTTTTTGGGAAGAAAAAACATTTCACCCGCATACGAGTATTGGTATCGCCCCACGCCGGTATAGGCATGAGGCGATGCCGGTATAGGCGTAGGGCTACACCAATACCGACACAGGCTCACGCCTATACCAGCACTTAAATATATGCTTTTACCTTCTCCCGATCCGTTTGCACCGTCTCGAATTCGGAGGACACGATACTGCTTCCCATCGGGACATTCTCATTGCGGTATTCCATTTTACTATATACGATACTTCGGGCGGACGTATGAAACTCTTTCGCTCCTGTCTCCGCCTCTATTTTCCCGATATTATTCTCACGTACGCCACATCCCGGCATGATGATGATCCGTCCGTCCGCACGTTTCACCAGCTCGGCGATCAAGGGGATTCCTTTCACGGCATCCGATTGCTGGCCGGAGGTCAAGATACGGTCGCATCCCAACTCGATTAGCTGCTCCAACGCAGTGAATGGGTCCCGGCAAACATCGAAAGCACGATGACAAGTTACGGACAGAGGTTTTGCCGCCTCGATCAAGCGCCGCATCAAGGGTACATCGATATCCCCGTCTTTCGTAAGACAGCCGAAAACGACGCCATGCACTTTTAGCTCCTTGCACAGTTCTATATCCAATAGCATGGATTGTACCTCGGCTTCCGTATACAAGAAATCACCGCCTCTCGGACGGATAATCACATTGATATCGATCTTGGAAGTCAGAGCCTTCGCCGTCTTGATCTCTCCATAACTAGGTGTAGTTCCCCCTTCGGGTATCCCGGCGCAAAGCTCTACACGGGTAGCGCCTCCCGCCTCCGCCTCCACACAGCTCTGGGCGGAGTTCGCGCATATCTCAATAATTCGTTTCATGTTTATTTAGTATTGTTGACGTACAAAATTACATAAATATCACCACTTGCTCAACAGAACCACAAATAACTATCCGATACCATTAAAAACACCTCTACTATGGATTAACAAAATAAAACAGAACTGTCACCTTTACTATCAAAAAGGCAGCAAATTCGTATCTCCTTATCTATCTATGCCTTAGAAATTTGACTATAGCTTTCTGATTCGTCCAAATAAGAAACAAATTGGTCTATTTCGGAACTACAGCTAAATAGTTTAATGTTTAACTAATCTCAAAAAGACACAAAAAGTTCTATTTTCAAGGATCGAAACGCCATAAAACGTAATATTGCAACGACATTTTAATAGGTTAAGATAAATAACAAATAGGCTTTATGGGAGAAATAAAAGGCTATATCTCACAGGTTATCGGCCCGGTAGTGGATATCCACTTTGATTATGGGACAGAAGAAACAGTAACCCTCCCCCGTATCCACGACGCCATGGAGATTTCCCGCCCAAACGGAAAGATCTTGATCGTCGAAGTTCAGCAACACATCGGGGAAAACACCGTCCGTACCGTAGCGATGGATACGACCGACGGATTGAGACGAGGCATGGAGGCCGTGTCATACGGAATGCCCATCACCATGCCGACCGGCGACCAAGTCAAAGGACGTTTAATGAATGTCACCGGCGACCCTATCGATGGCATGGCCCAGCTTACTAAAGACGGGGCTCTTCCCATCCATCGTGAGCCTCCTAAATTCGAGGATCTGACAACGACCCAAGAGGTCTTGTACACGGGTATTAAAGTAATCGATTTATTGGAACCTTACGCCAAAGGAGGCAAGATCGGACTTTTCGGAGGAGCCGGAGTCGGCAAAACGGTATTGATCATGGAATTGATCAACAACATCGCAAAGAAAAACAACGGATTCTCCGTCTTCGCCGGTGTGGGTGAACGTACACGTGAAGGAAATGACCTATTGCGTGAAATGATCCAATCCGGTGTCATCCGATACGGCGAGGAGTTTAAGAAGAGTATGGAGGCAGGCAACTGGGACTTGTCGAAGATCGATTACGATGAATTGGCTAAGTCGCAGGCTACCTTGGTATTCGGGCAGATGAACGAACCGCCGGGCGCCCGCTCGTCCGTGGCCTTATCCGGTTTGACGATCGCCGAATCCTTCCGTGACAAAGCCTCTGAGGGAGAAAGAAAAGATATATTATTCTTCATCGATAATATCTTCCGTTTCACCCAAGCCGGTTCCGAGGTTTCCGCCTTGCTGGGGCGTATGCCTTCCGCCGTAGGTTACCAACCGACATTGGCCACGGAAATGGGAGCTATGCAAGAGCGTATCACTTCAACCAAGAAGGGCTCCATCACCTCCGTACAGGCGGTGTATGTTCCTGCCGATGACTTGACAGACCCAGCTCCGGCGACTACCTTTACGCACTTGGACGCAACAACCGTCCTCAGCCGCAAGATCACGGAACTCGGTATCTATCCGGCCGTAGACCCGCTGGAATCCACCTCCCGCATCCTTGATCCGCTGATCGTAGGCAAGGAGCATTACGACACAGCGCAACGGGTAAAACAAATCCTGCAACGGAACAAGGAACTTCAAGATATCATATCCATCCTCGGTATGGAAGAACTTTCCGACGAGGACAGGCTAACGGTCAACCGGGCCCGCCGTGTACAACGTTTTCTGTCCCAGCCCTTCTCCGTGGCAGAACAATTCACTGGCGTACCCGGTGTCATGGTCTCTATAGAGGATACGATCCGGGGATTCAAGATGATCATGGACGGGGAAACGGATGACATACCCGAACAGGCATTCTTAAACGTAGGAACCATCGAGGATGTCTTGGAGAAGGCCAAGCAGCTGAAAGAACAAGCAAATTAATCGATATGAAACTGGAAATTGTATCACCGGACGGCATTCTTTTCGAAGGCGAGACCGAATCTGTCTCATTCCCGGGAGTTGCCGGTTCATTCGATATCTTGCCTCATCACGCCCCATTGATAGCAGCGTTGAAGGCGGGTACGATCCGGTTCGAGGCAAACGGCAAAAGACAAGAACAAACGATACAAAGCGGATTCGTAGAGGTAAAAGACGACATCCTATCCGTTTGCGTCGAATAAAAACATACGACAATGAATGGCAGATTAAAAATGAGGTTAATGGGTTTGATCACGTTTATCAACGTGGCAATAGGCGTTTCATTGGGTGGTTTATTATATACCATCTGGCCGGAACACTATTTCTCGTGGTATCCGTCCATTCCCTTCTTTTACTGGGTCATGGCCATGGCGATGACTTTCTTCCTAGACCGGGTAAAAAGGAAAAACGGAGATGTGACCGTAACCATGTACATGCTAGTCCGGTTGTGTAAGTTCACGCTCGCTTTCGTCTTTTTATGGATGTACGCAGCGTTTGTCGGGCAACAATTAAAGACATTTGGTTTCACGTTGATGTTATTCTATTTCATTTACCTCGGACTGGAGACTTACATTTTATATCTGTTTGAAAAGAAAAGAATGAAAAGAGAGAAAAGGGAAAAGGATGATGAGTACAATCAAAGATAACAAATACATATGGATCGCTTTCTGGATGTGGCTCAGCTTTCTCACTCCGGCAAAAGCGGCGTCCGGCGAGATAGACGTGCAGGATATCGTCTTCTCCCACATTCAAGACGCCTATACATGGCATATCACGGAATGGAACGGACAAGAGATTGCGATTCCCCTGCCTATCTTGGTAAAAAGCGAGGAAAGAGGATGGGATTTATTCCTGTCATCCCATCTACATCATGGCCGGACGCATCACAATTATTATATCGCCGGGGAAGGTGAGCATGCGGGAAAGGTTGTTGAGAAGAACAGTGCAGGAGAAGAGGTTCGCCCGATGGATTTCTCATTGACCAAGAATGTTTGCGGACTGTTCCTCAGTTGCGGCCTCTTGCTTTTCATCGTTCTCCGGACCGCCCATTGGTATAAAAAGCACCCGAACGAGGCGCCGGGCGGATTTATCGGATTGATGGAAATGGCCATCTCCTACATACAAGACGGGGTGATCAAAGAGGCGATCGGAAAAGAATATAAGCCGTTCTCGTCCTATTTGCTGACGGTATTTTTCTTTATCTTGATCAATAACCTGATCGGGATCATACCGGTTTTCCCGGGAGGCGCTAATATTACGGGAAATATAGCGGTAACAGGCGTATTGGCACTTTGTACGTTTATAGCGGTCAACCTGTTCGCCACGAAAGTGTATTGGAAAGAGATTTTTTGGCCCAAAGCGCCGATCTACTTGAAACTGCCCTTGCCGATCATGCCGTTCGTGGAGTTCTTCGGGGTATTCACCAAGCCGTTCGCATTGATGATCCGTCTGTTCGCCAACATCATGGCGGGCCATACGATTATCTTGGCGCTAACCTGTTTGATATTCATAACGGTAACGATGGGAGTAGCCGTGAATTTCGGTATGACGATCGTATCCGTCTTGTTCTGTGCGTTCATGAACTGTCTGGAATTGTTAGTGGCTTGCTTGCAAGCTTATATTTTCACCCTGCTGTCGGCCAACTATATCGGATTGGCCAAGGTAAGGGAATAAATCCAAAGAAATTAAGGTATTAGAATTATATTATTAAGGTTACTAATTTAAAATTAAACACTATGTTATCGACTATTTTATTACAAGCGGCAGCCGGGATGGGCGTAGCGAAGATGGGAGCCACTATAGGAGCGGGATTCGCCGCCATAGGTGCAGGTATCGGAATCGGATTGATCGGTAAAGGTGCCGTTGAAGCTATTGGACGCCAGCCGTCGGCCGCAGGAGAGATCCGTACCTCGATGTTGATTATGGGAGCGTTGGTAGAAGGTGTGGCATTGTTCGCTATTGTCGTATGTTTCTTAGCGTTGTTCCAATAAAAAAGTAACAAACTATGTCTTTATTAACACCGGATTCAGGGCTTCTATTCTGGATGATCGTTTCATTCGGGATTGTCTTCGTGATCCTTTCCAAATACGGTTTTCCCGTGATCGTCAAGGCAATCGAACAACGGAAAGCTTACATTGACAATTCCTTAGAGACGGCACGTCAGGCGAATGAGCGACTTGCCCATATTCAAGCCGAGGGCGAGAAGATGCTAGCCGAGGCCAAGGAAAAGCAAAACGCCGTCCTGAAGGAAGCCTTTGCCGAAAAGGAGCGGATCATCGAGGAGGCACGGAAAAAGGCCGTCTCCGAGGCACATCTGCAGATAGAGGAGGCTACCCGGCGTATCCGCGAAGAAAAAGAGAAAGCTATTCGCGAAGTCCGCTCGGAGATAGCGGATCTGTCTATCGCTATCGCAGAGAAAGTAATGAAAGAGAAAATCGGCCGGGATAAGGAACAACAACAGATGATCGACCGGCTGCTGGATGAGGTATCGTTTAGTAAATCGTAAGGTATGGATATAGGAACTATTTCTTCCCGGTATGCCAAAGCGCTTTTCTCCCTAGCGAAAGACAAGGAACAGGAAAGCCGGGTATATGATGATATGAAGATGTTGGCGGACAGCTTCTCGATGGAGCCAGAGCTTAGGGGCGCCTTGAGCAACCCGATCGTTTCCGTACCGGAGAAAGTGAAATTGCTTACGGCAGCGGGAGGTATCGAGGTATGCGAGCTATATACACGTTTTATCAATCTGGTATTAGCCCATAAACGGGAGACACTACTGCCCCTCATCGCATACATTTATATCCATTTGTACCGGAAAGAGAAGAAGATTACCCGGGTACGATTCGACACAGCCGTAACGGTAGACGATGCGGTCAAGTCTCACCTGCAAGACAAGCTACGGAAAGAGACGGGATGCACGATCGAGTTCTCCGGCCACGTGGAACCGGAACTAATCGGGGGCTTCCGCCTACGCATCGGCAATTACCGGATAGACGCTAGCTATGCGACGCAACTACGGGATATCCGTACCGGGCTACTCGAAAACAGATAAAAAAGAAGAAGTATGACAGAACAGATAAAAGTGAGTGAAGTCTCCTCCATCCTGCGCCAGCAATTGGAAGGAATCCATACCAGCATCAAGCTGGAGGAGGTCGGGACCGTATTGCAGGTGAGCGACGGCGTGGCCCGCATCTACGGGTTGGATAATGCGGAGGCGAACGAGTTGCTTCAATTCGATAACGGGATGGAAGCAATCGTGATGAACTTGGAGGAAGATAATGTAGGCGCCGTCCTTTTAGGTCCGACCGACCAAATCAAGGAGGGCGACACCGTAAAACGCACGGGCCGTATCGCCTCTATCGATGTCAGCGAGGGGATGATCGGGCGTGTGATCGATCCGTTGGGAAACCCGATCGACGGGAAAGGCGAGATCCTTGGCGAGACTTGCGAGATGCCGCTTGAGCGCAAGGCTCCGGGCGTGATCTTCCGTCAGCCGGTAAACGAGCCTTTGCAAACCGGTATCAAGGCCGTAGACGCTATGATCCCTATCGGGAGGGGGCAACGTGAGTTGATCATCGGCGACAGGCAGACGGGAAAGACCTCGATCGCTATCGATACCATCATCAACCAACGTAGCAACTACGAGGCAGGGAACCCGGTTTACTGTATTTACGTGGCGATCGGGCAAAAGGGTTCCACGGTAGCGGCCTTGGTGAACACCTTGCAAGAGAAAGGAGCCATGGACTATACGATTGTCGTAAGCGCGACCGCCTCCGACCCGGCAGCCATGCAATATTTCGCCCCGTTCGCCGGAGCGGCCATCGGAGAGTACTTCCGGGATAGCGGACGACACGCCTTGGTGGTCTACGACGATCTGTCCAAACAGGCGGTCGCCTACCGTGAGGTTTCCTTGATCCTTCGCCGTCCTTCCGGACGTGAGGCGTACCCGGGTGATATCTTTTACCTGCACTCCCGCCTATTGGAACGTGCCGCCAAGATCATCAACCAGCCGGAGGTAGCCCGTGAGATGAACGATCTCCCCGAAAGCATGAGAGACAAGGTGAAAGGCGGTGGCTCCTTGACCGCTTTACCGATCATCGAGACTCAGGCGGGAGACGTATCGGCTTATATCCCGACCAACGTGATCTCTATCACCGACGGACAGATATTCCTTGAGACCGATTTATTCAACCAAGGGAACCGCCCAGCTATCAACGTCGGAATCTCTGTTTCCCGTGTAGGCGGTAACGCGCAATTAAAGGCGATGAAAAAGGTAGCAGGTACCTTGAAAATCGATCAGGCTCAGTTCCGTGAATTGGAATCATTCTCCAAGTTCGGGGGCGAGATGGATGCCGTCACCGCTTTCACGATCGATAAGGGGCAGAAGAATACCCAGTTACTGATACAGCCTCAATATAGCCCGATGCCAGTGGAAGAGCAAATCTCGATCCTTTATTGCGGAACGCAAGGTCTGCTGAAAGAGGTTCCATTGGACAAGGTGCATGAGTTCGAGGCAAGGTTTTTGCAAGAGTTACGTACCTCTCACCAACGGGACGTACTGGATGTCTTAAAGACCGGCGTTATCAATGATGAGATACGAGGTATATTGGAAAAAACAGCGAAGGAGTTATGGGTTCATTGAAAGAAATAAAAGTCCGGATCGCCTCTATACGGAGCACGCAGAAGATCACCGCCGCCATGAAAATGGTATCGTCGGCCAAGTTTCATCATGCCCAGACGCAAACCGAGCACACACTTACATATGCTAATAAACTATCCGCTATCTTAAACGGTCTTCTTTCGGCGGAATGCGACCTAGACTCACCTTACACCGAACAGCGTAAGGTGAGCAAGGTGGCTATCGCCGTATTCGCCTCGAGCACGGGGTTATGCGGGACATTCAATGCCAATATATGGAAAGAGTTATCCGCCACGATCCAGACTTATAAGAACCAGCAAATAGAGGTACGCCTCTACCCTATCGGCAAGAAAATAGCGGATGAGCTTCATAAAGCGGGTTATAGCTTCGACACTGATTTCATCACGATCGGCGAAAAACCGTCTTATGAAAGCGCCGTATCCTTGGCGAACCGTCTCATGGAGCTGTTCGTCACAGGTAAAGCAGACCGGGTGGAATTACTGTATCACCATTTCAAGAACATGGCGACACAAGTCGTAACCCACAAGACGTATCTTCCCCTTTCCCTCTCGGATACGGAAGCGGCGGAAACGGCCACCGACTACATCCTTGAGCCCTCGGCGGAAGAGTTGCGTAACCGGCTTTTCCCGAAATTGCTGAACCTAACCATCTATACGATCCTACTCGACACCTCAACCGCCGAGCACGCCGCCCGTATGATGGCCATGCAGACCGCCAACGACAACGCAAACGATTTAATCCAACAATTAACTTTGCAATATAATAAAACCCGCCAGCAGGCCATCACCAACGAATTGCTGGATATCATGGGAGGAGCGGCCGTTTCATCGTAATAAAAACGGGATGCTTCCTTGGCTAAACAGACAATGATCCGTATGTAAAACACTTTACTAACGGATCATTTCTTATTTACAAAAAAAAGTAAGACCTTTGCTCACCAAAACATAAGCCTGTATACATTTATATTATACCAATCTAGGATCGTACTTATGATGAATCAAGAAAAGCTAAAAGGGCATCTCCTTATTTTAGCGGCCAACATCCTGTTCGCCATTAATATGCCCGTATCCAAATATCTACTCCCCGAGCATGTGCAACCCGAGGCGCTGACCAGTATGCGGATGAGCTTCGCTTGCGTGATGTTCTGGATCACCTCCCTATTCGTTCCCTATGAGAAAGTGCCGTTGAAGGACTTGGGACTTCTATGCCTTTGCGCCCTTTGCGGAGTAGGCTTGAACCAAGGGCTGTTTATCTGGGGATTGAATACCACGTCGCCGGTAGACGCTTCCATCATAGCGACCGCCGTCCCCATCTTTGTCATGATCTTGGCGGCCCTGATCCTAAAGGAACCGATCACACGGATGAAAACGTTCGGGGTACTGCTTGGCATATGCGGGGCGATCTCCTTGATACTACAATCCACGCAAGGTTCCAATCAAGCGAGCAGTCTAGGGGGAAACCTGTTGATTACGGTTAGCGGATTCATGTACTCGATCTATTTGGTAGTATCCAAGCCACTAACACTCAAGTACTCATCCGTCACGATGATGAAATGGATGTTCCTGTTCTCCACGCTGATTACCCTGCCTTTCGCTATCGAATCCATCTGGAATACCCCGGCTTTCCACAAAGAGGTCTTCGACGGCCAAGAGTTGGGAGCCATCTTCTTCGTGTTATTCGGGGCCACGTTCGTACCCTATTTATTAATACCGCTGGCCTTGAAGCGAATCCGCCCGACTACCGTCAGCATGTACAATTATATCCAACCGATCGTAGCTTCCTTTATCGCCGTATTCATCGGTCAGGATAGTTTTAGCGTAACGAAACTA
Organism: Parabacteroides sp. CT06; assembly: GCF_002257605.1. GTDB lineage: Bacteria > Bacteroidota > Bacteroidia > Bacteroidales > Tannerellaceae > Parabacteroides > Parabacteroides distasonis. The sequence continues at coordinate 1,071,654 of NZ_CP022754.1, read as the reverse complement.
GTATCGGCCGCACTTGTTTTCTCCGGCGTCTATTTAGTGACCCAAAGCAAGAGCCGGGCGGACCTTGAACAACAAAATAGTCAATCTTTTAGCAAAAACGCTTGCAATATGAAAAATAATGCGTAATATTGCCCCCATAATATAAAAGAATAAGTAGCATACAAAATCAATGATGAGTGTAGAGTCCTCATATTATACATGGGCATTGATGACCCCTTGGGGGGTTAGAATCTATTAATAAGCATTCGCGTAGACCACGTCACGCTATGTCGCAATCTCGTATTGCATCCTTTTTTATTTCTCCTTTTACATAAATAAGTTTAATCAATCGGTTATTGTCGGTTGCTAATCATGAAAAAGCCTTTTCTTGATTGTCAATCCTCGATGAACCATTAAAAATACATATCGATGAAAGTATTAAAATTCGGCGGAACATCCGTAGGTTCCGTGAATAGTATCTTAAGTGTAAAGAAAATAGTAGAGGCTATCGAAGAGCCCGTAATCGTGGTTGTCTCCGCCTTAGGGGGCATCACCGATAAATTACTGGCCACTTCTACCATGGCTTCTAAAGGCGACCTTGCCTACGAGAAAGAATTATCGGAGATCATCGCCCGCCATCTGGACGTGATCGAGGGAGTGATAGAGGACAAGGAGGTACGCATGGATGTCCAGAAGAAAGTGATGGCTTTACTGGATGAATTGAGCAATATTTTCAAAGGTGTTTATTTGATTAACGATTTATCCGCCAAGACATCCGATACGATCGTAAGTTATGGCGAGCGCCTATCTTCCTTGATCGTCTCGAACGTGATCAAGGACGCTAAGTTATTCGACTCACGCAAATATATCAAGACAGTCAAGCAATTCAACAAGCATATCGTGGATTTCGACTTGACCAACAAGCTCATAAAAGAGACCTTCTCGCCGCTGCCCAAGGTTTCCTTGGTGCCCGGATTCATCTCTTCCAGCACGGAAACCGGAGAGGTTACGAACCTCGGACGAGGGGGATCGGATTATACCGCCTCCATCTTGGCGACCGCCTTAGACGCTAACACCTTGGAGATATGGACGGACGTGGATGGTTTCATGACCGCTGATCCCCGTGTGATCAGCTCCGCCTACGTAATCGACCGGCTTACTTTTACGGAGGCGATGGAGTTGTGTAACTTCGGGGCGAAAGTAATCTATCCGCCGACGATCTATCCGGTTTATCATAAGAATATCCCGATCCGTATCTTGAATACCTTCAACCCGACCGCTCCCGGAACCTATATCTCGAAAGAGCGGGTGAAAGAGGAAGGCAAGGCCATCATCAAGGGTATCTCCTCCATCAACGATACCTGTTTGATCACGGTACAAGGTTTAGGTATGGTGGGCGTGATCGGCGTGAACTACCGGATCTTTAAGACGCTCGCCAAGAATGGCATCAGCGTATTTATGGTATCGCAGGCCAGCTCCGAGAATAATACGACTTTCGCCGTACGTAACGCCGACGCTGATTTGGCCGTACAAGTATTGAACGACGAGTTCGCCTTGGAGCGTGCGCAGGGTGATATGAACGATACCGTAGCGGAGAAGGATCTGGCTACCGTCGCTATCGTAGGCGAGAACATGAAACGTACCCCGGGTATCGCCGGTAAGCTGTTCGGTACGCTGGGACGTGCGGGCATCAGCGTGATCGCTTGCGCCCAAGGCGCTTCCGAGACGAATATCTCTTTCGTTATCAAGCATAAATACCTTCGCAAGGCGTTGAACTCCATTCATGACTCTTTTTTCCTATCCGAATATAAGGTATTGAACCTTTTCATCGCCGGTGTAGGAACCGTAGGCGGCAATTTATTGGAACAGATACGCATCCAGCAACCGAAACTGATGCGGCAAAACGGTTTGAAGCTGAATGTCGTAGGTATCTCAAACTCCAAGAAAGCCCTTTTATGCCGGGAAGGGATCAACCTCGACAATTATCTGGAGGAGCTGAAGGAGAACGGGGAAGAGAGTAACCCGGAACATCTATGCGAGGAGATCGTAAAGATGAATATCTTCAACTCCGTATTCGTGGACTGTACGGCAAGCCCGGACGTGGCGGCTCTTTACGAGACGTTGATGAACAATAACGTATCCGTCGTGGCGGCTAATAAAGAAGCGGCTTCCTCCTCCTACGATAATTATACCAAGCTCAAGGAGACCGCCCGCCACCGAGACATCAAGTTCTTGTTCGAGACGAACGTAGGCGCCGGCCTCCCGATCATCAATACGATGAACGACTTGATCAATAGCGGTGACCATATATTGAAACTGGAGGCCGTACTTTCCGGTACGCTGAATTATATCTTTAATACGATCAGCGCCGATATTCCTTTCAGCGAGGCGATCCATATGGCAAAGGAAGCCGGATACGCCGAGCCGGACCCACGTATCGACCTTAGCGGCAAAGACGTAATCCGTAAGCTGGTTATCTTGGCCCGTGAGGCCGGTTATCCGGTGGAGCAAGCCGACGTAAAACGGAACCTGTTCATCCCGGAAAAGTACTTCGAGGGTTCCCTTGAGGACTTCTGGAAGAATATCAAGGATACAGATGCCGGTTTCGAGGAGAAACGCCAGCTACTGGAAGCGGAAGGCAAACGCTTCCGTTTCGTGGCGAAGATGGAGAACGGCGCTTGCGAGGTAGGCCTACAAGCCGTAGACAGCCACCATCCGTTCTATGAACTGGAGGGCAGCAACAATATCATCATGATCTCCACCGAGAGATATCATGAATATCCAATGATCATCAAGGGATACGGTGCCGGGGCCGACGTGACGGCCGCAGGCGTATTCGCCGACATCATATCCATCGCAAATATTCGATAGGTATGAAGCACATTATCATTTTAGGCGATGGAATGGCCGACGAGCCGATAGAGGCCCTGGGAGGCAAGACTCCGATGCAATACGCCAAGACGCCTTATATGGATAAATTGGCGGAACTGGGAGTAACCGGGCAGATGAAAACCGTAGCGGATGGTTTCCATCCCGGTAGCGAGGTCGCGAACATGGCGGTATTAGGCTATGACCTGCCCTCCGTATACGAGGGACGGGGTGTATTGGAAGCCGCCAGTATAGGCGTCGCCCTGCAGCCCGGCGAGATGGCGATGCGTTGTAACTTAATCTGCGTAGAAGGCGACATCTTGAAGAATCACTCTTCCGGCCATATCTCCACGGAGGAAGCGGACGAGTTGATCCAATGTCTGAACGAGCGATTAGGCTCCGACCGTGTTAAGTTCTATACAGGTGTCTCCTATCGCCACCTATTGGTAATCAAAGGAGGCGATAAGCGTCTGGATTGCACGCCACCACACGACGTACCCCTCCATCCTTTCCGGCCTTTAATGATAAAACCGGAAGTTCCGGAAGCACGAGAGACCGCCGATTTATTAAACGAATTAATCCTCAAGTCCCAAGAGATCTTAAAGGATCACCCGGTGAACCTCAAACGTATGGCAGCGGGGAAAGATCCGGCGAACAGTATCTGGCCTTGGTCTCCGGGCTACCGTCCGGCCATGCGAACGATGCGGGAGATGTACGGCTTCGGGAAAGGCTCCGTGATCTCCGCCGTCGATCTCATCCGGGGAATCGGCGTTTACGCCGGCCTCGAGGTGCTTCACGTAGAGGGAGCTACCGGATTATACGACACGAACTACGAGGGAAAAGCGCACGCCGCCCTTGAGGCCCTCAAGACAAACGACTTCGTCTACCTGCATATCGAGGCAAGCGACGAGGCCGGGCATGAAGGAGACGTAGACCTAAAGATCAAGACGATAGAGTATCTGGACAACCGTGCCGTACGTATCATCTACGAGGAAACGCAAAAATGGGACGAGCCGGTAGCAATCGCTATCCTTCCGGACCACCCCACTCCTTGCTCCATACGTACGCATACGAATACCCCGGTTCCATTCCTGATTTACAAGCCGGGCGAGCAACCCGACTCCGTTACCACATTTGATGAGTTCTCCGTATCAAACGGCAAATATGGCATACTGGAAAAAGATCAATTTATAAAAGAATTTCTAAACGATTAGAGCATGAAATATTACAGCACAAACAAACAAGCCCCTGTAGCCAGCCTAGAAGAGGCCGTCGTAAAAGGTCTGGCCGGCGATAAGGGATTATATATGCCCGAGTATATCGACTCCTTGGACGAGGAGGTGATAGCCAACATGAAGAACCAGTCCTTCCACGAGATCGCCTGCACAGTAGCTCAGATGTTCTTCGGGGAAGACATCGAGCCGGAGGTATTGGACGGTATCGTAAAAGATACGCTCTCCTTCGAGACCCCGGTGGTACCCGTAAAGGGTAATATCTATAGCTTAGAGTTATTTCACGGGCCTACATTGGCCTTTAAGGATGTAGGAGGGCGCTTCATGGCTCGTCTGCTCGGTTATTTCATAAAGAAAGAGGGATTGAAGCAAGTAAACGTATTGGTAGCTACTTCCGGCGATACGGGAAGCGCCGTCGCCAACGGATTCCTAGGCGTTCCGGGCATTCACGTGTATGTGCTTTATCCCAAGGGAAAGGTCAGCCCGATACAGGAATGCCAGTTCACGACATTAGGACAGAACATCACGGCATTGGAGATAGACGGCACGTTCGACGATTGCCAAGCGCTGGTTAAATCCGCCTTTATGGACGAGGAATTAAACCGTCATATGAAACTGACCTCGGCGAACTCCATCAACGTAGCCCGTTTCTTGCCCCAATCGTTCTACTATTTCAACGCTTACGCTCAGCTGGACAAGCTGGGAAAAGCGGACGAGCTGGTTGTTTGCGTGCCGAGTGGTAATTTCGGAAACATCACCGCCGGATTGTTCGCCTATTGGATGGGGCTCCCTATCAAGCGTTTCGTAGCGGCAAACAACCGTAACGACGTATTCTTGGAATACCTGAATACAGGAACTTATACACCCCGCCCATCAGTCGCCACCCTAGCGAACGCCATGGATGTAGGCGATCCGAGTAATTTCGCCCGTATCATCGACCTATTCGGCGCATTCAATGATCCTCATAAAGAAATATGCGCACTGATCTCCGGACATCGCTATACGGACGAGGAAATCGCCTCTACGATGCGAGCCGTCTATAAAGAGACGGGATATATCCTTGACCCGCACGGAGCCTGTGGCTACCAAGGATTACTTGACAGCGATCTAAGCGAGACCGAGACGGGTCTATTCCTCGAGACCGCCCATCCCGCCAAATTCAAAGGAACGGTCGATAAGATATTGGAGGCAGATATCGAGATCCCGGCGAAACTGAAAGCCTTCATGGAAGGAACCAAGCAAAGCATCGAGCTGGCAAAAGATTTCGAGGGATTCAAATCTTTCTTGATGAGCCGGTAAAAACACGTATATAGGCATCGCCCCACACGTATATAGATATCGGTCTACGCCAATATACGTGTAGGTTTATATCGATATACGTGTGGGGCGATGCCTACATACGCTCAATCCACCGCCCACTCTTTCATCTCATACATATCCTTATATTCCTCCCAATCCGGATCCATCTCGGTATAAATAGAGATGGGCAGTAATTCGAAAGGAGCCAAGGCCTCATTCAAGCGTTCGCCGAATACACGCACGGTACGTGTGTAAAACACCCAGACCTTCTCTCCTCCTCCGGTATAGACACCCGTCAGGATAGCCAGCTTGTCTTTCTTTTCCATCGCCTTACGAAGCGCTTCCTCCACGGCCTCCATTTTCTCGCCAAGGTCATCGCTAGGAAGACCTCTCCCATCTCCCTCGTATTTCCAAGTGATCTCGACACGTTCCTTGAACTTACCGGATTCGGTGAACTCATTCAACTCGTCCCGCCCGTAAACGGTAATCATTTGCCCTGACTCGTTTTCCGAGAGAGCCGTAAACCATACATCGCTTAATCTCATATTTATATTTTCTATTTATCTATAAGTATTCCTTACTGACTTTACCGGGTAAAAATACGACAAAAAAGGCTGCGTCCGGTGAAGATACAGCCTTTTTATATTTCTCGACGGAAATTTATTATCTCTTTCCTAATCTATGATCCATAATGGCGTAATGGCATTCCCCATAATTCTTCAATTGATCCACGATCTCTTTAGCCGTAGATTCTTCCTCTACTTGCTCGCGTACGAACCAGAACAAGAAATCACGGGAAGCATGATCCTTATCAGCCTCGGCGATATCAACCAATTTGTCGATCAACTCTGATACATAGCACTCGTGTTTGTAAACATGCTCGAATACCTCCAACGGATTTCCCCAGCCTGTCGGAACCACGTTGATCTGGCCGATCGTAATATCGCCACCACGATCCAAGGCGTAATCGATCAACTTATGAGCATGCTCCAATTCCTCAGCCGCTTGTTTCTTCATCCAATGGGCGAACCCGTTCAACCCTGCTTTCTGGAAATACACGGACATTGACAAATACAAATTCGAAGACCACATCTCCGCATTAACTTGGGCATTGAACGCCTCTGATAAATTTCTACTTAAGATCATAATTTTATCATTGTTTAAAAATGTTGAAGTATTATCCGTTCACGAAATTTCACTATGCAAATATAAATAAAAGTAGGATTCCTTATCTCATTTCCGCCCTTAGATATTGGCTACTTTCGAAAATTTTTCTAACTTACGCCCTTATTTGATAAACATCATGCAATACACCGACAAATATCGATCTCCCTTGGGAGAAATAACCCTAGCCAGCGATGGCGACCACCTGACAGGATTATGGTTCGACGGGCAAAAATATTTTGCCGCCACTTTATCGGCGGAACACCAAGAAAGAGAACTGCCGATATTCGAGCAAGCCAAAGAGTGGCTGGATAGCTATTTCATGGGTAAGATTCCCAGCTTCACCCCTCCTATCCATCTGGAGGATACGCCTTTCCGACTTGCGGTATGGGACTTATTGAGCAAAATACCTTATGGCGAAGTCGTAACCTACAAGGAGCTCGCCGGGGAAATCGCCCGGCAAAAAGGTATCCCGAGCATGTCTACGCAAGCGATCGGAGGAGCGGTAGGCCATAACCCGATCAGTATCATCATCCCCTGCCACCGTGTCGTAGGCAGCGATGGCAGCCTAACCGGATACGCCGGAGGTATCGACAAAAAAAGGAGCCTGCTTACAATCGAACGGGCCAAAGGATTCTAAAACCGTATCAGTATGCGCACATTTCGTTCTATCGATGAATTGGTTCGTACGCTCGACCGAGAGAGGGAACTGCTACGTGAGATGTTTCATAAACGGACCTCCCTTTCTTTCAAATACGATTTCGCGGTGGAGCTGACCGATTATAAGGAGGAGCGGGTACAGAGCTTAATCAATCACGGAGTGATACGTAGTAGCGGCGATTTCTTGGAGATGGAAGACATTTACCTAAAGTTCTTCGAGGAGGTGCTGCAAGTGAACGAAGAGGTGAATGTAGCCTATATACAAGGACATCTCAGCAAGCTGAACGAGCAGATAGAGTATTATCTGAAAGAGAATAACGAGAGGCGGCGATATAACTACCATAATGACGTGCGCCGTACGCTCAAGAACATAGCGCTCACCACGGTACGCAACGTGATCGACCTGAAGCGGAATCTGGACAGCACGTATAAGAACGAGCCGAACTATCAGATAAAGAAAGTAAAACTGCAACGACTGGGCGAGAAACTGAAGAATATCATCCAACTCATCAACAAGTGCGAAAATGCGATCGATAAAGATCAATTGCTCTTCTTCCGCAAGGCAATGGATGCCCAGATGCGTGCCACGGTGAGCGACGTGAAGTTGCAACTCATCGACTCCTCCCACAACCTCATGGAGATACAGCGGCAAATCGTTCATTACCTCAACATGATCGAATACCAAAATCGAATCTTCGAGAAAGTACGCAAGCTGAAGTATCTTAAAGAGCAATTCCTGCTGGAGGAGAATACGAATATCAAGCAAGTGCTGGCTGAACGTAACCATGTGTGGATGGAGCCGCAACCTAGTTATCGCATCAAACTTTCAATAGATTACCTGCGCAATTCGGACGAAGCGCTGACACTTATCAAGAAACTCGCCACTAAGCTTAAAAGGCGTGACGATAAATCGAGAGACGTAGCGGAAGCAATACCTACCGAATATCTGGAAGGTAAGGCGGAAGTGATCGATCAAGTGAACTTGAGGGAAGTGTACAACTCGTTTGTGGCTTCCGGCGAGCATCTTTTCGCTTTTGTCATGAATTACGCTTATAAGAATGCGGTAAGTACAGAAGACAAGCTCGTCTTTTTCTGCCAGATAGCCTCTGAATATGCCGAAGATTTGAACTTTTCCGACCGTTACGAATGTAAGGGACAGGTAGAGTATCCCTTAGTTTTCCCTAAATAATTCATCAACCATGAAATATACCGAAGAAATATACAGTACATTGAGCCATGGCGGATTTATCTCGTCCAATAGCCTTTCGCCCGCAGTCCGTCGCTACTACGATGCCATCGAAGAGGAGTTGACCGACTATTATGAATATTATAAAGGCATAGGTTTCTATCTTGAAAGCGGCAATGGCTACTACTTTTTCGCACGTAAAGAAAGCAAGGCGGATATAGATCGTAAACTCGAAGCCGCCGCTCGCTGGATAGATTATCTCTGCTTCTTGAAAACCTACAATTCAGCCTTCGGCCCCGGTTTCGTATTCAGCAAGTCGGACATAGTGACACAAATACGTACCGAAATCGAGCTGAAGGAGCAAGCCAAGGAACTCTTTAGCGACAAGAAAGGTTTCGAGGAAATCGTTGATAAGCTCATCAATGAGTTAAAGACTATGGGATTTATAGAGTATGAAGACGAGGACGAAGGCACTTGGAAGGTACTAACGGCTTTTCATTATATAGAAGAGTTGGTAGATTGTATTAACATAACAGAAGAGGGACAAGATGAGATACCTGAATAAAATAGTTTTCCTGAATAGTGCGCATATCCCTTATTCCGAGATTCAACTGGACGGAAACGTGCATTTCATTGGTACGCAGGGTGTAGGAAAGAGTACGCTGCTCCGGGCTATTCTTTTCTTTTACAACGCCGATAAGCTGAGGCTAGGCATACCCAAAGAGAAAAGAAGCTACGATGAGTTCTACCTTCCTTATGCCAACTCATTCATCGTCTACGAGGTGATGCGTGAAAACGGCCCTTATTGCGTGATGGCTTTCAAGCAACAAGGGCGTGTGGCTTATCGATTTATTGACGCACCCTATCAGTCGTCATGGTTCGTCAACGAGCGTCGTGAGGTTCGTGCTGATTGGATCTCTATTCGCAAAGCCATTGGCACAGAGACGCAAATCAGTCGTATCGTCGTTTCTTATCAAGAGTTCCGGGATATTATTTTCGGCAACAATCGTCGTCCCGATCTCATAGGTTTCCGTAAATACGCTATCGTAGAAAGCCCCAATTATCAGAATATCCCCCGAACCATACAGAATGTGTTCCTCAACTCCAAGCTGGATGCCGATTTCATCAAGGACACGATAATCCGCTCCATGAATGAGGAAGAGGTGAATATAGACCTTGATGTCTACCGTAACCAGACGAAAGATTTCGAACAGAATTACAATGACGTTACGCTTTGGCTGGACAATGAAAAACCCGGAGGGTCGCCGGTACAAAGACAAGCCGGGAAAGTGATGCAAAGCTATCGCGACTTATTGTACATGGATAGCCACATAGCCAAGGGACGTGCCGAATTATGCTATGCAGAGAAATCAGCCTTGAAGCAGCGCCCATTAATTGACGAGGAAATATCCAGACACAAAACCGAGCTGGAACGTGTACATCGCTTACAAAGTGAGGAGACAAAGAAATACCAAGAGGGACGGGACAAATTGATAAAAGAGAAAGGCTCGGTTGATGCCGACTTAAAACGTGCCAAGCAGAAACAGCTGGAGTACGAGCAGATGAACATTACCGAAATAATTCGCAGGGTAGAGCAGAAAAGTGCGGTTACCGATGAATTAACACGCCAACAGCAACGGAGGCAGGAACTCACACGTGCCTACGATGATGTCATAGCCAAATACAGCGCACTTATAGAACGGGTAGATACCGACTTTCGAGCCTTTGAGAATGCGCAACACGCATTGGTGAACGAAAGGGAATATGCGACAAATAAGCAGAACGAGAGCTTGATGCAGACACGGCGCAATGAAGAGAACGAGGTATATACGCGTTTTGAGGAGAAATCGCAACTCTCGGCAGACAAACTCCAGCAACTACGAGAGGAGAAATCGCAACAAAACAATGAGTTGCTACGGATAGCCCACGAAGCTCCCTATAAAGAAGAACATGCCAAAGCCGACGAGGAACTGAACAAACTGAATACTCGTGCGCAGGAGTTGAAAATGTCCATTCAGCAACTCTCTACGCAAGCTGTAAGCCTGCGTCAAGAGGCTGGAATGAAGTTACGGGAATTGGAGTTGGCACAGGCTCAGCCTCTCGCTAACGCACAAAAAGAGAAGCAAGAGATAGAGGAACAAATAGCCCGGCTGGAGTCGCTCATCGAACGGCGCAAAGGTTCGCTGGCCGAATGGCTGGACAGGAACAAACCCGCATGGAAAGATACGATCGGAAAAATAGCCGATGAAGAGAAAATACTTTATCGCAATGACTTGGCTCCGCAGGTAACCAACCAAGGGGAGGCTTCCTTGTATGGCGTGCAAATAGACCTTACGGCATTGGAACGCAATTTCCGTACCCCCGAGGAATTGAAAGCAGAACTGGCCATATACCAAGGAGCATTGTCACAGTGCGTCAAGCGGATCAATATGCTACACCAAGAATTGGCAGAGCAAACGGAGGCTTTGAAGAAACAATACAACAAGCGCTTGCGTGAGATAACAGACCGACAGCGTCTGCAAGAATCCGAACAACTTCAGCTTCCCGCATTCATCAAGAACGCCATGGCACAATCCGCCTCATGGCAAAAGAAGACGGACGATTGGCGTGAACAGCGTATGGTTGAAATCCGGATGAAACAGAACGATACGGCTCATCGACTGGCGCTTTGCGAGGAAGAGATAAAGAAGTTGAAGGCTGATCGTGCGCATCGTCTTAAGGTATGCGAGAAAAGTTACAAAGAGAAGAAGCTCCGGCTGGAACAGGAACTGAATAACTACCGCAACAGTATCGAGACAGAAATAAAACTTCACAAGCAGCAATCGCTGGAACGCCGTAAAGAACTGGAGGCTTCCCAACAAGCGGAGCTTAGCGGAAAAGGCGCCGACACGGCAGCCATCGGAAAATATGACGCACGCATCCTGCAGATTCAAAAAGAGCTGGCTTACATCGAGAAACATTTCCCCGACACCATCCGCTATCAAAAGGACAAAGAGGAACTTTTTGATCGTGAACCACAACTTCGCAGTAGAAAGAAGATGCTTGAGGATGAATTGGCCACGCTTGAAGAACGTTTCACTTTGCGTAGCGAGAAACTGAACATACAAGAAAAACATCAGCAAGCCTTATTAGGCAAGGGCATCGAAACAAAGAGAAGCTTGGAGGAAGGTTTGGCACAGGCCGCCAAATTTCACGAAGACTCCACTTTCTGCCCACCCGAAGTAGTAGTGACCGAAGAGAGGCAGACCTGGAAGAGTTGCGCAGAGTTGGTGCAAGAGTTGAAAGACCATATCACCGGCCGCATGAAACAATTGGAAGAATTCAAACGGATGGTTAATCTGTTTAAAAGCAACTTCTCGGCCAAGAACACGTTCAGTTTCCGCACCGATCTGTCTACGGAGGAAGACTATCTGGATTTTGCCTCCAACCTCTGCGAGTTTGTGGATAATAATAAGATCCTCGATTTTCAGAAACAAATCAGCGAACGCTATACACACATCATTCAGCGCATCTCCAAAGCGGTAGGCGAGCTTACCCAGAATGAAGGTGAGATACATCGTACCATAGGCAATATCAACAAGGATTTCGAGCGCCGTAACTTTGCGGGAGTGATACGCAAAATAGAACTCCGTGCACAACCCAGCAGCGACCGACTGATGCAACTCCTCAAGGAAATAAAGAAATTTTGCGATGAGAACGAATTCAATATGGGTGAAGTAGACCTCTTCTCGCAAATGGATCTGCGCGAGGTCATCAACAGGCAGGCCGTGCGCTATTTGCTCAACCTCATGAAGGAATTGCAAAATGAACCGTCCCGTAAGCGGTTGCTGCTCACCGATACGTTTAAACTGGAGTTCCGCATCACGGAGAATGACAACGATACGGGATGGGTAGAAAAGATATCAAATGTAGGTTCGGATGGAACGGACATCCTGGTAAAGGCCATGGTGAACATTATGCTCATCAATGTCTTCAAAGAGAAAGCCTCACACAAGTTTGGAGAGTTTCGTTTGCATTGCATGATGGATGAGATCGGGAAATTGCACCCCACCAACGTGAAGGGTATCCTTGACTTCGCCAACAGTCGCAACATTTTGCTTATCAACTCCTCACCTACTACCTATAATGTAGAGAGCTATCGCTACACATATTTGTTGGGTAAGGACAGTGGAGCCAACACCAAAGTTACGCCATTATTGAAATATGATAATTAATGTTAGGAACCATGATTGATAGAGAACAGAATTTACGTTTGGGCGATGCCCGTAAACTGTCGCAAATGATGCAAGGCGAGAGCGTGCCCTCTTCCGGGCTTTCCAAACAGATGGCAGAAGAACTGCTCTCCGAGGATTTGATTTGGCAGCAAGTCTATGGTAGCAGAAGAAAATTCAAACTGAGAGACGCAAATGCGTTATCTATCTATTTAGCACAGCGATATGGGATACAAGTCTCGCTGGATGAGTGGATCAAGGTAATGGAGAGTGGCGAAACGGTGAGCCGTGCCAGACAAGTAGAAGTTACATCACGTTCTAAGGCGAAAAGTACCCGTAGTTTTACCGGATTCCTCGTTAAAAGTTATCAGCCCATTGAAACGTCGCTGTATGGAGAACCGCTGCTAATCAACCCTCCGCAGGGACTCTCTCTCTTTATAGAAGATTTCACGCATTTCCGCTTGGCGGATGATGTTACGGTGGTAGGTATCGAGAATGGAGAAAACTTCCAGCATATAGAGCAGATGAGGCATTTGTTCAAAAATATCAAGGTATTATTTGTCTCTCGTTATCCCCAGAGTTCGGATCTTCGCACATGGTTGCGGGCCATTTCCAATCCCTATCTTCATTTTGGGGATTTCGATCTTGCCGGCATTCACATTTTCCTCACTGAATTCTTCACTCATCTCGGTCTTAAGGCCCGCTTCTTTATACCTTCCGACATCGAGACGCGTCTTCAAACGGGAAACACCCTCCTTTACAACCTACAGTACGAACGTTTTAAAGAGATGAAAGTAATTGACGAACGGCTGAAACCACTCGTAGCGATGATCCACCGCTACCGTCGTATCTATGAGCAAGAAGGATATCTTCAAAATAGATAAAAGACACGCATTCAAAACAAGCAAGCTTCAATCCCAAAGTAAGTTAACTTACTTCATCATTTAAGTCAACTTACTTGGCCGCAAAGTTAACTTACTTTTTTTCGCCTTGAAATCTTATAAGTTTTCACCTTTATCAAGCTCTTTTGCCATCCAAAAATTAATAAGACAAAGCTGATTAGCCTTGCGTTTTCGTTCCACTTCTACTATATATCTTTTTTTTCAAAGAAAAGGCGAGCGGTTAGGCTCACTTCCGATGTAACTCGTGTGATACCAGCCGTAATCGCATACCGCTCTATATCGTTTAAAAGTATCGTAACGATACCTTTACTTTGGAAGTCCTTGTGAACAAACATCGAATGTAGATGCCCAATCTTCTACCTCAGCTTGCGAATAATCGCACCTGTTCACCACCAATACGGTATTCTGAAATAAAGCTCGAATGCAAAGGTAGGAAAGTTTTTGGAGTAGCAAAACAAAAGTTGCTACTCCTCGCTTACATCACCACTCTCCTCGATGGAATTAATTTCTTGAATGAGTAATGCCTGAAGTTCGTCTTTGGGCAGCAGCAGTTGATACTCGGCAACCCCAATCGGCTTGTTTATATCTTGCAAAGCAATCTCTACATCCAAGTGGTCCTTGTCGGCGCAAAGAATGATACCGATTGACGGGTTCTCATTCTCTCCTTTTTCCAAGCGGTCAAGCAGCGAAAGGTAGAGATTCATCTTGCCTACATACTCTGCCTTGAAGGCCCCGAGCTTCAATTCAATCGCAACGAGCGACCTCAAACCTCTGTGAAAAAAGAGCATATCCACTGCATATTCCTTATTGTTATACTCCAGACGATATTGGTTTCCGATAAAAGAAAAACCTTTGCCCAACTCCAGTATAAACGACTTGATTTTAGATACTAATCGCTTCTCCAGTTCCAACTCCTTAACAGGCTCTGTTATTCTAAGGAATCCTAAGTTGTACGAACTTTTAAATACTTCATTAGCATAGTCGGCATGCGCCATCGGCAGTACGGCATCAAAGTTATTCGTTTTGATTTTCGTCTGACGGGCTGCGTAGGTATTCATCTTTATTGCATTGAGCAGCATATCTCTCGACCAACCTTTTTGCAAGCACTCTTCTGCGTAGAATAAGGCTTCATTAGCTGACAACGACTTATCCAACAGTAGTAAATTATGTCCCCAAGGTAAAACTGCCACAGCTTGTAGCAGTTTTGTATCTTCTTGATAATAACGCTCGTATAGGCGTTTCATATTCCAAAGGTTACGAGGAGACAATCCCATATCCGGAAACTGTTCTTTCAAGTCCACTGACAATCGTTTAACCACGCCACTACCATATCCACTCTCTAAATTTCTATCAAAGAGTAACTTCCCGATATTCCAATATACAGAATTGACGGTAGTGTTTACTTGCCGAGCAACGGTCGTGCGAGCAGTTTGAATCTCAGAAACCGCCTGCTGCAATATTTGAGCGTACTCGTTATCATTTATTCTTATTTCTTTTGCCATATCATGAATCTTTTCAATGCTAATCTATTATATTTTCTTCAGTAACACCTTCTTTGTTATTTTTTTCAACAAATAACATCGGTAACGGAGCACCAGCATATCGGGCATTCTCATGCCTTAACACCCTTTGGGTACGGTGCAAATGTCCGAGTGCCGTGTATGCAATCTTTTCGTCGAATACTTCAGACGAAAAACACTCTAACCTTCCGATAATAGTGCGTTCGGCACGGTTCTTTTCCAAAATCTTCGAACACGTAGCCTGCAAATACCACATTACAATGAAAGGTTTACTTTTGTCCGGCATAGGTAGTATATCAAAAAGTTCTCTGTACATCACTTGCACTCCTTTCAGCCGATAGGTTTGGGATATCAAACAAATCTCCGGCAATAAACAACCCATCCACCTCGTGAACTTTCACTTGCTCTCGAAGCCACGTCAAAAATAGAGTATGTTCACCTTTACGGTCATATTCAAAAAACGTTTGCCCTAAATGCCAATCTGCGGTATGGATTATTTTCATTTATTATTATTTATACCATTCTTTTTTTATCTCATCTATTTTGAGATCTTTCCATTCCTCTTTCCATAATTTCCAATAAGGGATATCATTTGACGATGGTTCTGGGCTACAACGATCTATTTGAACTATTGAAGGTAGTATAACTGATTCACCTATTAATATACACTCTCCGGCTTTGAGTGTCGGCATTTTATCAATAAGATTTCCAAGTGTATCCGGCAACAGTCTCTTTACATAATTTTGATCGTTTGGATTTGTTAATCGCATGGCTAAAAAATTGTTACACTGAGAAAATATTGTTTCTGATATTTCAGAAGGTCTCTGACTAGCTAAGAGTAAAGATACACCATATTTACGTCCCTCTTTTGCTATTCTTTCAATGGAGTGTTTAGATGACCGATATTTTGCCAAATCACTATTGGGAACATATTTGTGAGCTTCTTCATACACAAGTAAGATAGGGACATCGTTATTAATTCTTTCCTCACCATTCTTTGAGCATCTTAGTCGTTTATAAAAATAACCATATTCAAATATTATCCTTGAAATCAAAGAAACGGTAATACTTAACACATCAAATGGAACCCCACTTAAGTCTATAATTGTGATATTGGAATGTTTTGTTTCCTCATAAGCAATTAAATGCTTTAAAGTATCTTCGAATGTAACGTCTTCTGTGATTTCACCTAAAAGAAAATTTAATCTTTTATCATTAACTTTACTTTTTATTCTAGAGATAAATTTGTCAATGCTTCCGTCTGCGTACGTACCCTTTGAATAATTTTGGCTCTTTGGCTCTTCAAATGTATATATTTTCGTAAAGTAATGATTAATTTTAGCTGACTCATCATTAAAACACTGATGCGCTTCTTTTATTGCTATTTCATTTGTCTTTTTATAATCCTTCGTTTCTCTAGAAAGATTTGACAAACAAGTGATTACTTCATTTAAAATAAATTTCACGGGTGTATCAAAAGATATATTTTCTAGTTCTGAATTATATTTTTTCTTGTTTTCAGTTATCACTTTTTGTAACAAAGAAGCCTGATTGTAATTATTAAAATCTCCTGATTCTAAAAAAAGCTCTTCCAATTCATCCCCATTAAGAAGCCAATATGGGAGTATAAGATTATTGATATCAATAAAGTTTGCATCTGGAAATGCTGATTTGTATTCTGAATGAATATCAAATATTATAATATGAGAATTATTCAAACCAGAATATTCTCCTGTTTTTTCATGTGTAGCACTTTGAATTAGTTTCGCTACAGTATGGGATTTCCCTGAACCTGTTGATCCTACGATGGCAATATGCTTATTGAAAAACTTATTACCATTTACAGGAACCGAAATATCTTTATTTGTAGAAAGTTTAGAGAAAGTGAACTTGTCTTTTGCCTCAAGAGATTCTTCATAAATTTTAGAAATTTCTTCTTTCTTAGCAGGCTCAACTTTTTTAGGTGGAATAGCTATTGTATCTCCACCACGCTCAAACTTGTCACCACGAATCAATCCTAAGGGATTAGCTTCAAGAATATACTTTCTTGTTGCATTTCCTTCCTTATCTGCTCCAACTTCAATGGAAAAGTTCTCAATAATGGCAATTAACACAGCATTATCATTGTCTGCGATTCTTAAATATGAACCAACTTTAAGCTTTTCTTCTGCTAAACAGAAATCTTCTAATTTATCTACTGATATTTTTACTTTATTGGGAAATACAGATATTACTTCTGCATTAATTTTTTCTTGTTCTACCATAATAATTATATTATTTTATTGATATGAATTGTTTGTTCAACTAATATCTTGATATGTTCATGGTTCGTATTTTCATAAAAAGGTATTCTTGTATAAAATTGATAAATCTTTCGAGTCTTTTGTATACTATCTATTACAGAATCTAAATCTTCCTTATTGTACAAGATTTTAAGTTTTAATCCATTGTAACAAGTAGCCTTTTTAACAATTGAATTGACTGAAAATTCAGCATCTTTATAATCGTAGCCATCTATAAAAATAAAGTTGTCATCATGTAAACTTTTTAAAATATTTTTCAATCTATTCTCAGGTAAACCATATAGATATACATAAGGGCAGAATGGACTTGGATTTTTTGCTTCTATTTTTGAATATTTATTTCCAATTTGGATTAGTAAAGATTTTATTTCTGTATCAGAAATTATCGAGTCGCACTCTATAACAAAAAAACGTTCAAAAGGAGATAAATTTAAAGGAGAAAAATATTCTCTTTTAATCATTAAGCAATATTCTTTGATGCTTTTTTTTATCAAGAACCACTGGTTGAAAAATATATCCTTACTATTGATTTTATCAATAAATTCACGTTTTGTTATTCTTCTTTGAGAAATATCCGGATTTATCGATAATTCTTTTACTATTCTTAATGAATTATTGTAATAAAAGTATTCTGCTTCAAAATCATTACAGCTAAAGAGTCTTTTTAGTTCATTAAAAATATCAGTCTCTTGCTGTTCAAACTCTCTTGCTGCAATATCTATCTCCAAATTTGATAAAAATGATATTATTTGTTTATCTTCTATCGAAAGACCTTTAAATGCTTTTAGACTTATAAAGTTACTTTTAAAAAATTCTATATTAATAGGTAATATAAGTTTATCTTGACCTGATTTGTAATACCCATAAATCTTATATTTTATACCATTATTAGCTTTTGATAGATAATGATCTAACATATATCGCAATGGTTGAGCTATAACAGAATGATTATATTCTGTTCCTGCATAATATTTGCATTGAATAGCAGTACTTTCATCAACTGTTTTTAAATCAACATCCTCGATGCCTTCAATACAAATGGAATCAGTTTCATTATTGCATTTTAGTAACTGAAGGATAAAATAGTCAAATTGATAATAATATCCTTTGATTGTTGCTATTGCTGAACGTTCTTTTGCCATATTTAAAAGGTTAATTTCGGTAATCCATTCACTATCTCCATCATCTCTATACTTAATAAAATAACGCTGAGGAGCAAATCCAATATATAGCGGGGATTGTCATGTTCCGTTGCCCAGTCATTAGGATTATTAGTGATGCCGCTATCTTTGTGAGTGATGACGGCATAACGCTCCATAATCCATTCGATAGCACTTTTGCCATTTACTATGTATTCATAAGCTGTGGCTGGTATATTTTCAATCGTTATCTGGCTGTTGTATATAATTTTGCTTTTATCCGTTTTGGAGGGAAAGCGCATCTTTTCAACTTGATAATTGATTGTCTCCATCTCGCCTGATTGCATTACTTTTTCTATTTCGCTCTGCGGAATGGTATTATAGGTCACAATGACTCCGGTTGCCGAAGGACGATTCTCATAGTTCAAATGCAATTCCGCTAAGTTTCTTCCTGCTTTGCTAAAACTCCAAAAATCAAGGGCTTCATCCACTAATGGAATACGGGGCAACATCTTTTTAAGGTCGGCGGCAAAGGCGGTGCGATATTCCGTGCTGTGCAGAATGCCGTAAACATAGTAAAAAATATCTTCTTTACTCACATGTGGACCGTAGGCTTTGCGACAACGTTCTGAAATGAAATCGGAGATGGCATCACGACGAATATAATTATTCTGAATGGTGTCCTCGGCATCATCAAACAAAGTTTTACTCTCAATTTTACGTTCCTCATAGTGATACATTGGGAAACATTGAACTCCAGCCTCAAGAAAATTCAAGTCAACAATCGTTTCAGACATTAAGAAACTGTTTAAAAATGAATTAAAACAATTACTATATAATTATATATCATATTGAATATCAGTTAATTAACCGATATATTATTTAAAACCTAGTGGTTACTAAAACATTAAGTTATGGAACAATATTCAACCAACCTCACTGATAAACAGTGGCAATTTATAGAAAAAATAGTGAATACGCAAAAAAGAAGACGAAAATATTCTGTGGTCAAATTATTATATATCAGCTATCGATATTTAATTTTCCAATTCTTTATTTCTCTTTTTCCACAGCTGATAACTGTTAAAAATATTTTGCCACAGTACATAGCTTCCCGGGCCAACAGAAGACAAGGGGTTCAAATAGGTGTAAGACATCCAGATAGCTAACACGGTATTTTTTTGTCCCAAGGCTTGTCCAGCGCTAATACGGTCATTGTATTTCTTGCCGATGCGCTTTCCCCAATAAAACTGCGCGATACAGGTTATCAAGCCGCCTAAAGCGATCAGGATTTCTACATAAATCTCCGCCTCGCTATTGACCAAGGATTTCACGGTCTGCCCGGTCACGATAGCTAGAGCGACGGCCCAGAGGTAAAAGGCCATGTCTCGAAGCCCCGCAAGGAAGCGATGGATAGGTGGTATGAATCTACGCAAGAACAAAGCGAGGAAAAACGGGAATAACAGCAATGGAAAGACTTTTCCCAAGATCTTCAAGAATGCGGCGAAGAAAGTAATCTCGGCATGCGGTTCCACTAATGGGAAGACCAGCGGCACGACAATCGCTGCCAATAGATTCGATAATAAGGTATAAGTAGTCAGACTAGAGGCGCTTCCCCCTAATTTACCCGTAATCACGGCGGCCGCCGTAGCGGTTGGGCAAATCAGGCAGACCATCGCTCCCTCGAACACATCCCGGTATTCCTCTCTCATTGGCAGCCAGAGCAATAAGGCGGCAAGCACCAAACTGGAAACCGCTTGGATAAGCAATAGCCAACCATGCCAAGGGCTGGGCATCAATTCCCGGACAGAGATCTTACAGAAGGTTAAGAGCAACTGCGCAAAAATCAAAAAGGGCGTCAGATACGCTATTAAAGTGTACATGAACGGCTTTGTAGGCTCCAGAAAAGTAACATTGGCGAAAACAAAATACCCTATCGCACCCGCTAACATGGAGATAGGGAGTGTCCATGTCTTGAAGAATTTCAACATAACGCCTATTCTTTTAATTCGGGATGCAAAATAACATCTTTCCACCGAAAGAGGCAAGAGAAACGGGGATTAATTAGGGATAAAGAGAGACGGGGCATGCCCCGTCTCTACATTAGATATTCTTACAGCTTACTTTTAATGTCCTTATCCCGTAACGAGGGATAGAGAGACGCATTGAACTGGCGCCTTTCTTCTCGGTGACGGTTAAGTCCTCAACCAGACGGTTATCCAATTCCACCAAGCTCGCTTTCACGTCTTGTCCTTGGAAGGTTATCGTTTTAGGGGAGGCATCGCTTTGGGCATTGAATAGGCGGATGTAAAGGTCATTACCTTTATAGACCATGGAGACCAACTCGTAGGCATTATTCTCTATCCGGAAAAGGGAACCGGATGTCAAGGTAGCATCGCCGTCCAAGGTTGCGACCAAAGGCTCATTGCGTCGTTCGCTTTGTGTCCAAATACGGCTTTTCTCCCAAGTTCCGGCATGAGGGATCAAGGCATACGAGATCTCGGTCGGACGGTCTATGATATAATCCCGGCCCCACAAGCCTTTACCGGCGTATTGTACGTTCAAGGCCAATGGGAAATCCTTACCATGCGCATAGCTGGTCGTATGATCCGTGAATAATGACAGACCGCAAGAGTTATCCTTGCTCGCTACATCCACCCAATTCAAGATGATATTATGCTTGATGCTATCCCAACGATTGAAAAAGGTATTCTCCAACCGGCTCTCGCAAACATCGAACGGAGCATCCTTATAAATCTGTTGGTTGGCGATCTGGATAGGCAGATATACCAGAAGTTTGTAACGGTCGTCATAGAATGACTTACGAGGATTATCCGCACGGAATTCGATACCCGGCTCACCAATACGAGGGCTTCCTATCCAATCCAGCTTAACACTCATATCGATGCGAGGCTCTCCCTGCGTTAACCGGATCGTTTGGGTAAATGAATACTTTCCAATCTTGCCTTTCACAGCTACCTTCACGAATAAGGGCCCTTGCTCCAACACGCTCACCTCAGCCGGTTGATCCATACTGGAAAGGAAACCACCCTCATCGATAAAATATCCCCGAAGCTCATTGAACCCACGTTCATTCCGGTTATCCACGAATTCCTTGCCTCGTACGGCTTTCGCTTTCAAGCTTTCTATTACACCTCCTTTAGAGGGGTTTAGCACCAAGGTGTATAAATCACTTTCCATGCGAAACGTACCGTCTTTCTGTCTCTCAGCCTTCAAGGTTCCGGACTGTTTATCCTCTGCCTTCCGGATCGCATAAGAGGCATAACCGGCAGAGGGGACTTGCGCACGAAACAAGAGTTTTGAAACGCCGTCTTCCGTCAGCCATTGAGCCGGCTGTTTCTTCCCTCGCTTATCAAGAACCACCCAATCTGAGTTTCTCCATGAGGCGGGAACTTCCACCGCCACCAATTCATTCCGGTCGGTAGCCAAGGTATTATATACGTACACCGTGGATTCACCTTCCTTTTCTTTCAATAAGGACAAGGCGTTATCAATTATCTGACGGCTGTTTTGAATGGTCACCCCAGTCCAATCCGTAACCGTCTCCGCCCATGTCTTTTTCCCTTGTAGTTGATTGTAAGGAACGATCCAGCAATCATGATGCTGCGACAATAAAAGCGTGCGCCATCCCTCATCGATACGTTCGGTCGGCCATTCCATGCCTTTGTATAAGCGAGCGTAAGCCGCCATTTTCTCCGCACGCACGATAGCGTTCTCGGCTACCCGTACCTCTCCGGCCAAACGCTGCATGACCTGCGTTCCCCACATCAAGCCACCTAGGACATCCTCTTGCGAGAAATGCCAATCATCCTGAGTAGTCCCGACGGAACAGTCTTGGATGTAATTCCGCCAAGTCTTATAGGCGGTCGGCGTATAATAGCCCGTCGTATCCTGTCCCAGCCAAGGGCCTTTATCCCAACCATGGCTCCATGAGGCATCTTGGATACACATGCCGACCGGGTGCTGGATACCGGCATCCAAGCATTTATGGATGTAGTCCTCCGTATTGAACCACGAGATGGATTGCCAGCAAGAGCCGGGTTGTAAATCCTCGCAGGCGTAACGGGGGACGGTGGTAAGTCTCGTACCATCCGGCCCTACCCAATTCACCAACTCACCTCCGTAGGCGCTTACGTAGCCACCCCACATCGTATTCGGGTTCTTAGTAGAGGCATACGAGAAGCCGAATGACTTCAATATATAGGGCAGGCAACTGGTAAAGCAAGGCTCCTCCGCCGAATAGGTGGTGAATACCGCCTCGGGGAAATGTTTCCGGATCAGCCGTATTCCATATTCGAATTGGCGGATAGCGCTCTCGCCGGATGTCCCGAAGAAATAACTTTGGGCATAGGTCGGGTTTACGTACTCGATCCGCCCGCTCTCCACGGATTGATCCTTAAATAAGCGCTTGAAAGCCTCGTAACCTTCGGGGTCTCGTTGCCGTACGACTTCCCATGATTCAGGCTCGATCTCGATATTGATATTCCAGTTGGGATTCTGCCTTAATTTCTGGGCGATAAAGGCGGTTTGTCCCACCGGGTAATGCCCGTAGATACCGCCATGATAGCCATCGATGAAATAGGCTTGTTGGGCATCCGCCCAACCGGCCAACAAGAATTGGCTTAATACGAATATCGCTAGTTTCTTTTTCATATAATATGTACTATTAATTCACATTTAGAATACTTCCAGTCGGTGGAAGACGGGGCACGCCCCGTCTCTACAAGTCTGTAAATTTCTTGATCTCTATTTGCAAGGGGATTGGTTTATTTTGCTCATAGATCCGGTCGACCAGATCCTGTTGCTCATTCACGCAATCCTCACGAATCCCCTTGTGCATGTATTGTAGCCAAAGGTCGCCGTTCCATTGCAAGAAGATGTCGTGGGGACGGTATTTGCGTAAAGTGTCCACGGCAGCCTCGTCGCAGGCCCAAAGCATGCCCGTCTTCCGCATCAAGTTATATTCCACCCAATAGAACTCGCGCATCTTACGCTCTTTCAACCAGCGTTCCTCGTTCATCTGGCGGATCTTCATCGCTTGTTTATACTGCGGGGTATTCTGAAGAAGAGCCATATTGATGCCTCGCTCCAACTCCCTCGCCGTAAAACGACCGATAAACTCCCCACCGATCGTCAACCCGTAATATCCATCCGACAAACCGCTCACGGACAATCCCTCATAATTCATCTCATCCATAAAAGGGATAACACTCAAGGCATCTGCCTGCGTATGTTTCTCATTATCATAATAAGAGGTATCGATAGGATACGGAAGCGATTTCGCCTCGTACGTAAAAGTAAGGTTATCCGAGGAAACAGACAAATCCGAGACACGGCAATTATCCGAGCGAGTCACCTTTTTCCCCGCTCCGTCTATCCGGATATCGGCTACCAGCTTACCGGCCAGGCCTTGCGCTTTCAAGAAAAGATAAGCCATGACCAGATGTCCGTCCGTAGAGGGATGTATACGATCCTTCCCGCATAAGGTATACATGGAATCCGCCGCTTGCTCCCATTGGTTGATCGCTACCATCGGGCGATTGAAATCCACGAATCCCCATTGATTCTCCCGGGCACGGGCATTCAGGAAATCCACGATCTTCAAGATCTGCGTATTCTTCCCCGGGAAAGCGACCTTATTGAAACGGGAAGTCTCGTCATAAGGAGAACTTCCGATCAAGATTTTCCTCACCTCCGGATACTTCTTATAGACCTCCTCGATAAGAGCATAATCCCGACAAGCTTTCTCTACCCGGTTCCGAGCGATCGTATCGGCCCCCGGCTTCCGAAAATCCATATAGCCGACATCGTTCATGCCAAAAGATAGCGTCACCACTGTAGGCTCATGTTCGAAAACCTTATCCAACCGCTGGTAAATCATCTCGGCTACATCCCCACCTACTCCCTCGTTAAAGATATCGATGCGTTGATCCGGGAAACGGGTCATATAGTACAGCCAGATATATGAATGATAATGACCACCGCAAGTAATGCTGTTTCCCACGAAGGCGATCCGATCTCCTTTCTGAAACGGAGCTATCGACTGAGCATATACTCTTGCAAGACCTGATAAAAGCAAACAGACAAACAAAACATATCTTTTCATCTCTATTTCTCTCTTCTCTAATTTTCTGTGATGAATAATATATACCGTGTTAAAAAATATTACTATCAATAGTAATCGTATTTATCATGGATAATAATCCGGATTACTACGGATAGTAATATCCTCCCACACACCTCTAGTCTAGAGAATCGCCCGCTTACTTTTAGCGAACGACATCCTCACCGAGCAGAGGGTTCAGTTCTTTCTCACGCAAAGGTACCGGGAAAACCAAATCCGATTCTTTAAACGGATACGTATGATTAACCGCCTGATAGCCGAATAAATCAACCATTTGCTTCGATACCGGATCAAACGCACGGTGAGTACGCAACATATCATACCATCCTGTAAACTCATAACAGAGTTCCCACGCACGCTCTTTCAATACTTGATCAACCGTGATCGAAGTTGGTCTCGCCTCATCAGGTAACGCACGGTGACGAACTTGGAAATAAGCATCAACCGCCGTAGCGTCAGAAGTAGATCCTCCATCCAAGGTAGCTTTTGCCTCCGCACACATTAATAGAACATCCGCATAACGGTAAACCGGGATATTCGCCCCGCTCTTTCCTGTAGATTCCGCATTCTCATCCCAATATTTGCATAGATAAGGAACATCCAAAGTAATCGTTGTCTCCGGATCACCATATTTGGGTTTAGAAGTATAGAAAAACTCCTCATTCCGTTTACGAATATCTTGGTCATCATAACTTTCATAAAACTCTTTACGAGGAGCCAAACCACCCCCATAAGCCGGAGTAATGGAAATCGGTTGTTCCGGATAAGGCAAAAGGCCAAAATGGAAAGGAGCCCCGGCATCTTGCGCCTCACGCTGGATCATAAAAATATGCTCACCACTATTTTCGTTCTCTAACGCACGTAAATCCTTATAATCAGCGAACAAGCTAAAGGCTCCACTGTCAATAACCTCCTTGGCTTTCTCGTAAGCCAATTGATAATACTCATTTCCTTTTTGAAGCGGATAACCTGCCATTGTCAAATAAACCTTGGCTAAAAGGGTTTTGATCGCTCCCATAGAGACATGGCCTGTTTTATCACTCCAATCCAAACCGGACTGCTCCGCCTTTTTCAAGTCTTCCACGATCTGGTTATAAATATCTTCCTTAGGAGACCTTGGAATCTTCACCGTATTCAAGTCTACCGTAGGTTCCGTCTTCAACGGGATATCCCCGAATAATTGTACCCCTTGAAAATAGTAATACGCCCGCAAGAAATAAGCCTCTCCCAGATACTTCGCTTTCTGGCTCTCGCTAATAATATCCGTAGCGGAAACATTTTGAATCACGCTATTACAATTTTCCAAAGGAAAGAAAGTAGCCTTCCAGAAGTTACGAATAATGCCGTTACTCTCTTCCAAACCGGAAAGCAACAAGAACTGGTTCTGCTCATTACCGGCCGCACGAGGACGATAACTAGTACCTACAAGATATTCCAAGTTAAAAAGGTGAACTGTGGCAATCTCGAGGTCGGAACTCAACAGATCATCAAGCCCGTCATAAGTGCCATCCACAGCCGCCTTTATCTGGTTCTCTGTCGTATAATATTCAGAAGGACTCAAGAAGGTTTTCGGGTCTTCCTCTAAAAAATTCGTACAGGATGTAAAAGCCATTGTCGCCGAAAGCAAGCCACACATCCATACATGCGCTTTATTTTTCATATCTTAGTTTTTTACGAAGTAAAGATTAAACAATTAGAAATTAACACCTAAAGTAAATGAATACGTACGAGGTTTGGGATAGGTATAAAAATCCACTCCTTGCTCAAATACAGCATCATAACTCGTCACCTCCGGATCACTACCAGAATAGTTCGTAATCAAGAACGCATTCTCCACATTGAATCCCAAGGATAAACTCTTGATGTGAGCGGCAGAAAGCATACGGGAACTAAAGTCATATTTCAAGCCGATATTACGTAAACGCAAGAACGAACCCGGCTCACAACTCCAAGAATCTACGTCATTCTCATATCCATCTCCCGGAAGGCGCAAGCTAGGCACCATCGTGTTTTGGTTTTCCGGCGTCCAAGCGTTCACCGGAATGTCCGCATAAGCATTGGAGAATGTCACACGGTTACCCATCAACTGGCGAGTGAAGTTAATCAACTTATTACCATACACCCATTGTAAATCAAACATAAACGTGAAGCCTTTCCACGAGAATGTATTTGTCATATTCATCTCGAATTTAGGAGCGCCATTTCCGATATAGTCTTGGTCTTCACCATCCTTCATTCCATTACCATTTTTGTCCCAATACTTGATATCGCCGGGTTTCTTATTATATTTAGCGGCTTCTTCCGCCTCATCGGTTCCCCATGTACCTAGGCGAACATAGCCGTAAAGGGCATTTAAAGGATGTCCCTCTTCAATACGTCCTCCCCATTTACCAATGATATTATCATTTATATCCAGTACCATCGATCGGTTCATCGTATAATTCCAAGAGGTAGTCCATAAGAAATCACGGCTTTGGATATTGCGTGTATTCAAGCTCATCTCAAGACCTTGATTACGGATCTTACCCAGATTTGTCATAGTTTTCTCATATCCCGAGTTAGAAGGCAATTGTAGCTCATACAATAAATCAGTCGTAATCTTATGATAATAATCCGCCATAAACTCGATACGCCCATTAAAGAAACTCAAATCGATACCCGCATCAAGTTGTCTGGATTTCTCCCAGCGTAAATCCGGATTTGCCATACTTTTCAACGTAACGATCGTCGTCATATCCTTGCCAAAAGGAAGGCGTTTATTCTCATAACGTGCCATAGACGCATAATCACCGATTTCCGCGTTACCCACCGTACCGTAGCTCAAACGGACTTTCATATCATCAATCACCTTTTTTGCGTTCTCGAAGAAATTCTCATTGGATACACGCCAAGCGGCCGAGAATGAAGGAAAGAAACCATATTGGTTATTCAAGCCAAAACGAGAAGAACCATCCTCACGGAAAGAAGCGCCCAATAAGTAACGATTGTCAAAATTATAGTTGATACGGGCATAGTAAGAATTCATTTTATTATCCGTATAGTCTGAGCCAACCTTAGAACGTACGGTGCCGACTCCCATATTATTGTACTCAAAATAATCATCGAAGAAATTCTCGGCCCCTAGCTCGCTTTTCTCTGTTTTTGAGTAATACCAACTGGCTCCCGCTACGACATTCAAGTTATGCTTATTCCAGCTTTTATCAAAAGTCAAGTAGTCCTCATTCGTCCACGACATCGTATTTCGATGTGCTTTCTCCGCTTTACCCTTTTGAGTATCTCCATAGCCGAATAAGGTACTCGGGTTATAAGATGAATTGATATAAGAACCATCCTGGCGGCTGAAGCTAGTCGTTAACTTTAACCAAGAGGTAATCTTAAACGTACCAATCACGTTAGCCAACGTGTACTGATTCTTATCGATATTCTTACGTTCCTTTAAAATCCTCACGGGATTCTCCGTATCTTCCGCACCTGGATAATCTCCTTTACGGGAATAGGTACCATCCTCATATTGAACCGGAAGGAACGGTAATGCTTCCAATGTATACCGAGAGATCGCATTCTCCGAGTTTCGGGCATTACTAGATCCAACATTCAACATGGCCTGTAAATGGAACCATTCTTTCAAATCCCATCCGACATTGATAAATGCGTTTAACTGACGTTTATAGGTCTCCAACATTATACCTTGATTATCTTTGTAACTTACATTCGCCACAGCGGTCAGCTTATCGCTTCCTCCAGAGAAACTAAGTGAATGCTGATGAGAAAAAGCCGTACGAGTCACGGCATCCTGCCAATCCGTATCATATTTCGGAGTCCCGTCCGGATTGAACAGGTCATTCTTATGCGTAAACATATTGCTCGGATCCAGATGGGGAGCGATACGTCCCGGTTGAGCCTCATAAGCACGCTTGAATACATCCAAAGCCTCTTCCGCATTTAAGACATCGACTTTACGAGCTAACGTTCCTGCTGACAGAACTGTATTATACGAGATATTCGTCGTATTTTTCTTACCTTCCTTTGTTGTTATCACCACAACGCCATTCGCACCTCTCGCACCATAAATAGAAGAGGAAGTAGCGTCTTTCAAGATATCGATAGACTGGACAATATTCGGATCAATCTGGTCCGGATCCACGCCAACCACACCATCGACCACATATAGCGGTGTATTAGAAGAATTCAAAGAACCGATACCACGGATTTTTATCGCAGGACTACCACCCGGCGCACCAGAATTCAAGGCGATATTAACACCAGCCACCTTTCCGGCCAATCCTTGGAATACGTTCGTGGCATTCGGACGCTCCAATAACTTCTCCGAGTCTACGGAACCCACTGATGTTGACAAGTTTCGTTTCAACATCGTACCATATCCAACGACAACGACCTCTTCAAGCGCCTTATAATCCTCGGCCAACTTCACGTTAAACAGTGTACGATTCCCGACCTCGATCTCTTGCTCCGCATAGCCGATATAGGAAAATGACAGGATATCGTTATTAGCCGCATCCAAGCTAAACTTTCCATCCAGATCCGTAACCGTACCGACCGTCGTACCCTTTATCACGACATTGGCCCCGATAACCGGTATGCCATCCGGATCCGTAACGATACCGGAGATCTTTTTCTTTTGTTGCTGTACGGCGTCTTTCTTCAAGATCGTGATGTGCTTACCTGATATGCGGTAGGTCAAGTTCGTGTTTTTCAACAACTCATTCAACACGTCGGTGACTTGGCGATTCTTCACCTGTATATCCACCTGCTTACTATTATCGATATCCTCGCTCTTATAGAAAAACATGAACTCGGTCTGTTTCTCAATCTCCGAGACGACATCATAGAACGTCCCGTTCTTTACTTCTACCGTAACTTGAGCTTTTTGCGCATAGGTATCCGCCGAGACATGCAATATACCCAGTATTAAAAAAAGCAATGTGATCTTCATGATTGATTTAATTTTTTTAGGCAATAGCTCATCGCTATTCCAGACTTTTTCCATAAGTTTGTAATTATTTTTTATTAATGACTTACCTTGCTCGCTACTTTTTAGAGGACAGCGATAAAGGTGATTAAACGAATAATGAACGTCTAAGAATCGGGGGTGAGTGGTGTCAGTCCCGATTCTTTTTTGTGATCAGGTATTTGTCATAGGCAATTCGAATGTTTAAGGTTATACATCTATTATTTTGTTATTTGCTCCTCGCCGATATCAGGATATCTTTTCCGTCTTTCGTGAAAGTGAATTGTTTCTCCGAGTTAATAATATCTAGCACCTCTTGTATACCTTGATCCAAGGAGAAGGTTCCTGTGTAGCGGATGTTCCGCAGACTGTCATGCGCCAAGCGGATATTTACCCCATAGTAATTCTCCAGACGTTTTACGATAGAGACTAAGGTCTCATCCTTGAAACGATATTTCCCTCCTACCCAAGCGTTCGAGATCGAGGCATCTGTCTCTGACAAGAAAATAGAGCCGGTCCGGTTATCCGACCGGGCTTGTTGATTCGGCTTTAGCTTCATGCTACTCATTTTCCGTCCTTGAGCGTCAAAAGATTCCAACAGGATACTACCACTTAATAAGGTGGTGACGCTAAAGCGATCATCGTTGAAAGCCTGTATATTGAATGAGGTTCCGAGTACCGTGATTTGTTGGTTCTTTAGTTTTACGATGAAAGGTTTCGAATGATTCTTCGCAACCTCGAAATAGGCCTCACC
Organism: Parabacteroides sp. CT06; assembly: GCF_002257605.1. Taxonomy (GTDB): domain Bacteria; phylum Bacteroidota; class Bacteroidia; order Bacteroidales; family Tannerellaceae; genus Parabacteroides; species Parabacteroides distasonis. The sequence goes on along the minus strand of NZ_CP022754.1, from coordinate 1,041,323 downwards.
CTCCAGATGAACCACACGCTCATCTCCATTAAAAGAGGTGGGGTATTTAAAACGGGTGGAGGCATTGAGTATGATCTTACTGCCGTCGGATAGCAATAGCGTGTTCGCACGTCCGCCTTTTTCCACTACGATCTCGTTATATTCCATATCGCCGGCATATAAACGATTGCTTATCCATTGATTCATACCCACACCTATTCCCATAGCGATTACGATAATCGCCGCATATCTCAAGAATGAAAGCCAGAACTGTTTGCCAAGGACCTTGGATTTCACAGATACGCCAGAGATCGCATCCAGCTTTCCAGCCATTCGCTCCCAACTACGCTCCACGGAATAATGGTTCAAGAACGCCACTTCTTTCCGAGTGTCAAAAAGCCCCTTAAGCTCAAAGAAGTGGGCTTTATTAGCGTCACTCTCATGAATCCAAGCATCCAACACTCGAAGTTCATCCTCTTGAATCTCGTTCTGCAAATAGCGTATGATCAGTTCTTCTATCGAATTATTAGATTCCATTTTCTGTTTCATTTATAATATATACGACCGGTTTCCTCTTTTTACTTACGTATTCTACCGTATTTTCATCTAAAAAATAAAACCAGTGCCAGAAGCGCCAACACATTCCGTATGATCTTCAATCCTTTATAGAGTTGCGCCTCTACCGTACGTTGAGAGATATTTAGCATTCCTGCGATCTCCACTGATTTCTTCCCGTCCACATAAGCCAACGTAAAAACCTCTCGGCATCTGTCCGGTAACTTGGCTATTTCCCGGTAAACGGAGTCCAGACGCTCTTTCTCCAGCTCCGCCGCATCCGACTGATTATAATAATCTATCTCCTCTATCTTTAGTCTACGAGCAACCTCATCCGCATAAGTCATTTCTATTGATTTATGCTTTAGGTAATCGAGGCAAGCATTTTGAACGGAACGGAATAGGTATGTCTTCAAGCCTTCTTCCACGGAATAAATCTCTTTCTTTTGCCAGATCTTGATGAATATATCATGCACTAAATCTTCCGCCGTATCGCTATCCACATATTTCGAGGCATAAAAGATCAGTCTGGGGGCATTCTCCAGATATAATAATTTAAATTTATCCAACTCATGGTTCTTAATAATATAGTCTTTCATGCTCAATGTGGACATTTCTTGTATTATATTAGACAGTTCAAGGCTTCTCCTTTATCTATATACGATCATAGAAACAGATCTACTTACGCCCACACGAAAAAAATAACACAAAAACAAAAAGCCCTATCCGAACTTAATCAGATAGGGCTTTCAGATTATTCTATCGCTAGATATTATCTCAACGGGATATATTGTACAAACGCCTCGATCGCCTCATAAGAAGCCAAACCTAATTGGCGATACAACTCTGCGGTAGCACGGTTGCGATCTTCGGCACGCTGCCAGAACAAACGCTCGTCGTCACCCAGATACGGAGCGCTCTCGGCCTGCGATTGATGCTTCAAAATAGCGTTACGTTTGAAGCGCAACTCCTCCGGACTGATAGGTACGGCCATCTCAATATGGTCCATTTCCCATTCTGCCCATGCGCCGCGATACATCCATACACGGCAGTTCTTCATCCATTCCTCGTCTTTCACCTCGTCGATAGCGGCCAGTACGGCATCCAGACAAACCTTGTGGGTTCCGTGCGGGTCAGCCAAGTCACCGGCGACAAACATTTGATCCGGCTTGATCTCGAGCAACAGGGCCTTTACGATATCCTTGTCGACCTCACTCAAATCATTCTTTTTCACTAATCCGGTCTCGTAGAACGGAAGATCCAAGAAATGAACATGATCGTCCTTCACGCCCGAGTAGCGGCAACCGTGACGGGCCTCCTCCCGACGGATCGTTCCTTTCATAAAGAGGACATCCTTCCGCTCCGGCTCGCCGTTCTCCACCTTCTCGTAACGCAGGTAGTTGATGATCTCGTTCGCCTTATCCTTCACGGCCGAGTCGGGAGAGTATTTCTCACATACATCACGCAAATACTCGCAATAACGGATTACCTCCTCGTCGCCTACGGCAATATTACCGGAAGTCTCGTAAGCCACATGCACATCATGATGCTGGTCGCACAAACGACGCAAGGTTCCGCCCATGGAGATCACGTCATCATCCGGGTGCGGACTGAATACGATCACTTTCTTCGGATACGGGTTAGCACGCTCCGGACGATTGGAATCGTCGGCGTTCGGCTTGCCACCCGGCCATCCGGTAATCGTATGCTGGATATCATTGAATATCTTGATATTTACGTTGTAAGCGGAACCATATAACGCCAATAGCTCACCCAATCCGTGCTCGCTATAATCCTTGTTTGTCAATTTCAAGATCGGTTTGTCCGTCAACTGACACAACCAAACGATCGCACGGCGGATCAACTTATTATCCCACTCGCAGCTAGTCACCAACCAAGGATGGCTGATACGAGTCAAGTCGTAAGCGGCGGAAAGATCGATCACGACCTTGGCGTTCGGATGATTCTGCAAATAGCTGGAAGGAACGGCATCGCTAACCTTGCCCTCAACGGTCTTAGCGACAATGCTAGCCTTATCCTCGCCCCAAGCCATCAAGATCACGCTGCGGGCGTTCATCATCGTAGAGATACCCATCGTGATGATACCTGCCGGGACATTCTCCTGCGAAGGGAACGTACGGGCAGCCTCCTTGCGAGAAGCGCCTTCCAACAAGACCATACGGGTACGCGAGCTGATCGTCGTTCCACCCACGTTGAACATGATATTGCTGGAGTTACCGATACCTAGCAACATGCAATCGATACCTCCCACGGATTGGATCGTCTCCTCATACTGGCGACAGAAATCTAGGATAGCGTCTTTCGGCATGCTTCCGTCCGGGCAATAGATATTCGCAGGATCGATATCGACCTGATCGAATAACTCCTCTTTTAAGCGAGCCAGATTTCCGGCGCTGGGATTAGCCAATGGATAGAACTCATATTCCACGAAAGCGATCACGTTGCGAAAACTTAATTTCTCCTCTTTATGCATACGGATCAACTCCTTGTAAACGCTTAGCGGAGAACGTCCGCCGGGTAAAGCGATCACGAAGGGCTTACCGATATCTTGTTTTTTACGGATTTGTGTTGCTATCTCTTTAGCGATAGCGAAAGAACCTTCCTCGGCCGATTCATAAATGTTTGTCGGAATCTTTTCCAAACGGGTTAAAACTGAATGCTCGAAAGCATTTTCCGGGCGATAATACCGCAACGGTATACGCGTCAGAGTAATTTGAGAACTAAGGTTCGTTTTCATGTTTAATTATTGATTTAGTATTACAATCTTACTTGAATCACAAATATATGAAATAAGTACTGATTTCGCCATACGTTGATAGAACAAATTTATTAGCCGAAAGGTTTGATCTATATCGCCTAAAAATAAAAAAGGACCGTCCCGGCCAGCCAAGACAGCCCCTCTCTTTATTATTAACGTGTTTAGACCAATGTATTTGTCTCTGGAACTAAGTTTCCCATGCTCCATACCGCACGCACGTTCAACTTACGATCCAAGATCACGATATCCGCATCCTTCCCTCTTTGCAAGGTTCCGGTGCGATCGCTTACCCCCATCAGGCGGGCCGGAGTCTCGGAAGCCATACGGACTGCATCGGCCAAAGGAATGTCAGCCTTCTGCACCATCGTACGTACCAGTACGTCCATCGTGGCGATACTTCCCACCAATGAAGAATGATCCGCCAACTTGCATACGCCATCCTCAATGATAATGCGGGGATCGGATAACGGCTTACCCTCGTTGGCTGCGCATGAGAGAGCGTCCGTAACCAAGCAAGTACGTTCCACTCCTTTCAGCTTATAGACCAATCGGAGGATCGTAGAGGGTAAATGACGCCCGTCAGCAATCACCTCTACCGTCATATCGTCCATCAAGAAAACACTTTCCACCGTTCCCTCGTACTTATATTCACGACGCTTATGGAAACCAGGCATGGCGTTATAGAAATGAGCCGCATGCGTGAAACCGGCATTGTAAGCGGTCTTAATATCATCAAACTCCGCTTCCGTATGCGAGATAGCGGATAGGATTCCCCTCGACTTCAAGTATTGGGCGAACTCAAGCGCACCCGGTATCTCCGGGCTGGAATCCCAGCGCTTGATGCAATCCGTGCGTTCCAATATCTCTTTATATTCTTTCGGGTCGGCGGGATTCTCCTTATCGATAAACAGGCTCGCCGCCATCTTCGGATTCAGATACGGTCCCTCGATATGCAATCCCAAGATAGGGCCGTCTTTTTTCCTCATCATCTCCTCGCATACGGCCACCGCCTTATCGATCACCCCGATTTCCGGAGCCAACACGGTAGGGAATATCGTCGTGGCCCCATGCTTCTGATGGGCAGCTACCGCACCGTGGAAAGCCTCTTCCGTACATTCGGAGAAGTCGAAGCCCCCACCGCCATGGATATTCATCGCCACGAAACCGGGAACGATCGACATTCCTTTCGCATCCACCACCTTGGCGCCAATCACCGCTAAATCGCTATTTGTAACCTCCAATATCTTCCCGTCGCTAATCAATACGGAACCATCCTTCATCCATCCTTGCGGCGTAAGGATATGGCCATTTATAATCTGTGTCAACATAATCGTTCTTGCTTAGAATAGTTTATTCGTACCTTCAACCAACTTACCCATCGCCCAGACCGCACGGACATTCAAGTCACGGTCCAACAAGACGATATCGGCGTCTTTGCCCCGCTGCAACGTTCCCTTGCGATCGGATACGCCCATGATACGGGCGGGAGTCTCCGAGGCCATACGCACGGCATCCTCCAAGGGGATCTCGGCCTTCTGCACCATCGTACGGATCAGGCGGTCCATCGTGGCGACACTACCCGCCAAGGCCGAGCGGTCGGCCAACTTACACACGCCATCCTCGATGATGACACGGGGATCGAAAGCGACTTGGCTATCACTGGCAGCGCAAGCCAAGGCATCCGTGATCAGACAAGTGCGTTCCACACCTTTTATCTTATAGACCAGACGAAGGATCGTAGGCGGCACATGGATACCATCGGCCACGACCTCGACGGTCATATCATCGAGTAGATAGATACTTTCCACCGTTCCCTCATACTTATACTCGCGGCGTTTATGGAAGCCCGGCATGGCGTTATAGAAATGGGTGGCGTGGGTATAACCTACCTCATAAGCGGTCAGGATATCCTCAAACTCGGCTTGGGTATGCCCTACCGAGGCGAGCACGCCTTTCGAGGTGATATATTTACCAAACTGCATCGCTCCCGGAAGTTCCGGAGCGGCATCCCAGCGCTTGATACAATGCGTTTCCTCCAGCAAAGGGATATATTCCTCGGGATCGGGATTCTTGATGTTCTCAGGGATTTGTCCACCAGCCATTTTCATATTGAAATAATGTCCTTCTAAGTGAAGCCCCAGAACCGGGCTATCTTTCTCGGCCATCAGTTTCTCGGTGGTCTCGGCGGCGGCACGGATCATCGGGATGGTAGAAGAGGATAAGGTGGGGAAGATACTGGTAGTACCGTGTTTCATGTGTGTGGCCACCGCCGCATGGAAAGCTTCCTCGGTGCCTTCCATAAAATCACGGCCTCCACCTCCGTGCACGTGAATTTCCACGCCTCCGGGGACGATGTACATACCTTTGGCGTCTATCAAGGTTGCCCCCACTACCGCTAAGTCGCAGTTTGTCACTTCTAAAATCTTCCCGTCGCTTATCAATACCGAGCCGTCTTTCAGCCAGCCTTGCGGGGTAAGAATCTTTCCATTAATGATCTGTGTTAACATGATATGTGTTTTAAGCTTTCGCGTTTCTTTGGATAGCAAAGTTAAGGACTTTCTTTTTAAAACGAGTAAGCTATTAGAGGTTATTTTCAAAGAATAATCAAAATGACACTTTGTAATCCGAACCTCCGGAGAATCGAATATTCCGGGCCCTAAGTACAGCTCGCCTCTAAATCCGAAAGAAAATTTCAGTAATCAACTAATGGCCAACACCATACCCCAAAACAGCCTTTTATTCTAGCGAAATCAATTCATCCTAATTCATATCAAAGGGAGAGATTGGTATCATTTATAGGGTTACAATACGGTTCTAGCAGGGTAAGAATGCCTATTCACAAGTAGTCATAACCCTATTCTTGAGTAGTCACGATGCCCAACGGCGGCATATGCGTCGGCCGATGGCAGTACTGGCGTAGCCCAATGCGGCCTATCACGCATGGGAAAAGGGATATTCTCCCTTTTAAAAGCCAGCTCTCGCACTCTCTCTTCCGCTATTTCGCATCATCAACGGCAAGCACTTGTCACGAAAACAGGAGTATTTGAATCAAAAAGATCAGATAAGCTGCCTTTCACTGGCTAGCAGCCTTTTCATGAATCCTGCGTATTCAACTCTTCCAACTCCATTGTCCGTTCGGTCCATAGATCCATCGCATCGGAAAGTTCTTTTTTTAGGGCAGAATATTCACCGTAGAGAGAAGCGTCGGAGGCACCTTCCGGCGTAGCCAGCTTCGCCTCGATAACGGCAATGCCATTCTCAAGCTCCGAGATACGGGCCTCGGCCTCGGCAACAGCTTTCTCCGCTTTCTTAATCACTTTACTCAGTTCCTTCCTTGCCTCATAGGAGAGCTTGTTATGGGATACCTGAGCCTCACCGGTACCGGACATGGAAGTACTCGTCCCAGTAGAACGTTCCAATTCACGCAAGCTATCCATTTTCTTATGCTCCAAGAAATTATAGATGCCGCCTAAATGCTCGACGACTTTCTGGTTACCGAACTCATAGACCTTATCGACTAGGCCATCCAAGAACTCACGGTCGTGGGAAACCACGATCACCGTGCCGTCGAACTCCCTCAAGGCGTCTTTCAGCACGTCTTTCGAACGCATATCCAAGTGGTTCGTCGGCTCATCGAGAATCAGCAGGTTGACCGGCTCCAATAACAAGCGGATCATCGCCAAACGGGTACGCTCGCCACCCGACAGGACTTTCACCTTCTTATCGGAGGCCTCGCCGCCAAACATGAAAGCACCTAGGATATCCCGTATCTTCAAACGGATATCCCCTTGGGCTACGTAATCGATCGTATCGAAAACGGTAAGGTTCTCGTTCAATAGCTGCGCTTGGTTCTGGGCGAAGTAACCGATCTTCACGTTATGGCCTAATTGGAGCTTTCCGGTGAAATCGGCAATCTCTCCCATGATACATTTCACCAAGGTAGATTTACCCTCGCCGTTCTTTCCGACGAAAGCTACTTTATCGCCCCGATTGATTGTCAAGGTCACATGGTCGAAGATCAGATGATCGCCATAACGCTTCGCCACCTCCTCACAGATCACCGGATAGGAGCCGGAACGGGGAGCGGGCGGGAATTTCAGTCGCAGCATGGCTGTATCCACATCATCTACCTCGATACGTTCCACCTTCTCCAATTGCTTGATGCGGGATTGTACCTGTACGGACTTCGTGGCTTTATAACGAAAACGCTCGATGAAAGCTTCGGTATCGGCCAGTTTCTTCTGTTGGTTCTCGTAAGCGCGTAGCTGCTGCTCGCGGCGTTCGCGGCGAAGTACGACGTACTCCGAATATTTTACCTTATAATCGTAGATGTTCCCCAACTCAATCTCAAGGGTACGAAACGTGGTATTATCGATAAAGGCACGGTCGTGCGAGACTAAGATCACGGCGTTGGCACGGGTAGCGATAAAGTTCTCCAGCCATTGGATGGACTCGATGTCCAAGTGGTTCGTCGGCTCATCCAGTAGCAAGACATCCGGCTGGCGGAGCAAAAGCTTAGCTAGTTCGATACGCATACGCCATCCACCGCTGAACTCGGACGTCGGGCGATCGAAGTCCTCACGGGAGAAACCTAACCCGATCAACGTACGTTCCAGCTCGGCGTGATAATTATTGCCGCCCATCATCTGAAAATGCTCGGTCAAATAAGTGACACGGTCTATCACCTTTTGATAACCTTCCGACTCGTAATCCGTACGCTCCGCCAATTGGGTATTCAAGCGGTTGATCTCCTCCTCCATCTCATGGATATGCTCGAAAGCGCACTCCGCCTCCTCCCGAACCGTACGGGTATCCACCAATTGCATGTGCTGGGGCAGGTATCCGATCGTGACCTCCTTCGGCACGCTAACGGTTCCCGATGTGGGTGATTGCAGACCGGCGAATATCTTCAACATCGTCGATTTACCCGCTCCGTTCTTGCCCACTAGGGCGATACGGTCCTTCTTGTTTACCACAAATGAAATGTCATCAAAAAGCGTGAAACCGCCAAACTCAACTGTTAGTCCTTCAACCGAAATCATACTGTCTCTTTAATTTATGACCGCAAAGATACAACAGTTCAAGGTTTACTCACAAACTTTTCAATTAATATCAGCACATCCTTATGCAACGGAAGGGCCGGATCGGTATAGGTAGCCATCTGTTTTTGCTGATCCATCGTATCGCAAGTCTTCATCAGATGGTTCATATTCCCGATCAAATGGTAATCGGCCGAAGGTTGGGATCGCTTCAATAGTTCGGCGTCTTTTACGGATACTTGCATATCCTTATCCCCTTGCAAGATCAACACCGGGACTTTTAGTTTCTTGATGATTTCCTGCGGATTATACGTATACCATGAGATCATATAAGGCTGTACCGACGAGCGGAACAGGGCTTGCAAACCGATCGGCACGTCCGGTACGAGCTTCCCTTCCTTCAAGGACGTGTTTATGGATCTCACCATATTCCGGATCACTTCCGGTTGACCGGCCATCTGTTCCTCTATGATCTCATAAGCGGGACGCCCCGCACCCGCCACCGAAATGTATCCTTTCACTTTCGGATTATCCACCGAAGCCGCCATACCGACCAACGCTCCCTCGCTATGCCCCAACACATAGATTCCGGAGATCCGTTTGTCCTTGCTTAAATAATCGATCCAGCCTCGTGCGTCCTTGATCCCGTCCTCGAAACGCATGGAATACTCATCCTTTCCGGCCGAGGCGCTCGAAGCGATACCCCGCTTATCATAACGCAGGGAAGCGATACCCTTCCCTGCCAGCCCTTCCGCCAAATATCTCAAGGAATTATTCTTACCCGGCAAGGCGGCGGAGTTCCCGTCCATATCCGTAGGGCCGGAGCCGGGGATGATCAATACCACAGGATAACCGGACTCCTGATTGGGAGTTACCATCTTCCCTTTTAATACCCCGGTAGACGTATTCAACACCACCGGACGCTCATTCAACCGTACAGGCAACTGGGGCAGACCAGACAAGGATACGAGAAGAAAGCAAACGAAAGCTATCAGTTTCTTTTTCATAACGGAATCAATTTATATACTTAAAGCACACATGAGACATACAATCTCAGTATCCGCCAAATGTAACTAAAAAAGGGGAAAACCTCTCGGCCTTCCCCCTTCTTTATCTAACATCTTTATAGGAAATTAATAACCCGGATTCTGTTTCAAGTTCGGATTCTTATCCATGCTTGTTTGAGGAATCGGCAAGTAACGGTTACGAGAAGAGAACTGGCGAGTCTCAATAACAGCCGTACCCGTGATTTCCGCACGTTTAGTAGGCTCAGACTCCCCATAATTAATCGTTCCTGTAACACGTAACAAATCACCATTCATGACTTTCTCGGCAAGCATCTTTCCATCTTCCTGCCAACGGACGATGTCCGCACGGCGCAAGCCTTCGCCGGCCAACTCTACCGTACGCTCACGACGGATCAATTCACGAAGTTTATCCTTCGTCCCATATTTAGCCTTATCCACTTCCCCCATTCCTACACGCTGGCGGATCTGGTTCAAATAACCATAGATCTCATCAGAAGGACCGCTCAGCTCATTCGCGGCCTCCGCATACGTCAATAGAACCTCCGCATAACGGAATACGATCGGACAAGCTCCCGAACTCCAAACATCTCCATATTGATCCATCGGATCCAAGTATTTCGCCCAAGTCAAAGCACTCTTGGAAGCATTATCTGTATAAGTCGGGAAGTTCTTGTTGACAGTACCATCTTGAAGTTTCTCATCCAAAGTATTCAAGACATCACCTCTCCAGTCACGTCCCGGATATAAAATGGTCATGGCCATACGAGGGTCGCGATTCGCGAACGGATGCTTTGCGTCATAAGTCTTCGACTCTTCTTTCGTCAATCCATCTGACATTTCATACATATCCACCAAATTCTGGGTCGGGACGATAGAAGACCAACCTTGGTCAACATTATTATACATTTGCCCGATGGTTCCCAATCCGTCCAACGTCTCAATATTCTGATCCGCTAGGATTATCTCTTTAGAATCCACTCCCGATACCTTAAAAAGATTCGTATAATCCGGATCCAACTCATACTGCTTCAAATCAATGATTGCCTTAGCTGCGTCTTTTGCCTTTTGCCAATCACCATAATACAAAGCCTCACGCATCTTGATAGCTAAAACAGCACCTTTAGCGATATAGCCACGAGCCTCCGGAGCCTCCGCAATCCCAGCTAAGGCCTCGTCTAAATCCTTAGCTATATAATCGCGTACCTCTTGTTCCGTATTACGTTCCACTTTAGCCTCGTCCGCACTTGAATAAGAACTAATAATAGGCACACCACCATACCACCAATTCATCAAGAAATACTTATAAGCACGGATCGCTTTAGCTTGAGCCACATAATTAGCTTTTACAGCGTCACTAGAAAACGTCACCTTGTCTACATTCTCCAAGAATGTATTCGCCTTACGAATCGACTTGTAATCATAAAGGATCTGCCCAGGATTAGAACTAGACAATGACCCATCCCCCCACGGGCGGAATCCTTCCCAAGGGAAATTATTATAGCCTATATCTGAGCCACAATCCAGATAAAGCAACGTATTTCCATCTAGCAAATCCTTATAACAGCCTACTATGAAGCCCTTCGCATCCGCCTCTGTCTGCCATGTGGTAGAAGGAGCCAACTGATCCTTAGGCACCGTATCCAGAAAATCCGAACACGAAGTAGATAACGCAGCCATACCAGCCGCCAACATATATATTGATAATCGTTTCATAAAATCTTCTATTTAAATGGTCTTAACTAATTAGAATGTCACATTTACGCCAAAAGAATTTGTCATCACTAATGGGTAGCTAGACAAACGGGAACTAACCGTCTCCGGGTCTACGTTCAATGGCATAGAATCTATCGTAAACAAATTCTCCGCAGAATAATAAACACGTACATTCGACAAACCGATAGCGTTCAGCACACTCTTTGGAAGCGTATATCCCAATTGCAATGTCTTCAGACGCAGGTAACTGGTATTAATTACCCAGAAATCAGACATCACGTTAGAAGCCTCACTCGGAGATTTTCTAGACTCCGCTACACGCGGCATACTTGCATTGGTATTTTCCGGTGTCCAGCTATCCAGCCATGCAGTAGAAGGATGTCCGGCACTACCCGAGAACTCACCAAACGCTTCTTTCGTAAACGCACGGCCTACATTAGCCGCACCGGTGAAGTTCAAAGTCAAGTCAAATGCTTTATAGCCTACATTCAAGTTCAAACCAAATGTAACAACTGGATTGATAGTCTTAGACAATACACGGTCATCCGCATCCAGCTTTCCATCTCCATTCGTATCTACATAACGTAAATCACCGGCTTGGAAATCCTGTCCGAACGGGTAGCCGTCTTTTCCTTTATAGGTATCCATCCATTGTTGTGCCTCCGCGTCAGATTGGAAAAAGCCATCAGCCTTATATACATAGTAAGAATCGATTGGCTTTCCAACAAAACGCCACAAATCACCGTCATCAGGATTTGTCATACGGTCTACACCTCCTAAATCCTCGATCTTGTTCTTATTATAGGCCATATTTCCCATCACATTCAATGACCAGTCATTCCACTTATTGTTATAACCTAGCTGTACCTCGACACCTCGGTTACGCATAGAACCCACGTTGTCGAAATAAGGATCCAAGCCAAACTCAGTCGGGACCGGTACCTCCATGATGATATCCGTAGTCTTGCGATCATAGTAATCAAACGTGAAAGTCACATGATTAATAATCGCATCCAAGCCAATACCCCAAGTCGTAGATTTCTCCCATGACAAATCCTCGATACGATAGGCTTTCTGGTAATATCCCGTCGTCAAGTTGCCTCCCATAGGATAATTGCCATCCAAATTATAAGTCTGCATCCAAGGATAATATTGGTTCTCCCAAGGATTCGATTTATTCAAGGCGTCTTGATTACCTAACATACCCCAAGAAGCACGAATCTTCAAACTGCTCAACCAATCATGCGTACTTTCCATAAACTCCTCCTCGCTGATACGCCAAGCACCGGAGAAAGAAGGGAAATATCCCCAACGATGTCCCGGAGCAAAACGAGAGGAAGCATCCGCACGGAAGTTTGCCTCTAATAAATATTTTCCCGCAAAATCATAATTAATACGCCCAAAATAGGAAAGCATGGCAAGCTCTCGGCTCAAACCATCATTTGTTTGTGTAGAAGCCCCACCGGCATCCATATCATTCAGGCTATTACTCGGGAAATTATTCCTCTGCATCTGATTCTTGCTAACCTCATACTTCTCCGCATGATAACCTACCATCACTTTCAAGCCATGTTGACCAAAGTTCTTGCTGTAATTCAGCAAAGCATCGAAATTATAACGTTTCCAATTCACGAAGCGTTCAACCAAGGAAGTGGTACGAGACGCAGATGCCGGATCATCCGGTATGCTCAGAACTCGCTCCGTATGACGTTGGTCCTCGTTCACATAGGCACCCGTCACAGTAGCCTTCAGCCCATCAATAATATCATAATCAACAGAAAGTGCCCCCGTAAAATTCTGATTACAATTATCCACCGTCTGCCCGGAATCCAACCATGCGATAGGGTTACCATCGTTAGTTTGTCCGTATTTGCCATCCTTATCCTTGACAGGAATCATCGGGCTAATAATATTCAATTGACGGATAATCTGGTCGGAAGAACCACCATAATAGCTAGCATTCGGATCCGAGAAGTCATTCTTGATGAAAGACATGTTCATCCGAACAGCCAGTTTCTTCGTCAACTGCATATCCAGATTCGTACGTCCGTTAAACTGTTTACGATCTGAGTTAGGAAGGATACCCGTCTGCCCTAAATATCCGGCCGAAGCCATATACTTCACGTTCTCCGCACCTCCTGTAATACTAACATTGTGCTTATGCAACAAACCTGTCCGATAAGCCTCATCATTCCAGTCCGTATTAGGATGTCCGTAAGGATCAGAGCCATCTTCAAACATCCGGATGTCCTCGTCACTATAACGTCCCGGCTCGAAACGATTCCACAAACGTGCGTAATCGGCTGAGCTGACACGATCAATCATGGAAGTAGCTTTCGAGGCACCCACATATCCGTTATAAGAAATACGAGGAGCACCCGTCTTACCACGTTTTGTCGTGATCAAGATAACACCATTAGAAGCCTTCGAACCGTAAATAGCGGCGGAAGAAGCGTCTTTCAATACAGAAATACTCTCAATATCATTCGGATCGATATCATTCATAGAGCCACTCTCGATACCATCGATCAAGATATATGGGCTGGCAGAGTTCAAAGTACCGACACCACGGATACGGATCGTACTACCATCCTGTCCCGGACGGCCTTGACCCGAGGTAACGGTTACACCCGGCATCATACCTTGAAGACCGGAAGACACGTTGGAGATAGGACGGCTTGTCAACTCCTTGCTATCCAATTGGGCTACCGCTCCCGACAAGTTCGCCTTCTGTTGCGTACCATAACCGACAACGATCACCTCATCTAATTTCTGGGTATCTTCCTGCAAGGACACATTGATGGAAGGCTCTCCATTATATTTGAATTCTTGAGTTAGATAACCGATAAAGGATACTTGGATCACATCCCCATTCTTCACATCCAACACGAAATTACCATTCATGTCGGTTACAGTACCATTCGTAGTACCTTTTACAACTATTGACGCTCCGGCCACAGGGCCAAAACTGTCACTAACCGTTCCCTTCAAACTACCTTCTTGCTGGGAAATACCTACCCTCGGAGTTATCGCCGCACGATCAGAAGCATGAACCACACCTCCGGAACAAAACGCTGCAGACAATAGAACAAAACTGACAGGTCTTACAATTTTCAACATAAGAATCGTTTTTTGTTTATTAAATAGCTGTTACTATTATAAGACTTAAGGCATACTATTTTAGATCTCGTTTCTTATAATATTCACTCTTCTAAATCATTAATGTATAATTATAAATCCTCGGTTAACTACCATGAAAGCACTTCTTCATCGTTCTGGCGGAACTTATAATCATTAGACGCAGCAAATATAGCACTATTTTTAATTATAAAACAAAAAAGACTAATTTTTTGCATACGAATCTAAAACAACACCACCTAGTTATTAAAATATTTAACAAACAATCTTTCCAACCATAATCTTTTTTAGTATGGAGCTATGGACATCAAAGAGGTATATGGTTTGAAATTCAAACATGAAGTTAGTGTATATGAGTAATAAACGGAGTTCCGCCAGAACTACGTACTTAATAGAAGCTTGATTAATATTAAGGCACTTATTCCATTTATTCCTTTATAACCACTATTTATCATGAAAAAGTTGTTATCTTCGTCCCTTGTAATAACTAATTATTAAATTATGAAAAAGAAAAGCTTAACTTTATTACTAGCGACTACGGTGGCAAGTAGTATCCTATTTTCGTCCTGTATAGGATCTTTTGGTTTAACAAACAAACTTTTAACGTGGAATAGAAGCATCGACAGTAAGTTTGTTAATGAGCTAGTGTTCATTGCTTTCTGGATTGTCCCGGTTTACGAGATTTCCGCTTTGGCTGATGTCCTTGTGATCAACTCTATCGAATTTTGGAGCGGAAGTAATCCTGTAGCAGATGTAGGTAACGTTAAAACAATCGATGGTAAAGACGGCGTTTATACCGTAGAAACAAAAGTTGACGGATACCATATCCAAAAGGAAGGCGATGAGAAAGCGGTTGACTTAGTTTTCAACGAGGCTGACCAAAGCTGGAATGTAGAAGCTAACGGAGAAAGCACAAAATTATTAAAATTCAATGGTGATGACGAAGTTGTCATGTATTTACCCGATGGCAAGGAAATGAATGTCGAGCTAAACCAAGCAGGTGTTTTAGCTTTCCAACAGGTAGCTGACGGATATTCTTACTATGCAGCTAAATAATTGAAAATTGAGAATTGAGAATTAGAAGTGACTCTACGTAATTTTCAATTCTCAATTCTCAATTCTCAATTCCCCAGTGCTAATCTAAATAAAATACGATGAATATGAACTCTATCAAAAAAATGATGCTTTCCGGAGCATTAGGTTGCCTTATTTCCGGAATGGCTTATGCGGACGGTTCTTCACCCCAACCCGTAAAACCTTATTGGCAAGACATTCAAGTCGTAGCCGTAAACAAGGAAAAACCCAGAAGCTCCTTCATGAGTTATGCGGACCGAGAAACCGCCCTCACCTCTCGATTTGAGAAAAGCCCGTACTATTCCCTATTAAACGGTACTTGGAAATTTTTCTTTGTCGACTCTTACAAAGATCTTCCTCAAAATATCACAGATCCTTCCGTTAATACCTCTTCATGGGATGATATAACCGTTCCCGGAAACTGGGAAGTACAAGGACATGGCGTAGCCATTTATACGAATCATGGTTACGAGTTTAAACCCAAAAATCCCCAACCCCCTTTATTACCGGAAGCGAATCCGGTTGGCGTATACCGCAGGGACATCGAGATACCCGCAAATTGGGATAACCGGGATATTTATTTACACATCGGCGGAGCTAAATCCGGCCTTTACGTATATTTAAACGGGAAAGAAGTGGGTTATAGCGAGGATTCCAAAAATCCCGCCGAGTTCTTGATCAATAAATACCTGCAACCCGGAAAGAATGTACTTACATTAAAGATATTCCGTTGGAGCACCGGTTCTTATTTGGAATGTCAGGATTTCTGGAGAATGAGCGGTATCGAACGTGACGTATTCCTTTGGTCTCAACCCAAGGCCAGTATTCAAGATTTCCGTGTCGTCTCAACTTTGGACGATACGTATACGAATGGAATCTTCAAACTGGCGGTAGACTTAAAGAATCATACCCAAGAAACAAAAAACTTAAATGTCGGATATGAGCTTTTGGACGCAAAAGGTAATCTTATGGCCTCCGAGGCTAATGATATATGGGTAAGTCCTGCAAGTCCTCAAACAGCATCTTTTGAGTATGATTTAAAGAACGTAGCCCCTTGGAGTGCCGAGCACCCGAATCTATACAAATTATTGATGACAATAAAAGAAGATGGTAAGGTAATCGAGGTAGTTCCATTCAACGTTGGTTTCCGCCGGTTCGAGATGAAGCAAATCGACCAAGCAGCGGAAAACGGAAAACCTTATACGGTCTTATTATTCAACGGACAACCGGTGAAGTTCAAGGGAGTCAATATCCATGAGCATAACCCGGAAACCGGACATTACGTTACCGAGGAACTCATGCGTAAGGATTTCGAGCTGATGAAGCAAAACAATATCAACGCTGTCCGCCTATGCCACTATCCGCAAGACCGTAAATTCTATGAACTCTGCGACGAATACGGATTGTATGTTTACGATGAGGCAAATATCGAGTCTCACGGTATGTATTACAGCCTGAAAAAAGGCGGCACTTTGGGTAATAATCCGGAATGGCTGATCCCGCATATGGACCGTACGATGAATATGTACGAACGAAACAAGAATTATCCGAGCGTTACTTTCTGGTCACTCGGAAACGAGGCTGGAAACGGATACAACTTCTATCAAACTTATTTGTATCTGAAAGACAAGGAAATAAATAGCATGAATCGTCCGGTGAACTACGAACGTGCCCTTTGGGAATGGAATACGGATATGTACGTACCTCAATACCCAAGCGCTGAATGGCTAGAGGAAATCGGACGTAAGGGTAGTGATCGTCCGGTAGCTCCTTCGGAGTATTCACATGCGATGGGTAACTCTTCCGGTAACTTATGGGATCAATGGAAAGCGATCTATAAATACCCGAACCTGCAAGGCGGATTTATCTGGGACTGGGTGGACCAAGGTATCTTGGAAAAAGATAAGAATGGACGTGAATATTATACCTATGGTGGTGACTATGGAGTAAACGCCCCTAGTGACGGAAACTTCCTTTGCAACGGTATAGTAAACCCAGATCGTACCCCGCATCCCGCTATGGCAGAGGTTAAATACGCCCATCAAAATATCGGGTTTGAGGCGATCGATTTAGCGAACGGTTTATTCCGCGTCACGAACCGTTTTTATTTCACGAACCTAAAGAAATATATGGTCCACTATAGCGTAACAGCCAATAATAAAGTTGTACGCTCCGGTAAAGTCTCTTTGGACATAGAACCTCAAGCTTCTAAGGAATTTACGGTTCCCGTAGGCAACTTAAAGCCACAAGCCGGTACGGAATATTTCGTAAACTTCAACGTAACGACCGTAGAAAAAGAGCCGTTAATCCCTATCGGACACGAAATCGCTTGCGATCAATTCCGCTTACCGATCGAAAACCCCAAGAAGACGTTTAAGACCAGCGGCCCTAAATTAACGGTTTCAACCAATGGAGATAACTTATCGGCATCCTCCTCAAAGGTAAACTTCGTGTTTAACAGGAAGACAGGAATCGTTACTTCTTATAAAGTGGATGGTACGGAATATTTCAGCGAGGGTTTCGGTATCCAACCGAACTTCTGGCGTGCGCCGACCGATAACGATTACGGAAACGGTATGCCAAAACGCTTGCAAGTCTGGAAGGAAAGCAGCAAGAACTTCAACGTGACAGACGCTACCGTCACTATGGATGGCAATAACGCCGAGGTTAACGTGAACTATTTATTGCCGGCAGGAAATCTATACATTGTTAATTATACGATCTATCCAAGCGGAGCCGTAAATGTGGCCGCCCGTTTCACATCCACGGATATGGATGCCGCCCAAACCGAGGTATCGGAAGCTACTCGCACGGCAACCTTCACTCCGGGACGTGACGCCGCCCGTAAAGAGGCCTCCAAACTAAACGTTCCTCGTATCGGTGTTCGCTTCCGCTTACCGGCAAGTATGAATCAAGTGGAATATTTCGGACGGGGACCTGCTGAGAACTACTTGGACAGAAACGCCGGTAGTATGATCGGCTTATATAAATCTACAGCCGAGGAATTATATTTCCCATATGTACGCCCGCAGGAAAACGGTCATCATACCGACACTCGTTGGGTATCACTTAGTACCGGCAAGAAAGGCTTGTTGATCCAAGCGGATAATACGATTGGATTTAACGCTTTGCGTAATTCCATAGAGGATTTCGATGACGAGGAAGCAACTGGGCTACCCCGTCAATGGAGTAATTTCACACCAGAGCAAGTAGCGAACCATGATGAAGCCGCAGCAAAGAACGTATTACGTCGCCAGCATCATATCAACGATATCACGCCTCGCGACTTCGTTGAGGTTTGCGTCGACTTGAAACAACAAGGTGTAGCAGGTTATGATAGCTGGGGTTCACGTCCGGAACCAGCTTATACATTACCCGCAAACCGGGAATACAACTGGGGCTTTACCCTTATTCCGCTTAAATAAAGAAAAGTCATAACTTATCCATAACAAAGGGAGTGTATTAGGCTTAATCCAATACACTCCCTTTGTTTATACTACTGCAACGGCTTTGCAGCACTACTGCAAGGCGGGTTGCAGTAACGTATCCTTATTTAATCACTTCCTTCAAGGTATTCTGTAAGTCTTCTCCAGTGATATTCTTGGCGATGATCACCCCATTCGGATCCAATAACACATTTGCCGGAATACCTCGTACCCCATAAAGAGCAGGGATCTCAGAATCCCAATATTTCAAGTCGGAAACGTGAGCCCAAGTCAGATGATCGTCTGCGATCGCTTTCTGCCATTTAGCCTTATCCTTGTCCAAGGATATACCTACGATCGTAAAGTTCTTATCCTTATATTGCTGGAAGGCATTTACCACGTTAGGGTTTTCCTTGCGACACGGGGGACACCAAGAGGCCCAAAAATCCAATAACACATATTTTCCCCTAAAGTCCGACAATGACACAGAAACTCCTGCAGTATCCGGCAAGGAAAACTCCGGAGCGACTTGTCCGATCTGTACGTGTTCTAATTGTTTGATAATACCGTCCAAGTCCTTCACATAAGGACTATTCGCCAATACCGGGGAAATCTTCGCACGAGTCGCCTTCAAATCATCCAAAGATAATTGGTAGGTAAAATAACGATATAGATAGAACGACGCCGCCGGAGAATCTGGATATTTCGAAATCAAACTGTCAATATCATACCCTTCCTCAAATACCTTCTCCGCATTTTCTTGAAAGACATCATTCACCGGTGAATTCTGTACGGTAATAGTCTCCCCGTCATTCCCGATCTTGACATTCATATCCGTATTCTCCAAGAAAAGTTGAACCGGATAGTTCATGCTCTCGGTTGCCAAACCGAATAGTAAAGGCTGATCTACCTCACCTTTAAAGGTGAATTTCCCATCTTTGATCTCCGCCGTATCCACGTCAAAGAACATTTTATTACGGAATGACTTCAAGTAAATTTTACCGTCGGGCATATTCTCTACCTCACCATTGATAACATATCCTTTTGGAACTTCTTGGCAACCAACCACCAAAAGGCCGGCAAGCGCCATCATACAAAATTGCTTCATTTCTCTATTCTATTTATTGATTACTTAAACCCAGGGTGATGATAACGTCCCTTTTTCAACGAGATCTTACCATATTCTATCGCACGCACCGGGCAACGATGAATGCAGGCAACACACTGAACGCAAGAATCGGCCCATTCCGGTTTTCCGTCACCCGACAGGGAAATCGTACCGGTCGGACAGACCTTCGCACAGATGCCGCAAGAGATACAGGCATCCGTAGCATAAAATCGGTTGCCGCCTATCGCAAAGTGAGTGAACAACGGATAGACCATATAGCTCTTCAAAAGAGGGACACTTCCCGCATAATACAAAGAGGGATTTCTCTTCTGCCGGATCGCCTCTACGATCTCGCCTACACGTTCCGGCGCTTTTTCCAGTTTCTCAGTCTCTACCATCTTACTATCCACGTCGAAGCCGGGCATCAAGACATAATTGTTCGGCATTTGTACAGAGAATCCTCCGGTTACGGCAATTCCCCGCCTCGCCAAGATGCTCCGCATGATCCGATCCGTATATCCACAATCATCACCACAAGTACAGACGAAATAAACCTCTTGCCCCTTATATCCGGACAGGATCAACCGGGAAATAAAGCGGGGCACCAATACAGCCGGCCCCCAAGAATGGACAGGGAACACAAAAAACACTTTCTCCCTCTCCCCCAATGGATAAGCATTCTTACCCTCATTCAACGCATCGGCAATGGAAACCAACGGCTCATCGAAAGCCGTCCCTAACGCTTCCGCAACCCAACGGGAGTTTCCTGTCCCTGTAAAGTAGAATATCATGCGCTCATTTTTTAGATGCAAAAATACATAATATCCAAATATATACGCTATCTTTATCTAGTTTAAGAAACCTAAAAAACAAATCTTATGACAACGATGGAATTAAATTTACGGAAAGAATATCTCTATGACTTGATAAAAGGCATGGATGAGGAAAGATTATCGAAAGTGGAGACCTATATAAAACGTTTGTGCTCTCCTACTTCCAAAAAGGCAACGAACTACCCTTGGACGCCATCGGTAGAAGAATTAGAATCTATGATAGCCTAATCTGAAGAAAACTATGAGAAGGGACTTTATATAGAGGAAGAAGAGATGAATAAGTTTTTTGAATCGATGAGATGAAACAAGCCATTACAAAATATTGTATTGTATAGAAAATGATGATTTCATCCACATTGTAGTCGTTTTCGATTGCAGGCAACCCCCCAATAATAAATATCTTTTTTTACATAAAAAAACAGCTATATCAAAAGTATTATAACCGGACGTTGGTTTCACAGAAAAACATCTATTTGTAAAGTCTACGTTACCAACGCCCGATTATAAAAACTTACACTCTTAGGAGATGATCAGATCTCAATATCCCAAATACCCGCCGAACGTTCTAATTCGACCAAGGCTGAGCTGTAATTAAACAGCGTCTCAATATACTGAGCTTGTACTTCATCGTAAGTACGCTGGGCGTCCAAGACTTCCAACAAAGAGACTTCCCCCCTATTATAGCTGTAAATCTTGCCATCCATCACCTCACGGGCTTGCCTTAAAAGCCCATCCTGATAATGATTGACTTGCTCGGCGAAAGATTGATAATTACGATATGCCTGCATCACCTCCGTCTGTACTTGCAAAAGAGCCTGCTTATATTGCGCTTCCGCTTGTTGCTCCCGATAACGAGCGGCACGAACCGTCCCCTTATTGAAATTAGAGAATTTCAAAGGAACAGCGATACCTGCCGTCACTCCGGTAAAAGGAGGTGCCGGGGCTTCCTCATTATAAACCCGGGCGTTACGGCTTACGGCGATAGACAAATCCACATCCGTATTCCGCTCCCGGCGAGCTACTTTCAAGGCTCTAGCGGCCACTTCCTTGTTTTTTAAGGCGGCTACCAAATCCGTACGCCCCTCGCTTGCCGCCGTGATTAAGTCAGCAAGAATAAAATCCCGAGGCTCCGTACGTAACTCAGCCTCTGGGTGAAATAAAGTATCCGTACTGAAAGTCCCCGTCAAGAAGTTTAAGTTCGAGAAAGCATTCTTTAATTCCGCTCCGGCTTGCAGCAACTCGTTTCGTAAGACCCCGGCCTCTACCCGGCTCTGCGTAGCATCCACCTCACGGATTTGCCCCAATGAGAAACGGATACTGTCGCTCTCCGCCAATGTCCGGATATTCTCATAGGCATTCTCCTTTACCTTATACAACTCATGTTGCTTCAAGGCTTCCATATAAGCAATCGTAGCGTCTGCCCGGAGATTCCGGAAATAATCGGCCAACAAAGCCTCGGTCAACTCACTCTCGCTACGTGCCAATGAGATATTCGCACCCCGTTTTCCAAAAGAGAAAGTTTTGCTCAGTTCTACTTCAACACCTTCTCCCATTTGCAAGGAATTATTCTCATTATTGAAATAAGACACGGAAAGGTTCGGATCGTTAAACACCTTTGCCGCCGTTACCTCGGCCTTAGCGGCCGGCACATTCAATTTCTCCGACGCATACTCAAGGTTACCTTCCGCAACCCGCTCCATATATTGCCGATACGTAAGCGGAACCATGGTCTGGGCATTCGCAGATAAGCATCCGCAGAGTAACGACAGGATTATATATTTCTTCATATCTTCTAATCTAAACATAGTACATCTTTTTAATTCCACCGCCGGATTAAGCGTGCAGCTCTTTTTCCTCCGATACCGGCGTCAAATCCTTCCCCTCATAATGCTTCTCGATCATATAGTATAAAGCGGGAAGCACATAAAGCGTGATTACCGTAGCAAATAAAAGCCCGTAAACGATTACCGTAGCCAAGGGACGCTGCACGTCCGAACCGATCCCCGTACTGACAGAGGCAGGAAGCAATCCCAAGACCGCAACCGTAGCCGTCATCAAGATCGGACGGAAACGGTGCTTGGTTCCCGTTATCACCGCATCTTTCAAATCCCGCTCCCTCGTACGTAAGTTATTGATATGGGAAATCATGATCACGCCATTTTGGATAGCGACACCGACCAAGGCGATAAAACCAACCGCCGAGGAGACATTCAATGTCATTCCCCGCACATTCAACGCCAACATACCACCAAACAAAGCCAAGGGAACGACACTCATCATCAAAGCCGCCTGCCGGAATTTACCGCAAGCCGCAAACAACAAAAGCAGCATCAGCCCCAACGCCAAAGGAACCACAGCCCCCAAACGGGCATACGCACGATGCTGGTTCTCGAACTGTCCGGCCCATTTCAAATGCACGGAATCATGATCGTATTTCACCTCTTTATCGATCAACGCATTTGCCTTATTCAAGAACGCCGTCAAGTCCACGCCACGTAAATTAACCCGTACCGTCAAGTGCCGCTTATTCATCTCACGGGTAATCGTACTGGCACCAGTTGTCATCTTAATCTCCGCTACTTGCGAAAGAGGAATCTTTGTTCCGGAACCGGTAGTCAGCAATAGATTTCCGATACGTTCGGGAGAATTGCGGCTAGCGTCATCGAAACGACAAATCACGTCATAACTTTTACTTCCGACAAATATCTGGGAAATAGAAGCTCCACCGATCGCTAACTCAATCAAATCAGCCACATCCGACACGTTCAAGCCATACTGGGCGATACGGGCACGATCCGCAATAATCTGCAATTGCGGCAACGGAGGCTCTTGATCTACCGCTACGTCGGCAGCACCCGGTATTTCCTTCAACACATTAGCGACTTGATCCGCAATATGGCGACTTTCCGTAATATCATCGCTATAAATCTTCAGCGCCAAATCACTATGAGCCCCAGCGATCTGATCCATCACCATATCGATGATCGGCTGGGAGAAACCGACCGAGTAGCCGGGCATGGTCTCCAACTTAGCCGCCATTTCCTCGATCAGATCCGCTTTCGTCTTACCGAATTTCCATGTACTATAGGGTTTCAATCCCACGCCACACTCCACATGAGAGAGTGAGAACGCTTCCGCCCCCTCATCATCGCGACCGACTTGAGTCATTACATATGAGACTTCCTTAAACTCTTTCAAAGTCTTCCGAAGCTCCGCCCCCATCTCCTTCGATTTCTCAATGGAAATACCCGGAGGAAGCTGTACCTGTATCCAGATCGCCCCCTCATCCAACGGAGGCAAGAAGTCTTTTCCTACGGTATAACTTAAAATCCCCGCTCCCAGCAATATCGCCAGTAACGGTACAATAACCCGTCTTGGCTTCTCCATCAATCGGACAATTTGTGAATGATAAGCCGTGGAAAGTTTCTCCAACCAACGATTATGGTAAACCTTTCCCGGCTTACGATACGCATAAAAGGCCAATCCCGGAATCAAGAACAAAGCCACACACAAAGCGCCCAGCAAAGCATACCCTACGGTATAAGCCATCGGCGTAAACAATTTCTTCTCAATATGCTCAAAAGCGAACAAAGGAAGATAGGCTGTTATAATAATTAATGTAGAGAAAAAGATCGGGCGAGCCACCTCAGTCGTACGGCGCAAGATCGAATCTTCCGTCAATACCTCATCCGGATGCCGTTCCCTTTTCTTCAAGACCGTCTCCATCATCACGATCGCTCCGTCTACCAAAATACCGAAGTCTATAGCGCCTAAGGAAAGTAGGTTCGCAGGAATATTCGTAACATGCATCAAGATAAAGGCAATCAATAGAGACAAGGGAATGGTTAAGGCCACCAACAAAGCGCCACGCCAACTCCCCAAGAATAAGATCAGTACTAAGACAACCAATACCATACCCTCGAACAACGTATGCGATACGGTATGCAAGGTCGTATTAACCAAATCCGTACGATCCATAAACGGATGGATACGGATTCCCTCGGGAAGTGTCTCGTTATTTAGTTCGTCTACCGCCTTATGCACATCATCCAACACCCGGGACGGATTCTCCCCCCTGAGCATTTGTACGATACCTTCCACGCCATCGGAGTAATCACGGGTATCGTCCGTAAAACCTAAAACGCCCTTACGCTCCAAGTTTCCGTATTTCAGTTTACCGATATCATTCAAGTAGACCGGGACACCATTCACTGTCTTGATCACGATATGCCCCAAGTCTTCCAAGTCCTTAACCAGACCGATTCCACGGATCACATAACTCAAATCCCCCCGGCTTAACATACTACCACCGGCGTTCACGTTATTCTTCTCTATCTTTTCCGTAATATCCCCTAAGGTAATGTCGTATTGCTCCATCTTATAAGGGTTCACCTCGATCTGATATTGGGTAGTGATACCGCCGTAATTACTTACATCCGCTACACCCGTAACCTGTTTCAGTCTCGGAATAATTACCCATTTATGCAAATCGGTCAACTCCCTCAAGTCTAAACGGTCACTTTCCACCACATAACGAAAGATCTCTCCCGTCGGCGAAGTCAAAGGATTTAAGCCGGGAACCGCATTATAAGGAAGCTCCACGTCTACCAACCGCTCTTGTACACGTTGCCGGGCCCAATAATCCTCAATACCATCATCAAAAACCAATACGACCGTAGATAAACCAAACGTATTCTTGCTACGCATTACGTTTAGTCCCGGCAGACCATTCATAGCCCGCTCGATCGGAATACTGATTTGTTGCTCGATCTCCTCGGCGGCCAATCCGGGAACCTGCGTCACGACTTGCACGGTGGTATCGGCGATATCCGGATAAGCATCTATCGCCAACCGCGTCCAAGAATAATAACCAACGATCGCTAAGAACAGAAATAACACGAACATCAGTCCTCGCCGATGTATCGCCAAGTAAATAATCCTTTTCATAATCCGTTAGCGTGCGTCAAGTAAATAAAACGCTCCCGTAACTACGATCTCGTCACCTACGTTCAAGCCGGATAAAACCACCGTCTTGCCATCTTCAGTATGGCCGGTCTCGATCTTTTGTTTCCGGTAATCGTTATTCCCCAATTCCACCAATACGTACATGTTCTCCTCTTCCTGCAAGATAGCGGAAGTAGGTATACGGATCACCTCCGCCTCACGGTCGCTCAGCTTGACCGTGCCGTACATCTCCGGCTTCATCAAACGGGTACTGTTATCGCACTCGATCAAGACCTCCACCGAACGGGTATCGGGGTCCAGCATCTCGCTGATGTGATAAATCTTTCCCGATATCGGTTTATCCGGCATGGCTACCAACCGGATTTCCACCTCATCCAAAGCCTGTATTAAACTCAAATCCTTCTCTTTTACATGGGCGACCACCCATACCTTGCTCAAATCGGCGATGACAGCTACAGGCTCGGCGTCCTCTTTCATATATTGCCCGATTACGATCCGATCTTTCACGACCTCACCGGCTATAGGCGAGCGAACGATCAATGGTTGCCCCAAAGCCATTTCATCCGGATTAATCTGAAAGACTTTCAATGCGGCTACCATATTCTCATAGTCTTTTTTCTTTAACTCGTAATTCACCTCGGCCTCTTCCAATTCCTTTTGGACACCAACCTTGTTTTTCATCAAGTCTTTCTCCCGATTCAAGCTTTTCAAAGCCAGTTCCATCTCTTGGCGAGCTTGGTAATAAGATTTCCCCGCCTCATAAACAGCGGGAGCGCTAATCTCGAAGATCGGACTACCCGGGGCCACTTTCTGCCCTAAGCGAACGAACGATTTCGTAATTCGCCCGCTTACCGGTGAAGCCACCTCCGCGTAATTAGAAGGAATCGCCTGTACGACCCCCGAGGTGGTAAACTCCATACGGTAAGGTTCCCGTTTAACCGTTTCCTTTGTCAACTTGGATAAAACAGGAGATTCGGAACCGATATGTATAATATCCCCTTTGAGTGTTACGGCATGCGCAGACTCATCCTCTTGCTTTTGGGTATGGCAAGAGCATAGTACTATCGCTGGAAGCAATAGTAAAAATATAGATTTCATATAAGATGCGTAAAATGTTTAGTATAAAAAGAGATTCTAATGCTTGACTCAAATTACTATACCAAACGAGGGAGGCGCACGGGATTCGCCACGCCGCACAAGACGCAAGACAACCTCTTTCTTTAGAAAGACGAGCACTACCATCAAAAGCGCCCAAGCCATAACCAAAGGTAAGTACGGAATTAACTCCATACACAATTCGGTCAGCTCTTCAATCGTATTAAACGCTACCGTACTATGCTCATGATGAGGCAAGCCGTCGGCTCCCGGCAGATAGGGATGAGAGTGAGTGATACTATAGTTTAGGAAATGATGCGTATGGGTAAAGGCCGTGCCACCCACGTAGTAACTCATAAAGAGTACTACCAAGAGGGGTCTTAACCACTTCAAGCTACGCATTGTTTTCATTCGCCATCTGTTTACTCCGCAAAGTTATAAAAGAAACTGCCATTTCATTTGCAATAAGTCAAAATTTATTCCTTTATTTGCATACACTGAATAATAAACAGTCATATCAATGAAATAAACACTACTTTATGAGAAAAATCTTACTTGTTTGTGCGGCATTAGCCTGCATGACAGTCTCCCCTGTACCAGCTCAGGACGCTGCCGTAAAAAAAATCATCGAGATGGGTCAGAACGATAATCAAGTGATGCATCAGCTGGATATCCTTACGAACCGCTTTGGCGGACGTTTAATAGGTTCCGACGCTTATGAGAACGCCGCCGAGTGGATGGTGCGTGAGTTTAAGAGTTGGGGACTCGATGTCCAATTAGAAGAGGCCGGTACCGTCCCTGTCGGCTTTAATCGAGGACCTTGGTTCGGACGCTTGTTGAGCGACAACGGAATGATCCTGCATTTCGCCACCCCTTCCTACACTTCCGGAACGAAAGGCGTGCAACGTGGGCATGCGGTGATGGAGCCTCGTAACGACGAGGAGTTCCAGCAAATCAAAGGAAGATTGAATGGTGCTTGGGTTCTTATCTCAGGGAAAAATGTAGGTTGGCCTATCGACCGCTCCGCCTCGGGGGATTCCATCCGTGTGGAGATCAAGAAAGAGAACAACGAGATCATGAAGAAAAACAATGATCTAAGACGCCGCAACTGGGAAAACGGGGAGAAAAACGAGATGTTGCCTTATAAAGAATTCCCCGGATTATATTATAAGGAAATGTGCGAGGCCGGAGCTTTAGGTTTTATCCAATCCTCCACCGTACCTATCCGTGCGTTATACGACCGGAAAATGATGAACGACCCGAATACGAACTTCGACAATCTGCCGGAACTTCCGGATATCAAATTAGACGAGCATCAATTTGCGATCATCGAACAAATGGTGAAAGAGAGACGTACATTCGAACTAGAGTTCGATATTCGTAATCATTTTAAATTAGGCCCGGTTAAATACCATAATGTCGTAGCGTCTATCAAAGGCAGCAAATACCCGGACGAATATGTTATTATCAGCGGTCACCTAGATGCTTTCGACGTGGCTACCGGAGGCATCGATTGCGGTACTGGAATCGGACCGATGATGGAAGCCGCTCGCATGATCGCCAAATCCGGAGCCAAGCCTAAGCGCACGATCTTATTTATCGGATTCGCCGGTGAGGAATTTGGCTTATTAGGAGCACAAGCTTGGGTGAAAGCGCATAAGGATAAATTACCCAAAATCGCTAATTTGTTCAATCGTGACGGTGGCCCGGAACCTCCTGTCGGTATCTCCGTCCCTCAAGCCATGTATGATGATTTCGTGAAGATCAGCGAACCCATCCAAAAAATCCGTCCGGACTATCCTTTCGAGGTAAAAGTTCGTGAACCCCGTAAACGCCCGACACGCATGGGGGGAACAGACGCATCAGTTTTCGCCATCGAAGGTGTCCCCACATTAGGTTTCACCACAGAGGATTTCAAAGGATATGATTTTGATTACGGCGAAATCTGGCATACGGAACGGGATTTATACACAAAGAACATCCCCGAATACCAAGAACATACGGCTACTGTTACCGCTATCATAGCCCTCGGTGTAGCGAATCTGGATAAGCAATTATCAAGAGAAGGTTTATATACCGAAGAGTAGGTCAGCACGATCGCTATTATAAGGAGTTTACAATGCCTATTGTAAGCTCCTTATGATGGGCATCATAAAAGACTTACAATGCCCATTATAAGAAATAGAAAAAGGATATGCCCTAATAGGCATATCCTTTTCTCATTCTAGGGTGAAAGATGGGGCTCGAACCCACGACCCTCGGAACCACAATCCGATGCTCTAACCAACTGAGCTACTCTCACCATATAAAAAAACCTTTCATTCTTCATAGACGCCTTGGTTTATAAAACCTTGTTTTATTCATAACAAGATTTTTATCTAAAAAACCACAATGGGTGAAAGATGGGGCTCGAACCCACGACCCTCGGAACCACAATCCGATGCTCTAACCAACTGAGCTACTCTCACCATATCCGCCTTTCAAAGGCTTCCCCCTTTAAGACGGCGCAAAGATAGGTATAAATTCTGATTACACAAACCTTTTGCGAACTTTTTTATCCATCCACTTACTTATAGATCGCTTTCTTTCCCGCTAACAATGTGTTACGCATCAAAGAAATGATTGTCATAGGCCCTACGCCACCCGGAACCGGAGTGATATAGGAACATTTAGGAGCGACCTCATTAAACAAGACATCTCCCGTTAACTTAAATCCGCTCTTGGTTATGCTGCTTGGCATACGGGTTGTTCCCACGTCAACGATCACGGCGCCTTCCTTCACCATATTCCCTTTCAAGAATTCAGGAACACCTAAAGCCACGATAATAATATCAGCAGACAAGCACATCTCCTTCAAGTTCTTAGAACGGCTATGGCATACGGTCACCGTACAATCGCCCGGATAAGATTTCTGCATCATCAAGGTAGCCATCGGCTTGCCGACAATATTGCTGCGTCCCAAAACCACGCAATGCTTTCCTTGCGTCTCGATATGATAACGCTTCAATAATTCCAAGATACCGGCAGGCGTAGCCGATACGAAACAAGGTAAACCGATAGACATACGTCCCACGTTAATCGGATGGAAACCGTCCACATCTTTACGATAATCGATCGCCTCGATCACCTTCTGCTCGGATATATGTTTCGGAAGCGGAAGCTGTACGATAAAGCCATCCACATCCGGATCATTATTTAACTCATCGACCTTACGAAGCAATTCTTCCTCCGTAACATCCTCCTCAAAGCGAATTAAGGTAGACTTAAAACCAATCTCCTGACAAGTCTTGACTTTACTAGCCACATAAGTCTCGCTACCGCCGTCATGGCCCACCAAAATAGCAGCCAAGTGAGGGATCTTACCTCCGGCAGCCTTGATCTGGGCTACCTCCTCAGCCATCTCCTTCTTCATCTGAGCGGAAACGGCCTTACCATCCAGCAATTGATAATGTTGTTCTTCCATATTATTGATTGTCTCCTGTTAATTAACGTCTGAACGAGGGCTTCATCGAAGGTAGCTTCATCTTCCCCGACTTCGCGGAAGTAAGCATACGCATCATCTTACGGGTCTCATCAAATTGCTTGATCAGCTTGTTTACCTCCTGGATGCTCGTACCGCTACCTTTGGCGATACGCTGACGGCGTGAGCCATTCAAGATAGCCGGGTTGCTGCGCTCATCCGGAGTCATCGAATAAATGATAGCCTCGATACTCTTGAACGCGTTATCATCGATATCCACATCTTTCAATGCCTTTCCTACACCCGGGATCATGGATGCCAACTCTTTCAAGTTACCCATCTTCTTGATCTGTTGGATCTGGGAGATAAAGTCGTTAAAATCGAACTGGTTCTTAGCGATCTTCTTCTGCAAACGTTTCGCTTCTTCCTCGTCATATTGCTCTTGCGCACGTTCCACCAAAGACACGATATCACCCATGCCTAAGATTCGATCCGCCATACGTTCAGGGTGGAAAATATCCAAGGCATCCATCTTCTCGCCCGTACCGACAAACTTAATCGGCTTATCAACAACCGTACGGATCGACAAAGCGGCACCACCACGGGTATCACCATCCAACTTCGTAAGTACGACGCCGTCGAAGTTCAGCCGCTCATTAAATTCCCTCGCGGTATTCACGGCATCCTGACCCGTCATGGCATCTACCACGAACAAGGTCTCATCCGGCTGGATAGCGCTCTTGATAGCGGCGATCTCGTTCATCATCTGCTCATCGATAGCCAAACGACCGGCGGTATCCACGATCACGACGTCATTGCCTTTAGCCCGTGCCTCGCGGATAGCGTTCATAGCGATCTCCACCGGATTCTTATTCTCCAATTCCATGTATACCGGAACACCCACCTGTTCTCCGACTACACGCAACTGCTCGATAGCTGCCGGACGATACACGTCGCAAGCGGCTAATAATGGTTTCTTATTTTTCTTGGTCTTTAATAAAGACGCTAGTTTACCAGTGAAAGTAGTCTTACCCGAACCTTGCAAACCGGACATCAATATAATGGCGGGATTTCCCTGCAAATTCACGTCGACTGCCGTACCTCCCATCAAGCTGGCCAACTCATCGTGAACAATCTTAACCATCAACTGACTAGGCTTAACCGATGTAAGCACGTTCTGTCCTAAAGCCTTCTCTTTTACCGTATCCGTAAAACTCTTTGCAACCTTATAATTGACGTCGGCATCCAACAACGCTTTACGCACATCCTTCAATGTTTCCGCCACATTGATCTCGGTAATCTTGCCTTCGCCCTTCAACAGTTTAAACGATCTGTCTAACCTTTCGCTTAAGTTCTCAA
This sequence comes from Parabacteroides sp. CT06, assembly GCF_002257605.1. Classification (GTDB taxonomy): domain Bacteria; phylum Bacteroidota; class Bacteroidia; order Bacteroidales; family Tannerellaceae; genus Parabacteroides; species Parabacteroides distasonis. Next base: position 1,009,773 of record NZ_CP022754.1, on the reverse strand, counting down.
ACATAATTCGTATGTGTATTTATATTATTTTCTACTGGATTAAGGGGCAAAGGTACGAAAAAGAGATGAGTATGCGATGAAAGCGATCTCGAAATTCTTCACTTCTCAACGTTTTAGTATACGGATCGAATTAAGAACCGCCAGCAAAGATACACCTACATCCGCGAAAACAGCTTCCCAAAGCGTGGCAAAACCGAAGGCTCCCGCCACAAGGACTATCACCTTCACGCCAATAGATCCCACGATATTCTGACGGACGATATTCCGGGTAGCACGTCCGATAGAAATAGCTTCCGCTACTTTAGAGGGCTGGTCCGTTTGGATAACCACGTCCGCGCTCTCGATGGCCGCATCCGATCCCAATCCACCCATCGCAATACCGACATCACTTAAAGCCAGTACCGGCGCATCGTTCATCCCATCGCCCACAAAGGCAACCAACTTATCCGTCTCCGCCGTTAATCGCTCTATATAAGCGGCTTTATCCTCCGGCAGCAGATTACCATACGCTTTATCGACACCCAAACGCTCAGCGAATTGATTCACGATCTCTTGCTTATCCCCGGACAACAAGCGAATATCTTTAACATCCAGATCCTTTAACCGACGAATCGCATCCACGGCATCCTTCTTCAAGGTATCCGAAAGGAGAAGATGCCCCGCATATTTCCCATCGATCGTAGAAACCACCACGGTAGAAACACTATCGGATAATTCCTTCGGGACAGGAATATCACGTTCGGCCAATAAACGAATGTTACCGACAAGCACCTGCCGACCGTTCACGATAGCCTCGACACCATGCCCTGCCAATTCCCGCATGTCAGTGATTTCCATCGGCACGCTATCTTGTTTTTCCGCATAGCGAACTACAGCCTGCGCTACCGGATGGGTACTTTTCCGCTCTACTGATAACAAAACACTCAAAAGATCAGAAGCCGGGATACCCGTGCTTTCCACCATTGTGACCTCAAAACGCCCGGTAGTCAATGTACCGGTCTTATCGAACGCTACCGTATTTACCCGTGTGATCGCATCTAAATAATTACCACCCTTAAATAATATCCCGGCACGAGAAGCGGCGCCTATACCACCGAAATATCCGAGCGGAACACTTATAACCAAGGCACAAGGACAAGAAATAACCAAGAAAACCAATCCCCTATATAACCAATCCGAGAAAACATACTGGAAAGAAGGCGTCACCATCCCTACCAAGGCTGGAACCGACACGATTAGAAACGACAGAAGAATCACGATTGGGGTATAAATCCGTGCGAAACGCCGAATAAACAATTCCGCCGGCGCTTTCCGCTCCGAGGCATCTTTCACCAAAGCCAAAATACGGGCCAAGGCACTTTGCTCGTACGGCCGATTCACTTGTATACGTACCGCCTGCCCCTGCACGATCATTCCGGCAAGCACCTCCTCACCCTCACGGATAGAACGAGGCATACTTTCCCCGGTTAATGCCGAGGTATCGAACTGTGCCTCGGCTTCCAATAAAACGCCATCCAAAGGCACACGTCCGCCGGGTTTCACCTCGATCCGCTCGCCTACTTTTACATCCTTCGGAGATACATTCATATATGTACCCGTCCGCCATACATCCGTTCGTTCCGGCCGGACATCTAACAAGTCACTGATATTCTTCGAGGCTTTATTCACGGCTAGAAGTTGCAACCTCTCTCCTACCGTATAGAAAAGCATCACGGCTACGGCCTCGGGATACTCCCCAATACAAAACGCCCCAATCGAGGCGATCGCCATTAACGAGAACTCACTAAAAAAGTCTTTCCGCAAAGCCGCTTCCCAAGCTTCTCGCATAACAGGAAGTCCTACCGGCAAAAAAGCGACCAGAAACCAAATGGCCTCTATCCAAGACTCAGCAAACCAACTTATCCCCGAGTACTTCCCGATAAGTCCTATCACCAACAAAACGAAAGAAATCGTCGGCATCCATAAACCGGAACTTCCGTGCGAATGGCAATGTTCGCATCCACATGTTGTACTCATAATCTTATCTATTTTAATTATTTACTTCTTGATTACGGTACAAAGGTAAGAGAAGGGAGTTGCAACTTGATTGCAAATTATCAGGGTTTCTAGGAACGTCGCTTATTACACAATGGGCAAACACCCTTTACCGTATAATTAATGGTATCCATTATATATCCTTCCGGCAATTGAGCGACCGGGATCTTGATATTATTCAAACAAGAGGTTTTACGGCATACCTCGCAGAAAAAATGAATATGCCTATCACCCACTGGGCATGTCTCCGAACGGCTCTGGCATATCTCATATTTTATAGAGCCACTACCATCTTCGAAAGAATGGATCGCATGATGTTCCAATAACAAGGCCAATGAACGGGAAATGGTCGATTTATCCAACGTCTCCAACTCCGCCTCCAATTCGAACAGGGAAGCCGGGCTGGTTCGTTCTGATAATTTTTGCAAGACAAGGATCCGTGCGGCAGTAGGCCGTACTCCTTTTCCTACCAACATATCTTCACATTGCTTCGTGGACATGAGTTACCTTTCTTATTTGATTAGCTTACAAAGTTACTACAAAAAAGTGAAATGCGGAAAGATATAGTGATAGAATTGAGTTACAAGGGTTTCAGTTGTGCTTCCGATTATTCGTGAAGCCATCGCAATCACCCCTAAAGCCAAATCAGGACGCCGCTACGTTACTTGTCCGTAACCATGCCCGAAAAGGCGACAAACGGACACGGATAACGAAACAAGGCGTTAAGGATTAGTGAGTTATTGACAACCCACGCAACAAATCCGGTTACGGAAAAAGATTGCGCCGTTCCTCCCCGTTTTGCGTACCGGCGACGGACTCTTCACCGACTAATTTTGAACCTAAAAAAATTAAGGACGATGAAGAGTACATTTTCAGTAATCTACTACCTCAAACGTCAGGTAGTGAAAAAGGACGGGACAGTACCCGTCATGGGACGCATCACGGTGGACGGCAGCCAGACGCAGTTCAGTTGCAAACTGACCGTCGATCCCAAGCTGTGGGACACCAAAGGGGGACGTGTCACGGGCAGAAGCACGGCGGCACTCGAAACGAACCGCATGCTCGACAAGATGCGTGTGCGCATCAACAGACATTATCAGGAAATCATGGAGCGTGACAATTTCGTCACGGCGGAGAAGGTCAAGAACGCCTTTCTCGGACTGGAACACCGCTACCACACGCTGATGCAGGTGTTCCGCCAGCACAACGAGGACTACGAGAAACAGGTGGAGGCTGGCATGAAAGCCAAAGGCACGCTCCTGAAGTACAAGACCGTTTACAAGCACCTGCAAGAATTCCTCACCATCCGCTACCGCGTGAAGGACATCGCGCTGAAAGAGCTTACGCCCGCTTTCATCTCCGACTTCGAGATGTTCCTACGCACGGACAAGCACTGCTGCACCAATACCGTGTGGCTGTATGTCTGCCCCTTGCGGACGATGGTGTTCATCGCCATCAACAACGAGTGGCTCACACGCGACCCGTTCCGGGAGTATGAAATCAAGAAGGAGGAAACGACACGCAGTTTCCTGACGAAAGAGGAAATCCGGCTGCTGATGGAGGGCAGGCTGAAAAACGCCAAGCAGGAGCTTTACCGCGACCTCTACCTGTTCTGCGCCTTCACGGGCTTGTCGTTCGCCGACATGCGCAACCTGACGGAAGAGAACATCCATACCTACTTCGACGAACACGAGTGGATAAACATCAACCGCCAGAAGACGGGCGTGGTGTCCAATATCCGCCTGCTCGACATCGCAAAGCGCATCATCGACAAATACCGGGGTCTGTGCGGGAACGGCAGGATTTTCCCCGTTCCCCACTACAACACGTGCCTTGCCGGAATCCGTTCCGTCGCCAAGCGTTGCGGTATCACCAAGCATATCACGTGGCATCAGAGCCGCCACACGGCAGCCACGACGGTGTTCCTCTCCAACGGCGTACCCATCGAAACGGTGAGTTCCATGCTGGGACACAAGAGCATAAAGACGACGCAGATATACGCGAAAATCACCAAAGAGAAGCTCAACCAAGACATGGAGAACCTTGCCGCAAGGTTGAACGGCATCGAGGAATTTTCATGTTGCACCATCTAAAAACAGAGAAGCCATGACACGAGGAACCATCATCATAGAGGACAACACGGTCAGCGTAACCGGTAACGAGATATGGATGACCGCCACAGAAATCGCCGGACTGTTCCACACGGGCGTCCCGGCTGTGAACGCCGCCATCAGAGCCGTCCGCAAGCCGGACGTGCTGAACGACTACGAGGTGTGCCGCTACATGCGGCTTGAAAACGGGCTGCACGCGGATGTTTACTCGCTTGAAATCATCATCCCCGTTGCCTTCCGGCTGAACACCTACCATGCACACGTGTTCCGCACGTGGCTGGTAGAGAAAGCACTCTCGAAGGAAAAGCGGCAGGCATACGTGATGTTCATACAGAACGGAAAAGCCGGGTATTGCTGAAAACGCAGAAGACATATAATAATAAGAATAAAAAGGAAACGGACAGCCCCGTGAAGGAGTTGCCCGTTTCCTTTTTTTTCATGCAGCCGCCTTATTCCATCGGCTTGCGGTAGTTCGCCTCCAGCAGCTCACGCAACCCCGATTCGGGGTAAAGCACCTTCCCTCCCAAAAGGATAAAGGGCAGCACCCTGTTGTTGCGGTACTCCTGCAAGGTGCGGCGGCTGACACGGAGCAGTTCCGCCACCTCCCTGTCCGTCAGGTAACGTTCCCCGTCCAACGGCGGGCGGTAACTTTCCAGAAAGGCGGAGAGCCATTTCGAGCCTTTGCGCATGTTCTGCACGACGGAGGCAAGCGGCTCGTCCTCCATTGTAAACACTTCATTGTTCTCGTTCATCATCATTTCGGATTCAGTGGGTTGTGAATAATAAAAATCAAATCATTTCCCGCAGGGATAGAGCGTGCCGACAAGCGGAATGAGCTTTTTGACCTCCTCCGGCTTGTAATAGAACCTGCGGTTAATCTGCGAGTAGCCGATAAGCCGCCTGTCACGCAAGGTCTGCAACGTGCGCGGGCTGATCCTCAACTGCCCGCAGACCTCCTCGCCCGTGAGCCACCTTTCCATCCGCCCGCCGTCGCTCCTGCGCCTCAGGGCGGCTACCTTCTCCGCGAGGGCGTTGAAGGACGCCACCATCATCTCGAAGGTCTTTTTCTCGATAGATACTATTTCCATAAGCAAAACATTTCAGAGTTTGCCGCAAAGGTAACGAAGCCGCCTTGAACACGTGCCGTTTCCCACTAAAAGGCAGCTTGTTGCGTCGTCTGTCCGGGTTACGGAGCCATTATCCGTAAAAATCTTACGTGAGCCACGTAGTGAGCTGTTAAAGCCCCTTTGGTTTATTGCCGAATTTTGTCGCAGAAACATAGCGCAAGCCGAGCGCAGCACGTCAAGCTCGCTTGAACGGTATGCCGAGGCGCAGCCTATGTTCATGCAAATAAACCAAAAGAAAGGACTGAATATGAAAGTGATAACGATGGAAAGTTCCGCCTTCACCGCATTGACGGAACAGATAGCCGAGATAGCGGCACACGTGCGTGCCGTTTCCGGCGGTAGGAAGGAAGAATCCCCCGACAGGCTGCTCACCACCCGCGAGGCGGCGCACCTGCTGAACGTGAGTTGCCGCACCCTCCAGCGCATGCGCAGCGAACAGCGCATCGCCTATGTCGTGCTGCGCGGCAAGTGCCGCTACCGGCAGTCTGAAATAGACCGCCTGCTCGAAGACAGCACCGTCACGGGCGAAGCCGCGACACCGGAACAGCTGAAACGCAACCACACGCTGCGCACGGGCGGCAGACCCAAAGGAAGGAGGACGTAGGACATGGAACTGCTTACCCGCAACAATTTCGAGAACTGGATGCAGAAGGTGATGGAACGGCTCGACCGTCAGGACGAGATGCTGCTCTCCATGCAGCCGTCCGGCAAAGCCCCGAACCCGATGAACGGGATCAGGCTTTTCGACAACCAAGACCTGTGCATGCTGCTCCAAATCAGCAAGCGCACCCTGCAACGCTACCGCAGCATCGGCGCGCTGCCTTACAAGACGCTCGGCAAAAAGACCTATTACAGCGAGGCGGACGTGCTGACGTTCCTCTCCGAACATGTAAAGGACTTCCGCAAGGAAGATATAGCCTTCTACAAGGCCCGTATCCATAATTTCTTTCAAAAATAACCATTAAAACATTTTTCAGATGGCAAAGAAAAAAGACGAAAAGGACGTGCTGGTTGTCCGTGACGAGAAGACGGGCGAAATCAGCGTGGTAGCCGGGCTGAACGCCGACGGCTCCCCCAAGCGCATCCCCGCGAAAGCGGAGAACGCGCAGAGTTTCCTGCAATTCGACCGGCACGGCGACGTGCTGGACAACTTCTTCAAGAACTTCTTCCGGCAGTGCAAGGAACCCAGCCGCTTCGGTTTCTACCGTGTCGCGGCGGACCAAGCCGACAAGCTGCTGGAGGTTATCAAGGACTTGCTGAAAGACCCCGACGGCAACAAGGAACTGCTTGCGCCCCACAAGGTGGACACCTCCGGCTACGAAAAGAAAGTACAGGAGGAGCAGTCCGCCGAAAAGCAGGAACAACCGGAACAGAAACAAGATGACGAACCTAAAAAACAGGAAGAGATGGAACAGAAAAACGAACAGAATCAGGAAAGCCCGCAGCAGACGCAGGGCAACCGGGGCTACCAGCCCATCGACGAGAGCAAGATCAACTGGCAGGAGTTGGAGGAGAAATGGGGCGTGAAGCGCGACGACCTTGAAAAGTCGGGCGACCTTAACAGAATGCTCAACTACGGCAAGTCCGACTTGGTGAGGGTGTCGCCCAATTTCGGCGGAGAGGCTTTCGAGCTGGACGCCCGCCTCTCCTTCAAGAAGGACGGCGAGGGCAATGTCAGCCTTGTGCCGCACTTCATCCGCAAGGAGCAGAAGCTCGACGAGTACAAGGAACACAAGTTCTCCGACGACGACCGGAAGAACCTGCGCGAAACAGGCAACCTCGGCAGGGTCGTGGACCTCGTGGACAGGGAAACGGGCGAGATCATCCCCTCGTTCGTCAGTATTGACCGCAAGACGAACGAAATCACGGATGTCCCGACGAACAAGGTGCGCATACCGGAACGCATCGGCAAGACGGAAATCACCAAGCAGGAGCAGGACATGCTGCGTGCCGGGCTGCCCGTGCGCGACAAGCTCATCGAGCGCAAGGACGGCAGGAAGTTCGTCACCACCCTGCAAGTGAACGTGGAGCAGCGCGGCGTGGAGTTCGTGCCGGGAACCGGCAGGTCGCCCCGTACCGCCCGGACGCAGGAAACGAAGAACACCCCCGCACAGGGACAGGCGCAGGGTACGGAGAATGCCGGAGGCACGAACAAGGAGCAACGCCGCAACACGTGGACGAACGCCGACGGCAGCATCCGCCCCATCAGCAAATGGAGCGGCGTGGACTTCACCGAACAGCAGAAAGCCGACTACGTGGCTGGCAAAGCCGTGAAATTAGAGAACGTGACCGACAAGCAGGGCTTCCACGCCACGATGTACATCAAGTTCAACCCGGAGAAGGGACGCCCGTACCGCTACGACACCAACCCCGACAACGCGCAGAAGGTCGCCCCTTCCAACGAGAGCCGCACGCAGGTGGCGGTGAACAGCGAGGGCAAGACCAACGAGGCTACCAAGAACCTGAAAGAGCCGTTGCGGAAGGGACAGACCGCCCCGAAGGACACCGCACAGCAACAGCAGCAGAAAAGAAACAACAAGGGCATGAAGATGTAATCCCGTGTCCGCCACTAAATCCGAAGTAACATTTGTAAAATTCAAAACGACAGAAGAATATGAAGACAATCATTGCAGAAAAGCCGTCTGTGGCACGTGAGATCGCCCGTATCGTGGGCGCGACAAAGAGAGAGGAAGGATATTTCGAGGGAGGCGGCTACGCCGTGACTTGGGCGTTCGGACACCTTGTGCAGCTTGCCATGCCCGACGGCTACGGCATACGCGGTTTCGTCCGTGACAATCTGCCCGTCATTCCCGACACCTTCACGCTCGTCCCCCGTCAGGTAAAGACGGAGAAGGGCTACAAGCCCGACAGCGGCGTGGTGGCGCAGATCAAGACCGTTGCCCGGCTATTCAAGGAAAGCGAACAGATCATCGTGGCGACCGATGCAGGGCGCGAGGGTGAGCTTATCTTCCGCTACCTCTACCATTATACCGGATGCACCACCCCGTTCGTCCGCCTCTGGATAAGCTCGCTTACCGACAAGGCTATCCGCGAGGGACTGCGCAACCTCGAAGCGGGCGGCAAATACGACAACCTCTATCTTGCCGCCAAAGCGCGGAGCGAATCAGACTGGCTCGTGGGCATCAACGGCACGCAGGCACTCTCCATCGCCGCCGGACACGGCACGTACTCCATCGGGCGGGTGCAGACACCCACGTTGGCGATGGTGTGCGCACGCTATTGGGAGAACCGCCGCTTCACGCCCGAAGCCTTCTGGCAGCTCCATATCGCAACGGACGGCTGCGATGAAGGAACGGTGAAGTTTTCCTCTTCCGAAAAGTGGAAAGAGAAAGAGCCTGCGACGGAACTATATAATAAGGTGAAGTCGGCAGGCACAGCCACCGTCACGAAAGCCGAACGCAAGGAGAAGACGGAGGAAACACCGCTGCTGTACGACCTGACGACGCTCCAGAAGGAAGCCAACGCCAAGCACGGCTTCACGGCGGAACAGACGCTTGAAATCGCGCAGAAGCTTTACGAGAAGAAGCTCATCACCTATCCGCGAACCGGAAGCCGCTACATACCCGAAGACGTGTTCGCCGAAATCCCCAAGCTGCTCGCCTTCATCGGGGCTTTGCCCGAATGGAAAGGCAAGGTGCAGCCGAAATGCGTCCCGACACGCAGAAGCGTGGACGGCGGCAAGGTGACGGACCACCACGCCCTGCTCGTCACGGGCGAGAAGCCACTATTCCTCTCCAAAGAGGACAGCACCGTCTATCAGATGGTTGCCGGACGCATGATCGAGGCTTTCTCCGAAAAATGCGTCAAGGACACCGCCACCGTCACGGCGGAGTGTGCCGGAGTGGAGTTCACGGTGAAAGGCAGCGTCATCAGGCAAGCCGGATGGCGTGCCGTCTATAGCGTGGAGGACAAGGAAGAAACCTCCATCCCCGATTGGCGGGAAGGCGACACGCTGACGCTGAAAGGCTGCTCCATCACGGAGGGAAAGACCAAACCCAAGCCGCTGCATACAGAAGCGACACTGTTGTCGGCAATGGAAACGGCGGGCAAGGACATAGAGGACGATGCACTCCGTCAGGCGTTGAAGGACTGCGGCATCGGCACGCCCGCCACCCGTGCGGCGATTATCGAAACGCTCTTCAAGCGCGGCTACATGGAACGCTGCAAGAAATCGCTTGTGCCGACTGAAAAAGGGCTTGCCCTCTATTCGGTCGTGAAGACGATGCGCATCGCCGACGTAACCATGACGGGCGAATGGGAGAAGAATCTGGCACGCATCGAGCGCGGGGAAATGCCCGCCGAAACCTTCCGCAGGGAGATAGAGGCGTACACACGCGAAATCACCTCCGAACTGCTCTCGTGCGACAAACTGTTCGCCCGCAGGGATTCCGGCTGCAAGTGTCCCAAGTGCGGGACGGGCAGCATGCAGTTCTACGGCAAGGTGGTACGCTGCGACAACGCGGAGTGCGGGCTGCCCGTGTTCCGCCTGAAAGCGAACCGCACCCTTTCCGATGACGAGATCAAAGACCTGCTCACCGACGGGCATACGAAGCTGCTCAAAGGCTTCAAGAGCAAGCAGGGCAAGAGCTTCGACGCCATAGTCGCCTTTGACGGGGACTATAACACGACTTTCGTGTTCCCCGAAAGGAACACGAGCAGGAAATTTTCAGGACGGAAGAAATAGTATTAACTTTTGAGAAAGTAGGCTGCACCTCAACAATAGAAATAAACGGGTTTATTTCGTATTGTCTTCGATTTGCACTACCTTTGCCACTTGTTCAGAGTAATGAATTGTTCTTCGATACCGGATTACACTCATACTTTGGATTTAGTGGTGGCACTCGGAGGGATACCGAGTGCCTTTTCTTTCTCCTTTTCAGACGACTATCCCCGTCATTATCAATCCACTAAATTCCAAAGTAATGAACAACAAGAAGAAAAACGAGGGTCAGACCGACTTTTCCTATTACGGTCTGTACCTGCTGGACTACCTCCGCACGAACAGGTTTGAACAGGCTTCCGACGATGCCTTCATCCGGGAGCGTGCCGACCGTGCCGCCGAAACGTATGAGCGTGCGCGGCTCGAAGGCTATCCGCCCGAAGGGGCGCAGGAGTTGGCGATGGACACGCTCCTGCGGGGGCTTCGCTATTCCAAGTACGCCATCCTCCGCGAAGTCGTGGAAAACGAGTTTGCCGACGAAGTGCCGGGAAAGAAACGCGAAGCCTTCATCCGAAAGTTGCTGCCGCCGGTCGGCAACGTATTCTCCGCCTATGACCTTTCGGACGACAATTTCGCCCTGTCGCCCGAATACGACCTGCTCTACACGGAGCTGACGGGAGCCGCCGTCCTTTATATCGGGGAATATGGCGTTTAACCGCAAACAACGGCTGCGGGACAACATCGAGGCGATACGGACGGCATTCATCCTTGACAGGGAACGGAGGACGGCAACCGCCGAGGAACAAGCCATACTTCGGAAGTATTGCGGTTTCGGCGGGTTGAAGTGCATACTGAATCCTGCAAAGGAACTGACGGATGCCGTGCATTGGGCGAAATCGGACCTCGAACTGTTTACCCCTACGGTAGAACTGCACAGGCTGGTGCGTGAAAACAGCAAGGACGATACGGAGTACAAGCGGTACGTGGATGCCATGAAGCAGTCCGTGCTGACCGCTTTCTACACCCCGCCGGAGATAACCGGCACGATTGCGGAGGCTCTGCATGAACACGGCATACGTCCCGACCGTGTGCTGGAGCCGTCGGCGGGCGTGGGCGCATTCGTGGATGCCGTGCTGGAAAACAAGCCGGACGCGGACATCATGGCTTTCGAGAAAGACCTGATGACGGGCAAGATATTGGGACACCTGCATCCCGACCAAAAGGTAAGGGTGCAGGGATTCGAGAAGATAGAGAAGCCCTTCACGGACTATTTCGACCTTGCCATCTCGAACATCCCGTTCGGCGACGTGGCTGTGTTCGACCCGGAATTTACAGGAAGCCAAGACCCGGCAAGGCGTTCCGCACCGAAGGCAATACACAACTACTTCTTCCTGAAAAGCCTTGACGCGGTGCGTGAGGGCGGCATCGTGGCGTTCATCACCTCTCAAGGGGTACTGGACGCACCGTCCAACGCGCCCATACGCGAGTATATGATGCGTAATGCCAATCTGGTGGGAGTCGCACGCCTGCCGAACAACCTCTTCACGGACAACGCGGGTACGGAAGTGGGCAGCGACCTGATTATCCTGCAAAAGAACAGCGGCAAGAAACGGGAGCTGTACGATTATGAAGAGTTGTTCGTGCAGACGGAAAAGACACCGATAGGCAGTTTCCAGAACGGGTATGTCGGCAGCATCGGCATGATTCCCCACTCGGATCTGATAAGCGGCACAGACCCTTACGGGAAACCAGCCTATAAAGTCATGCACCGGGACGGCATCGGGCAAATGGCGGAGGATTTGCGGGAACATATGGATATTGAGCTGTATAAGTTGGACAAAAAGCTGTATGAAATGCACAGCCTGCATCCGGCACAGGGGAAAAGCACGGTAACAGAAACCATTTCCACACCGGTTGTCACTCCTGAGATACAGCCACGTCATGAAATGGCAGCGAAGCCCGAAGCGGCAACACCGCAGCCGGAGGAAGAAAAGTCGGAGATAGAGCCGCGCCGCCCCGATTATTCGGAGGGCGTGCAGCTCTCCCTGCTCGACCTCTGGGGCATGACCGAGGAAGTACGCAAGCAGGAAGCCCCCGCCAAGAAGAAAAAGACGGCGAAAAAGGAAAGCCCGGCAAGGCGTATGCCTCCCAAACCGCAGGCGCAGGTTACGCCGAAGGTTACGACTGCACCGCCACAGCCGTCTGTTGCACCACTGACGGAGAAGAGGGACAGCCATGAAACAAAGCCGGTGAGTTTCGCAGCCAAAGGCGATCTGGATGATATTTACGCCTCTTTGGATTGGGACACCAATCCGCCCATCAACGGTTTCTATGAAATGATGATGGACCTCACGCCGGAGCGACGCAAGGAACTTCGCAGGCTGGCGGCACAGCATCAGGAGAAGCAACGGGTGGACGGGACGGCGGTGAAAGCCGCTCCCGCCATTGACATGCCGGAAAAGGAAGCGACAAAACGCCCCGAAGCACAGACGGAAGTCGCAACCGTTCCCGTTACGGACAATAACGCAAGTGAGACAACAACTTCCCTTTTCCCTGAATTTGAAACGGAAAAGCCGAAGGAGGAACCTCTCGACCTTTCTCCCCGTCCGTTCAACGGTATGCTGGAGCCGCACTACCGTGACGGCTCTATGGTACTGGATGCTTCACGCAATCTCGGTTATTTGAAGGGCCTCACGCCTTACGGCGCGACATTCCAACCGCTTGACCTGACCGGCTACCAGAAGGAGAAAGCGATGTTGTATGTGTCACTCCGTGACGCATACGAGCGGCTTTACCGCTACGAGGCGGAGTATCACGATGAAGGGTCTGCGCAACGCGGAGCGTTGAACACCTGCTACGATGAGTTTGTCATGCGCTACGGCAACCTCAATGCCAAGCATAACGTGAAACTGTTGATGATGGATGTCGCCGGACGCGACATCCTTTCGCTGGAACGGGCGGAGGACGGCAGGTTCGTCAAGGCGGACATTTTCGAGCGTCCCGTTTCCTTCTCTGTGGAGAGCCATGCCAACGTAAGCTCTCCCGAAGAGGCACTCTCCGCGTCGCTCAACAAGTTCGGCACGGTCAATCTCGACTATATGCGGGAGATAACCGACAGCACGGAGGAGGGATTGCTTGACGCCCTCAAAGGACGCATCTTCTACAACCCGCTCGTAACCGGTTACGAGATAAAGGACAGGTTCATCGCCGGGAATGTGATAGAAAAGGCGGAGCGCATCGAGGCATGGATGGGCGACAACCCCGAAAACGGACGTATGCCGGAAGTGAAGCAGGCGTTGGAGGCTCTGAAAGAAGCCGAGCCGCCGCGCATCGCCTTTGAGGACCTCGACTTCAATTTCGGGGAACGCTGGATTCCGACGGGCGTGTATGCCGCCTATATGAGCCATCTTTTCGACACGGACGTGAAAATCGCCTACTCCGCAAGCATGGATGAGTTTTCGGTGGCGTGCGGCTGCCGCACCATGAAAATCACGGACGAGTTTTTAGTGAAGGGCTATTACCGGAACTATGACGGCATGCACCTGTTGAAACACGCCCTGCACAACACCTGCCCGGACATGATGAAATCCATCGGTAAGGACGAGCATGGCAATGACATCAAGGTGCGTGACAGCGAGGGCATACAGCTCGCCAACGCCAAGATTGATGAAATCCGCAACGGGTTCTCGGAATGGCTGGAAGAGCAGTCGCCGCAGTTCAAGGAACGGCTGACGACGATGTACAACCGCAAGTTCAACTGTTTCGTGCGCCCAAAGTATGACGGCTCTCACCAGACATTTCCCGACCTCAACCTCAAAGGGCTGGCAAGCCGGGGTATCAAGAGCGTCTATCCGTCACAGATGGATTGCGTCTGGATGCTCAAACAGAATGGCGGTGGCATTTGTGACCACGAGGTGGGAACCGGTAAAACGCTGATAATGTGTATTGCAGCGCATGAGATGAAGCGCCTGAACTTGGCGCACAAACCGATGATTATCGGGCTGAAAGCCAATGTCGCGGAGATTGCCGCCACCTATCAGGCGGCATATCCCAACGCGCGGATTCTCTATGCCTCGGAGAAGGACTTCTCGACCGCCAACCGCGTGCGTTTCTTCAACAACATCAAGAACAACGACTACGATTGCGTCATCATGTCGCACGACCAGTTCGGCAAGATTCCGCAGTCGCCGGAGTTGCAGCAGCGCATCCTGCAAGCGGAGCTTGACACGGTGGAGGAAAATCTCGAAGTCCTGCGGCAACAGGGCAAGAACGTGTCGAGGGCGATGCTGAAAGGGCTGGAAAAGCGCAAGCACAACCTTGAAGCGAAGTTGGAGAAGGTGGAACATGCCATCCAATCGCGCACGGATGATGTGGTGGACTTCAAGCAGATGGGCATCGACCATATCTTCATTGACGAGAGCCATCAATTCAAGAACCTGACTTTCAACACGCGGCACGACCGTGTGGCGGGATTGGGAAACTCGGAAGGAAGCCAGAAAGCCCTGAACATGCTCTTTGCCATACGTACCATACAGGAACGCACGGGCAAGGACTTGGGGGCTACGTTCCTGTCCGGTACGACCATCAGCAACTCGCTGACGGAGCTGTACCTGCTCTTCAAGTACCTTCGCCCTAAGGAACTGGAACGGCAGGATATTCGTTGCTTTGACGCTTGGGCGGCTATCTTTGCCAAGAAGACGACCGACTTCGAGTTCAACGTGACGAACAACGTGGTGCAGAAGGAGCGTTTCCGCTACTTCATCAAAGTGCCGGAGCTTGCCGCCTTCTACAACGAGATAACCGACTACCGCACGGCGGAGGACGTGGGCGTGGACCGTCCGCACAAGAACGAGATACTGCACCACATACCGCCGACGCCGGAGCAGGAGGACTTCATCCAAAAGCTGATGCAGTTCGCCAAGACGGGTGACGCCACGCTGCTGGGCAGACCACCCCTGTCGGAAACGGAGGAGAAGGCGAAGATGCTTATCGCCACCGACTACGCCCGCAAGATGGCTCTCGATATGCGCATGATAGACCCGCATTACGAAGACCACCCCGACAACAAGGCTTCGCACTGCGCCAAGACGATTGCGGAGTATTACCACAGGTATGACGCGCAGAAAGGCACGCAGTTCGTGTTCTCGGATCTGGGAACGTACCAGCCGGGCGACGGGTGGAACGTGTACAGCGAGATAAAGCGGAAACTGACGGAGGACTACGGCATCCCGGCAGGCGAGGTGCGCTTCATTCAGGAGTGCAAGACCGACAAGGCACGCAAGGGGGTGATAGACGCCATGAACGCCGGAACGGTGCGCGTGCTGTTCGGCTCCACCTCCATGCTCGGAACGGGTGTGAACGCGCAGAAACGGTGTGTCGCAATCCATCATTTGGATACGCCGTGGGTGCGACATGAAGTCGCATAGATAATTGTTGGAATGATACTTACGGGTATCAGCTTTAACCCGCTGTTCCGTCAGCGGTAGCCTACCGACCGATGCACCTTAATGTTGTATTAAGCGGTCGGGACGAAGTACACTTTCGCAAGACAAGACAGAACCGTGAGGGGAAGTCAAGTACGGTTAGTATCATACCGTAGAGTGGCGAGGCTGGATAGTATGGTTAGCGCAAGCGAACTGTTAGTAAACTTCGTAATGTCACGAAAGAGTGTAAGATACTGGCACACTCTACCCAAAAGGGAAGCGGTCGGTTAATCCTCTCCATGGTAGGATTACACGGATATAAGCACCGCCGGAGGATGAGACAGAACCTAACCTATCCGTTAGTTATCTATGTGGAACATGGTAAGCCTGTATTATCTCCTGTCATGTAAAAATGACAGGTAAGCTGACAGCAATGAAAGCCGAATGGTGTGCAGGTATAAGATAACAGAAAAAGCGAACGCCGTTCTGTAATGGAGCGGATACGGATTGAACCGACATCACGGGCTGATGTGGGCGACATCATCCGACACGAAAGTGGGCAGACTTCTGTGACGACATTAGGTAGGCAATCAAACCGAATGTTGTCAAATGGTGATTCTTTACAATTAACTTTTAGAACTTTCAAAAGGAGGAAAGCAAATGAACGAAAACAAGACATCGTGTGCGCCTGCTGACAATCAACAAACACTTTGGG
This sequence comes from Parabacteroides sp. CT06, assembly GCF_002257605.1. Classification (GTDB taxonomy): domain Bacteria; phylum Bacteroidota; class Bacteroidia; order Bacteroidales; family Tannerellaceae; genus Parabacteroides; species Parabacteroides distasonis. The sequence continues at coordinate 993,682 of NZ_CP022754.1, read as the reverse complement.
ACAGAATAGACTGGACTAAAGCGGAGTTGGCTGTCAGAAAGCTACAAGCACGAATTGTAAAGGCTCAGAAGGAAGGCAGATACAACAAGGTGAAAGCCTTGCAGTGGACGCTGACCCACTCTTTTTACGCAAAAGCCTTAGCCGTAAAGAGAGTTACTTCTAACGGAGGTGGCAACACCCCCGGAGTGGACATGGAAACATGGGAGAAACCCGAAGCAAAAACACAAGCGATAAGCGAACTCAAACGCAGAGGCTACCAGCCGAAGCCATTGAGAAGAGTCCACATCAAAAAGAGTAATGGCAAACTGCGACCGTTGGGAATACCGACAATGAAAGACAGAGCCATGCAAGCACTCTACCTTATGGCATTAGAACCAGTGTCGGAAACAACAGCCGACTCACGTTCATACGGTTTCCGCAAGGAACGCCGCTGTATGGACGCGGTAATGCAATGCCATAACATTCTCCGAAAAGGCTATTCTCCCGAATGGATTCTGGAGGGTGACATAAAGGGGTGCTTCGACCATATCAGCCATGAATGGCTGCTTGCCAACATCCCTATGGACAAGGCAATACTCCGAAAATGGTTGAAATGCGGCTATATCTTCAACAAACAGATGTTCCCGACAGAGGAGGGAACGCCACAAGGTGGCATTATCTCTCCCACGCTTGCCAATATGACATTGGACGGATTGCAGAAAGTCCTTGCAGAGAAATATAAACGAGTTAGAATCAAAGGTAAGTTATATTCGCCAATGGTGAATCTTGTCCGTTACGCTGATGACTTTATAATTACCTGCGAGAACCGTGAAACACTTGAAAAGGAAATCAAGCCATTGGTAGCCGACTTTATGTCTGAAAGAGGTCTGACCTTATCAGAAGAAAAGACGGTGATAACCAATATCCATGACGGCTTCGATTTTCTCGGTTTCAACATCCGCAAATTCGGCAATGAAATATTGACCAAGCCGACCAAGAAAGCCGAAAAACGTTTTATGGAGAATATCCGTAAGGTGACAAAAGGTCATAAGGGTTGCAAGCAGGAATCATTAATCAGGATGTTGAATGCTAAAATTCGAGGATGGGGAGCATATTATCAGCATGGGGCGACACGTGATTCTTTTCACAGAATCGACCATCAGATATTTCTCGCCTTGTGGCAATGGGCTAAACGCCGTCATTCCAAGAAAGGGAAACGGTGGATAAAAGACCGCTATTGGCACAATATCCGAGGGAACAGCTGGACTTTTGCGGCTAAGTTCAAGAAATCAAACGGCAAAGAAGACCAACTTACCTTGTTGAAACTGGCATCTTCGTTTCCTTTTCTGCAATATACGCAGATAAAGGGGGACATGAATCCGTTTGACGCAGACTGCCGCCTGTACTTCAATAAAAGAATGAAGTCAAAGATGCTTGTGACGCTGAAAGGACGTAAATCCCTGCTTTACCTATGGGAAAAGCAAGGTCGGAAATGTCCGATATGTGGTGAACCGATTGACACGCATAAGGCATGGAATGTAATGCCGACTGTACAAGACGGACGGAAATGCAATATGTTGGTTCATGATGAATGTTTCAAATTATCCCGTAAAAAACAATGGAAACAAGAAGTAGGATGAGCCGGTCTCTGCACACGAACAGAGACTTTGAAAAGCTTGAGCCGTATGAGGGGAAACCCTCACGTACGGTTCTGAGGGGGGAAGAGGGCAGTAATGCCCTTGACCTACCCGATCGTCCGTCCGACCTACAACAGCGTGACGGACGGGGAGTCAGGGCAGGCAACGAGATTGCCAAGCATTTTGCCGGGAACAACGTGGATGTCATCATCTACGCTGTGGAAAAGTCGCTGGACAGCTACAAGTTCAACCTGCTGCACTGCAAGCAGACATTCATCTCGCAGCTCAAAAGCGGGGCGATGGGCGCGCGTACCATCGACGAGGGGGCTATGGACGAGAAATCGGGCATGAACTTCTCGGAGTACATGGCGTTGCTCTCCGGCAATACCGACCTTTTGGACAAGGCGAAACTGGAAAAGCGTATCGCCTCGCTCGAAGGGGAACGCAAGTCGTTCAACAAGGGCAAGCGCGATTCGGAGTTCAAGCTGGAAGCCAAGACGGGGGAACTGCGCAACAATACGGCGGTAATCGAAGCCATGACGGAAGATTGGAACCGCTTTCTTTCCGTTGTCAAGACCGATAAGGAGGGCAATCGCCAGAATGCTGTCAAGGTGGACGGTGTGGATTCTACCGATGAAAAGGTTATCGGAAAGCGTTTGCAGGAAATCGCCAAGAACGCCACGACGGGCGGTTTGTACAAGCCTGTCGGGGAACTTTACGGTTTTCCGATAAAGGTGGTCAGCGAGAGAATACTCAAAGAGGGGCTGGAGTTTACCGACAACCGTTTCGTGGTGGAGGGAAACTACAAGTACACTTACAATAACGGGCATCTGGCGATGGCTGATCCGGTAGCCGCCGCACGTAATTTCCTGAACGCATTGGAGAGGATTCCGTCCATCATCGACCAGTATAAGGGAAAGAACGAGGTGCTGGAAAAGGAAGTCCCACAGTTGCAGGAGATAGCAAGTAAGGTATGGAAAAAGGAGGACGAACTGAAACAGTTGAAGTCCGAACTTGCCGCGCTTGACCGCAAAATACAGTTAGAGCTTGCGCCGCCTACACCCGATGTCGCCGAAAAGGAGAACGACGGACAGGAGGTCAAGCCTGTTTCGGAAGGTGTACGGAGCATATCGCCACAACAAACCGATGATGCACCACCGATACGCAGCCCGATGGATAAACGAAGTCCGTCTGGCAATTTCATTGCCAATCATATCATTATCGGGCGTCCGGGTTTTCAGTTTAAGGATGAAAACCGATCGAAAGGGATAAAAATTTAAAATTATGAATTTTATATAAAATATTAATAGGGGCTATCCAAAAGGTCTAAAAGTAAATCTTATCCCCTCTGCAAGTATCTGTAGAAGAGTGATTGTAAGGATTTCTTTCTTTTTGGGCAGCCTCTATTAAATTTATTTATTCTTTCTTGATTTATGTTTATAAACATTATACCAAAAAATATTCCAACTAACCTTGTTTATGTTTTGTCAGCCACCATTTGCACAACCATATTTGACTCCCAAAGAGAGTGAATTCGATAAGATAACTTGCTGCATACCCACAATAAGGGGCTAAATAGAATACGAATGGGAAATAGATAACAGTACCGACAACAGATTGCGTTATGTAGTTGGTTAAACTCATTTTACCATAAAGCTGTAATGTGGAAACCGCTTTTTTGACACGTTCCTTATGACACAATAATATGAACGAGAATATTTCTACAGAATCATCAGTAAAACAGAAAAAAATACTAATTTTGTTTTTGATGATCATTTCAAAAGGAATTAGAAAAATATCTAATTCTAACTTATAGAGGAAAAAGCAACAATTAAATATTAAAGAATAAAAGATACGAAAAATATGACGCCAAAAGAGATACTACAAGAATGGATTGACTGCTTCAACGCCGCCGATGCAGTCGCTTTGGCAAACTTATACGCTCAGGATGCCATAAACCATCAAGTCGCAAACACCCCGGTTATAGGAAAAACAGCTATCCATAAAATGTTTGTAAATGAATTTGCAACCTCAAAAATGGTTTGTATTGTTGAGCATATATTCGAGGATGGAGAATGGGCTATCATGGAATGGAAAGATCCGCTCGGGTTGCGAGGATGCGGATTCTTCCATGTGCAAAACGATAAAATCGTTTTCCAAAGAGGTTATTGGGATAAGCTCAGCTTTCTCAAACAGCACGGTTTAACCGTAGAGAATAGTGATAAAAATCCAAACACATAACACCGTCCGATATGGGAATCATCATTCATTCTTTAGAGTCCGTTTCTTTCAAAGATTTGTATGCGGCATTCTCATCCGCATTCAAAGATTATGATTTCTCTTTGAATGCGGATGAATTGCGACGCATGCTCGACCGACGAGGATACAATCCACAACTATCTTTCGGAGCATTTTTCGAAGGACGGCTGATTTCTTTTGTGTTTAACGGAACAGGCATGTACAACAACATCTTGACGGCTTATGACACAGGGACGGGAACCGTACCTTCATTCCGGGGATTACACCTAACCCAAAAAATATTCACTTTCAGCCTCGAATTGATATATCAACAAGGAGTTCGGCAATATGTACTGGAAGTTTTGCAACACAATCACAAAGCAATAAAAATATATCGCAAATTAGGCTTTGAAACACAGAGAAATTTCAACTACTACTCTGCCAAACTGAGCGATATTGTTCCTGTATTGCAAGTAAACCATACTGCATGTCGCATACTCCCATCGGATTTAAAAAACTGCCTTAACCAAACGGCCTGGTTCGATTTTCATCCTTCATGGCAAAATGACAGGGCTTCACTGGAACGCGGAATCGACAATTTGGACATATTGGGAGCTTATGAAAGAGAAGAACTTGTCGGATTTGTTATCTTTGAACCGGCATCAGGCGATATTTCATCCCTCGCAGTTGCAAAAGATTACCGGCGTAAAGGAATAGGCAAGTCCTTGCTTAAAAGTGCTGTCAGTCATTTTCAAAGCGATGTACTCAAATTTACTAATGTTGATTGCGATTGTGAATCAGTCACTGGTTTCTTGTCATCATTAGGACTTACCCCAAAAGGACAACAGTTTGAAATGGTCAGAAAAATTTAACCTACATTTATATGAATAGCCCTCATCATCAAATAACAAATTAATAATACCAAATAAAAATACGTATAGATTAAAAAAGTTCTTTGTGCTTTTGTCAGGGAACTTTTTTTTCGTAAATTTGCGTTCAATTATGCGGCAGTAATAATATACATATTAATACGAGTTAAGAATCCTGTAGTTTTCCACATGCTACGAGGAGGTATTAAAAGGTGCGTTTCGGCAATGCATCTATTGTAGTATATTATTGCTTAATCAAATGAACATTATAAATTTAGGAATTCTTGCTCACATTGATGCAGGAAAAACTTCCGTAACCGAAAATCTGCTATTTGCCTGCGGAGCAACGGAAAAGCGCGGCAGTGTTGATAAAGGTGACACCATAACAGACTCTATGGATATAGAAAAACGTAGAGGAATTACTATTCGGGCTTCTACGACATCTATTGTTTGGAATGGTGTGAAATGCAATATCATTGACACTCCGGGACACATGGATTTTATTGCAGAGGTGGAGCGGACATTCAAAATGCTTGATGGAGCAGTCCTCATATTATCGGCAAAGGAAGGCATACAAGCACAAACAAAGTTGCTGTTCAAGACTTTGCAAAAACTGCAAATCCCGACAATTATATTTATCAATAAGATTGATCGTGCCGGCGTAAATCTTGAGCGTTTATATCTGGACATAAAAACAAATCTGTCGCAAGACGTCTTGTTTATGCAAACGGTTGTCGATGGAGTAGTTTACCCGATTTGCACCTCAACAGATATAAGGGCAGAACACAAAGAATTTGTATGCAACCATGACGACGATATATTAGAACTATATTTGGCGGATAAAGAAATCTTACCGGCAGATTATTGGAATGCGATAATCGCTCTTGTGGCAAAAGCCAAAGCCTATCCGGTCTTGCATGGATCAGCAATGTGCAATATTGGCATCAATGAGTTGTTAGACGCCATCATTTCTTTTATATTTCCTCCGGCATCAGTCCCAAATAGACTTTCAGCTTATCTTTATAAAATAGAACATGACCCCAAAGGGCATAAAAGAAGTTTTCTAAAAATTATTGACGGAAGTCTGAGACTTCGAACCGTTATAAAAGTCAATGATTCGGAAAAATTCATCAAGATTAAAAATCTAAAAACCATTTATCAGGGCAAAGAGATAAATGTTGATGAAGTGGTTGCTAATGATATCGCAATTATAGAAGATATAGAAGAATTAAGAATCGGAGATTATTTAGGTGTTAAACCTTGTCTGATTCAAGGATTATCTCATCAGCATCCCGCCCTCAAATCTTCTGTCCGACCAGACAAGCCCGAAGAGAGAAGCAAGTTGATATCCGCTCTAAATGTATTGTTTATTGAAGACCCGTCTCTGTCCTTTTCCATAAATTCATATAGTGATGAATTGGAAATCTCGTTATATGGTTTAACCCAAAAAGAAATCATACAAACATTGCTGGAAGAACGATTCTCCGTAAAGACCCATTTTGATGAAATCAAGACTATCTACAAAGAACGACCTAAAAAGAAGGTGAATAAGATTATCCATATCGAAGTCCCTCCCAACCCTTACTGGGCCTCAATAGGACTGACTCTGGAACCTTTACCGATAGGGTCAGGGGTGCAAATCGAAAGTGAAATCTCCTTTGGTTATCTGAACCATTCTTTTCAAAATGCCGTTTTTGAAGGAATCCGTATGTCTTGCCAATCGGGATTGCATGGATGGGAAGTGACGGATTTGAAAGTAACCTTTACTTATGCCCTTTATTATAGTCCGATAAGTACCCCTGCCGATTTTAGACAATTGTCTCCTTATGTCTTCAGGTTGGCTTTGCAACAATCAGGAGTGGATATTCTCGAACCGATGCTCTATTTTGAGTTACAGATACCACAAGTAGCAAGTTCCAAAGCTATTACAGATCTGCAAAAAATGATGTCTGAGATTAAAGGTATCAGTTGTAATAAAGAGTGGTGTCTTATTGAAGGGAAAGTTCCATTAAATACAAGTAAAGACTATGCTTCAGAAGTAAGTTCATACACTAAAGGCTTAGGCACTTTTATGGTTAAGCCGTGTGGGTATCAAATAACAAAAGGCGGTTATTCTGATAATACCCGTATGGAAGAAAAGGATAAACTTTTATTCATGTTTGAAAAATCAGTATCATCAAAATAATGGAACGATCCAGGAATTTCTATAAGACAATACGGTTGGGGTATATACTTATCTCCGTTCTTATCGGATGTATAGCATATAATAGCTTCTATGAATGGCAGGAGATAGAAGCATTAGAACTTGACAATAAAAAAATAGACGAGTTCCGAAAAGAGATAAACAATATCAATATTCAAATGATAAAATTTTCTCTATTTGGTGAAACAATACTGGAATGGAACGATAAAGATATCGAACATTACCATGCACAGCGTATGGCAATGGATAGTATGCTCTGCCGTTTCAAAGCTACCTATCCGGCAGAGCGTATAGACAGCGTACGCCATCTTCTCGAAGATAAGGAACGGCAGATGTGCCAAATCGTTCAAATACTTGAACAACAACAAGCCATCAACGATAAGATAACCAGTCAAGTACCTGTAATCGTGCAGAAGAGTGTGCAGGAACAGCCCAAGAAGTCCAAGCGCAAAGGTTTCTTGGGCATCTTCGGCAAAAAGGAAGAAGCGAAACCAACTGTGACTACCACGATGCACCGTTCCTTTAACCGGAATATGAGAACCGAACAACAGGCGCAAAGCCGCCGCTTATCGGTTCATGCCGATAGCCTTGCCGCACGAAATGCGGAACTTAACAGGCAACTGCAAGGACTGGTTGTTCAAATAGACGGGAAAGTACAAACTGACCTACAAAAGCGGGAAGCCGAGATAACAGCCATGCGGGAACGGTCGTTCATTCAGATTGGGGGCTTGACAGGGTTCGTTATACTGCTACTGGTCATATCATATATCATCATACACCGAAATGCCAACCGCATCAAGCGATATAAACAGGAAACCGCAGATTTAATCGAGCGACTGCAACAAATGGCAAAGCGAAACGAGGCACTGATAACCTCCCGCAAGAAAGCCGTACATACCATTACCCATGAATTACGCACACCGCTGACTGCAATAACGGGCTATGCCGGACTGATACAAAAAAACTTCAATGCGGATAAAACCGGGATGTATATCCGAAATATTCAGCAATCCTCCGACCGTATGCGTGAAATGCTTAATACTCTTCTGAGTTTCTTCCGGCTGGACGACGGCAAGGAACAACCTAATTTCTCCACGTGTAGGATTTCATCAATAGCGCATACGCTCGAATCAGAGTTTATGCCAATTGCCATAAACAAGGGACTTGCTCTTACTGTGACGAATCACACGGATGCTGTTGTACTGACCGATAAGGAACGCATTCTACAAATTGGAAATAACCTGCTGTCAAACGCCATCAAGTTCACTGAGAACGGTGCCGTTTCTCTGACAATGGGGTATGATAACGGTATGCTGAAACTTATCGTCAAAGATACGGGTTCGGGTATGACCGAAGAGGAACAGCAACGTGTGTTCGGTGCGTTTGAACGTTTGTCAAACGCTGCCGCAAAGGACGGCTTCGGATTAGGTCTTTCCATTGTTCAGCGCATTGTGACAATGCTCGGCGGCACAATCCAGCTGAAGAGCGAGAAAGGCAAGGGCAGCCGTTTCACGGTGGAGATACCCATGCAGTCAGCCGAGGAATTGCCGGAACGGATAAATAAAACACAGATTCATCATAACCGAACACTCCATGATATTGTTGCCATCGACAATGACAAGGTACTTCTCCTAATGCTGAAAGAAATGTATGCACAAGAAGGGATACATTGCGATACCTGTACCAATGCGGCGGAACTGATGGAAATGATACGCCGGAAAGAATACAGTCTGCTTCTGACCGATTTGAATATGCCGGATATAAACGGCTTCGAGCTGTTGGAACTGCTACGCACCTCCAATGTGGGCAATTCAAGGATCATTCCGATTATTGTAACAACCGCTTCGGGCAGTTGCAACAGAGAGGAACTTTTAGAACGTGGATTTTCTGATTGCCTTCTCAAGCCGTTTTCCATATCGGAGCTGATGGAAGTTTCCGACAAGTGCGCCATGAAAGGTAAACAAAATGAAAAGCCTGATTTCTCCTCCCTACTGTCTTACGGCAATGAATCCGTCATGTTGGATAAACTGATAGCGGAAACCGAAAAGGAAATGCAGTCGGTCAGGGATGGGGAACAACGGAAAGACTTTCAAGAACTGGACGCCCTGACACACCACCTACGTAGTTCGTGGGAGATACTGCGTGCCGACCAACCATTAAGGGAACTTTATAAACAGCTTCATGGGAGTGCCGTTCCCGATTATGAAGCATTGAACAACGCCGTGACTGCCGTATTGGATAAGGGTTCGGAGATAATCCGGCTGGCAAAAGAAGAAAGGAGAAAATACGAAAATGGATAAAACAAAAATCATCGTGGTGGAGGACAACATCGTATATTGCGAGTTTGTCTGCAACCTGCTGGCACGGGAGAAATTCCGTACCGTGCAGGCTTTCCACCTCTCGACAGCGAAGAAACTTCTGCAACAAGCCGCTGACAATGATATAGTAGTTTCTGATTTGCGTTTGCCTGACGGTGACGGCATCGACCTATTGCGCTGGATGCGCAAAGAAGGCATGACGCAGCCGTTCATCATCATGACCGACTATGCCGAAGTACATACGGCGGTTGAAAGCATGAAACTCGGTTCGCTGGACTACATACCCAAGCAACTCGTGGAGGACAAACTCGTGCCTTTGCTCCGCACCATACTGAAAGAGCGGAATATCGGGCGAAGCCGCATGCCCGTATTTGCCCGTGACGGTTCAGCCTTTCAGAAAATCATGCACCGGATAAGGCTGGTAGCTCCTACCGACATGAGCGTACTGATATTCGGGGAGAACGGTACTGGCAAAGAGCATATTGCCCATCTACTGCACGATAAAAGCAAGCGTTCAGGCAAGCCTTTCGTGGCGGTGGACTGCGGCTCACTCACCAAAGAACTTGCGCCATCGGCGTTCTTCGGACACGTTAAAGGAGCGTTCACTGGTGCTGAAAACACAAAGAAAGGCTATTTCCACGAGGCGGAAGGCGGCACATTGTTTTTGGATGAAGTGGGTAATCTCGCACCGGAAACCCAACAGATGTTACTCCGTGCCATACAGGAACGGCGGTTCCGTCCCGTTGGCGACAAGTCCGACCGCAGTTTCAACGTCCGCATCATCGCCGCCACCAACGAGGATCTGGAAAAGGCGGTCAATGAAAAGCGTTTCCGACAGGATTTGTTATACCGCCTACATGACTTCGAGATAACCGTTCTGCCCTTACGTGACTGTCAGGAGGACATCATGCCGCTGGCGGAGTTCTTCCGTGAGATTGCCAATAAGGAATTGGAATGCAATGTTAGTGGCTTCAGTTCCGAAGCGCGGAAAGTGTTACTGATCCATTCATGGCCGGGTAACGTGCGCGAACTTCGGCAGAAAATCATGGGTGCGGTGTTGCAGGCTCAGACGGGACTTGTCACGAAAGAGCATCTGGAACTTGGAATAACCGAAACAACCTCTGTTGTCGGCTTCTCCCTACGCAACGAAGAGGAAGATAAAGAGCGGATTATACGTGCTTTGAAGCAGGCTGGCGGGAACCGGAAGGTTGCTGCCGAATTGCTTGGAATAGGCAGGACAACACTCTATAATAAACTGGAAGAATATGGATTGAAGTATAAATTTGAGCAACCATAGCCCGCAATTCGCTGAAAATGGCTATCTTTGCATGACATATTAGAAGGTAACGGCGACTGGCAGAGCCTTTTGCCGCCTATATATAACATAAGACCGCAAGGCGTTTCGAGCGAAAATCTGGTAAATTGACACTACGGAGACGATTGCGTGATGCTTATGCTATGCCTACGCATAGCGTGCATTCACGTACTCTCCGTAAAAGGCTTTACCAGAGCCGTCGCTTGAAAGTAGTGTGATTTGCACGCTACTTTTTTGCCCTTGCCCAACGAAAGGAAACGATAATGGGTAAAGTACAGATTCTTGCCGTCCTCACGATAGACGGTTGTCAAAGCTCCGAGTTATATTGCAAAGCGTATAAGGAACTGCGCCTTGAAGATTGCGGCATCAATGAGATAAGGGAAAACGCCCTTTATCATATCACACCGGATTATTCCATCTCCATGCTTGACGAATGGCGGAAATCCACAACAGACATCTGCTATCTGGCGGAAGTCACTCCTGAAAAAGCGGACTACATCAACGGGCTGCTGCGTATGCGTGTGGTGGATGAAATCATACTTTACACGATTCCTTTCATTGCCGGAACGGGAAAGCGTTTCTTCCAATCCGCCTTGCCGCAGGAACAATGGACGCTGACCTCACAGAAGGTGTACCGCAACGGAGTGGTCCGCCATATCTATAAAGCGTGCGTTTGATGTCCATAAAATGGACGAATGTTCAGTAAATGAACACTTTAAGCTGAATACAATTCCTTTCAGATAAATAAATCGCGAAATTATCACTCTGAAATCCAGCACCTTGCAGAGAGCGTGCCGGATTTTTTATTTTATGGACACGCTTTTTGCCAATCATATTCATGTGCGCATACCGAAAAAACAGAGTGTAAAATTTCAAAATTGACAGGACATGAATTATTTCTTATTGACGGAAACAGAGTTCTTCCGCCGTATAAACGAAGCCGGGGACTGCAATATGGAAACGGCATACACGGCTTTCGCCACGCAAGTGATCGAACTATGCAACGGCAATGTGGACACCACCCGCACCATCATCGCGCTGGCTTACATTGAAATCGAGTTGCAGCACCATCCCGTGCGCAATCTTCCCGAAGAAAAGAGGGAGGTTGCAGCCTACATCAGCAAGGCACTCTCTTTCGTTAGGAAGATGCAGAAGTTCCTTGCCGCTCCCCAAGTGTCACCACTAATCCCCATCCGTACATCCTCCGACAACACAACCGAAAATCCCGCCTCACCCCTGCAATGGACGGGCAACGCCATCGACCTCGTGGAACTTATCTACGGCATCAACGAGATGGGCTGCATCAATAACGGCAACATGCCGCTCAAACAGCTCGCCCCGCTCCTCTACAAGATTTTCGGTGTCGAATCAAAGGACTGCTACCGCTTCTATATCGACATCAAACGACGGAAGAACGAAAGCCGCACCTACTTCCTTGACAGGATGCAGGAGAAACTGAACGAGAAGATGCTCCGCGACGAGGAAATGGAACGTTTGAGAAAATAATCCTGTACCAATGATGAATCAGGGGGTGACGTTATGCCACTCTCTGATTTTTTGTAGGTTTTGTACCTGCCGTGCAGATACATTTCGTTATCTATTCGCCCGAAAACCAGCGAAAAGCACTATCTTTGTACCCACCTTACAGAATTGTATATGAGCATAGACAACCTCGACATAGTAAAACGGCTGATAGCCGAAAAAGAATGCGGACGGGTGGAGTTCAAGGAAACCACCGGACAGTTGGAGCGTGGCATGGAAACGCTTTGCGCTTTCCTTAACGGAGAAGGCGGCACGGTATTGTTCGGTGTTACCGACAAGGAAAAAATCATCGGACAAGACGTGAGCGACAAGACCAAGAGGGATATAGCGGACGCGATCAACCGGTTGGAGCCTGTGGCAATGGTACAAATATCTTATGCACCGCTGCCGGACAGTGAGAAGAAAGTAATTGTTTTTCGTGTTGAAGATTCAAGGCTCAACCGTCCGTTCTGCTATAAAGGAAGACCATATATGCGGGTGGAAAGTGCGACCACAACGATGCCACAATCAAAGTATAATGAACTTCTTTTGCAGCATGAAAAAGTCTGGCATAGCTGGGAAACCTACCCGAATACCGATTTGAAGATTACGGATTTGGATGAAGAGGAAATCCACAAGACGGTACGTTTAGGAATAGAGTACGGACGTTTACCCGAATCGACAGGTGACGAAGTTCCTATCATACTTGAAAAACTGAATCTTCTTGAAGGCGGTGTACTTAAAAATGCAGCCGCCGTATTGTTCGCCAAAAAGAAACTGGTACATTATCCGCAGAACTTGCTGCGACTTGCCCGATTCAGAGGTACAGACAAAACCGTATTTATAGACAACAAACGGGTACACGGGAACTTGTTCCATCTGCTTGACGAGGCAATGGCTTTTGTGTTCAGACATCTTTCATTATCCGGAACAACGGACGCATTGGAGCGTGAGGAACATTTGGAAATACCGCATAAGGCTATACGAGAAGCTGTAATCAACTCCCTATGTCACAGGAGTTACCGTGATATTGGAGGTTCGGTAGCCATAGCCATCTATGATGACCGTGTTGAAATAGAGAATCCCGGTTCGTTTCCGTCCGAATGGGATATGAATAAAATCAAATCCGAACATGGTTCAAAGCCCCATAATCCTTTAATTGCAGACACGCTTTATGTGCGAAAAGTATTGGAGAGCTGGGGACGCGGCATAAATCTCATAATAGAAGAATGTCAAAAGGTTAATTTGCCGGAGCCTGAATATCAAATAACAACCAATGAAGTGAAACTTGTCTTCAGATATAAGGTGGCAGGACAAGAAACAGGACAAGAAACAGGACAAGTAGCAGGACAAGTAGCAGGACAAGTAATGTCGCTTGTATCAGCTTTGGGAAATGATATTTTGCCGTTGAAAGAAATCATGGAGCGTTTATCTTTGAGGGGACGTGATAATTTCCTTACCAGTTACCTAAATCCTGCATTGAGAGAGGGACTTGTCGAACAAACCCATCCGGAAAATCCCAAGCACCGCAACCAAAAATACAGGCTTACTGAAGCTGGAAAAATCATTTTGTCAAAAGGCAACAGGAAGGATGGCTAAGAAGAAACATAAGAAAGATTCAGATGCAGACTTGCCTGTAATCATGGATTACGGCATCGGTTGCATATCCATTTATGACCCGGTTGATATGATGCCATACAATGACCCGCCTGTCACCGAGCAAACCCGTTTCAAGAAACTCCGCAAGGAAATGAAAGCGGAGTTCAAATGGTTGGCGTCTTCTATAACAATAGAGTATTGGAAAGAAAACCGGCAGATACCTTTCGGTGAGGAAATGTCGAAACTCAGAATCCGACTGTTGAGAATCTTCGCCGAAGAATACAGCATACTACTAAAAGATGATACAGAACTGAAAAACTATCTGCTCATGCTTGTCATTACCACCATCAACAAGCATCTCCAATCTGAAAATAAAAATCCGTAACCGGTCGTCGGCTACGGATTTTCCATATATAAACGGATATACTATTTCTGCTGCAACAGATGTTTCAGATTTTCGTCACCCGCGATGCGTTCCAGCTCGTCGGCGACAATCTGTTTCACCTCCTCCTTGATACGCCTGTAATTCGCCTGCACTGTTTCCTTCATGCAGTCTTTGCCATCCTCGTCCGTGAAGTCAGTAATTACGGGTATCGGCTTGTAGGCTTTCTCCTCGCGCTTGACCTTCTCGGCATCCACGACAATCTCACAGTGGAAAATCTTCTGTTCTATACGTTCGTTGAAGTTGTCGGACACCGAACCGACAAACATTCCCTGCGTCAAGCCGGAAATCTTGCTCGGCGGGATAAGCGCGTCCATCTGCGTGTTGATGGAGGTGGAAACATCCTGCCTGTTGATGGAAATGGACTGCCGTTTCTGCAACACCTTTCCGAACCGTTCCGAGAGCGTCTTGGCGGTTTCGCCCACCACCTGACCGGAGAAAATATTGCCGACGGTGTTCATCACCACTTTCGCCTCCTTGTCCCCGTAGTCACGCACCAACTGGCTGAAATCCTGAAATCCCAGACATACGGCAACCTTGTTGCTTCGTGCGGTGGCGATAAGGTTGTCCAGCCCCTTGAAATATATCGTCGGAAGCTCGTCGATGATAACTGACGACTTCAACATCCCTTTCTTGTTGATGAGCTTCACGATACGGGAATTATACAGACCGAGAGCCGCCCCGTAAATGTTCTGACGGTCCGGATTGTTGCCCACGCAGAGTATTTTCGGCTCTTTGGGATTGTTGATGTCCAGCGTGAACTCACTGTCCGACATCACCCAATAGAGCTGCGGGGAAATCATGCGTGACAGCGGGATTTTCGCCGATGCAATCTGCCCCATCAACTGCTCGGCAGCCCCTCCGAGCCACGCGTCCATGAACGGTGAGAGATAGTTCTCCAATTCCGGGTAAGATGTCAGTATCGGGAAGATATCCTCGTAACGGCGGTTCAGGAACTCGATGGCATGGGGGAACGTGCAATACTTGCCATTTTGGAAAATTTTAAGATACCAGATGATAGCCGCGAAGAGGATGATGGGCGATTCCACAAAGAAGTCGCCCTGCTTCTGCACCCAACTCTTGTTTAAGTTGAGCATGATGGTGTACGCGCTTTCGTAAGCGTCCGTAATATCCTCCATGAAGTCCGGGTGAATGGGATTGCAACGGTGCGAGCGTCGCGGGTCATCGAAGTTTATCACGTAGAACTTCGGCTTCACCTTGTATCCCTCCGGGTGGTTGAGCAGATGATTATAGGCTATCGTGGACAAGTCGCTGAATTTGAAGTCGTAAACATACATCGAGAAGCCCTTCTCAATCTGCTGCTTGATAAAATTGTTTACCACCGCGTATGACTTTCCGCTGCCCGGCGTACCCAATACGATGGAAGCCCTGAAGGGATTCACTACGTTAATCCAGCCGTTGTTCCAACGTTTCCTGTAATAAAAGCGGGTGGGCAGATTGACCGAATACTCGCTTTCGATGAGCCGTGTTTCCTGCATGAAGCTCTCGTTCTCGTTGTTGAACACGTCATCCATGAGGTTGTGTTTCAACAGGCGGCTCATCCACAGACCGCCCATCAGCAGGCATACATAGCCCGTGCCTACGGTCAGCACGTAAAGCCCCGTCACCGCTTCAACCGGTAGCGGCAACGCCAGTATCCACCAGTTGAGGAAGAACAGTACGAACCCTGCGGCAAGAGCCGTCCAGATCCGTCCCCAAGTAATTTTCTCTCCCTTGACGCCCTTCGTTCCCAGACAGGACAGGGCAAGGAGGAGGACGGCAAACAGTTTCGTGTAGAGGATGGAACGGAACAGCCCCGCCGTGCGGTTGAAATTCATCAGGATTCTGTCCACCACGCCGATGTCCACGCTCCAGAGCCGTATGGCTTCATAGCAGAACCAGTACACGTTCATGACCACTAAAATAATACTCACGGCACGCAGAAAATCCATGATTTTCGCCAATGCCCTCAAATCGTCTTCTTGTTGTGACATAGATTGAAAAATTTTGATGTTGATACCTCGATTACATTCCCAAACCCTTGCGCCTTTTCTTTTTCTTCTTGCGCTGCATCGCCCGGATAAAGGCTTCCTCCTCGGCATCCACAGCCGGACCTTCGGGAGTGAGCAGACCGATACCTCCCGCCGTGTTCTCGTGGTCGGATGCTGTCTGTTCGCGCATATCCTCTACTGTTTCCACCGGAACGGAAAGCGGAATCGGTGGCTGTCCGGCATAAGGCAGCGTGAAGTGTTCCTGCAAAGCGTTGGCGGAAAGTTCCTTGCCCATGCGCGAGCCGTTCAGCACGCAGCCCGTGCGATGGTCGATAAACGTGGCTCCGTAGATGCGCCCTTCCTCCGTGTAGCGCAGCACGGTGTCGATACCCTTCTCCCTGAGCCGCGAAACGAACTTCTCCTTGTCATACGTGCCTTCAAGCACGGAAAGGACGGTGCGTTTTGTCATGTCGGCGAGTTTCCGGTCCTTAATCTCCTGCTTGGAACGGGCAAACTTCTTCTGCACGGCTTCATAGCCTGCGGACTTCCCGAAAAGCGAGGACTTGAACGGGTTGCCCGTCTTGTTCCCGGCATCATCGGTGACGGAATAGACCAGCCCGTGATACTCACGCCCGCACACGTTTCCCCGCGCTTCCTCCACCGTCATATTATATAAGGAAAGGAGGGCGCGATATTCGCCCATCGTCTGGAAACGGTACTGTCCACTCAGAGCCTTGACGGTATTCCCGACCTGCCTTTTCACGTCGCCCGCCGAAGCGTCCACCTTTCGCAGAGGGTTCTCTATCCGTTGATTCTTACGTTCCGCCGGGTGCAGCCCGTACTTTTGTTCCAGTTCCCGCCGGATGCGGTCGCTGCGGCGGAAAAGGAAATCCTGATTGAGCCGCCTGCCTTTCTCGTCCACATTGATTGTCACGATGTGCAGGTGGTGGCGGTCTATGTCCTCGTGCTTTACAATAAGATACGGCTGGTCCCCGTAGCCGAGTTTTTCCAGATACTCGCGTGCGATGTCCTGCAATTCCGTATCGGTCAGCACATCGTCGGGATGCGGGTTGAGCGAGATATGGAGTACCGGTTTCTCCACCCTCGTATGCTCCGGCATACAGGCGAGAAAACCCTCCATCGCCTTGCGTATGTCCACCGTCCCCGTGCCGTCATTGTAGATGCGGTTGGTGGTGAGCAGACGCCCTTTCGCCTCGTTGATCTTTTCCCCGTTGTAGGCAAGTGCGCCGTACAGCGACTTTCCTACACTGATTTTTGCGACCATTTCGCCTCCATTTCCCTTGAAAGTTCCACAATCTGACGGCTCAGTTTCACGAGTTCGACGGTCTGTTGCTCCAGCTTGTAGAGCAACGCCATTGCCTTTTTCTCGGAAAAATGCAGCCTGAGTTCCTTCACGACTTGGTTGTAGTTCGTGCCTACCGCGCGGAACTGCGCATGGAAATCGGACAGTCTGGTGTAGTAATCCACCAGCGTCCTGTCCACTTTCAGCACCCTGAACGGCTGCCCGAAGAAGTGCGCCTTGATGAAAACCGACTTGGCGTAAACGCCCGACTTCTCGAACATGGCGAGGAAACGGTTGTGTTCCTCCTCGTTGAAACGGACGGTGTAGCGGAATACCGCCGGATCAAGTTTGGGATTTCTCCCGGTCTTGTTTCTTTTCTCTTTCATATAAACTTTGGATTTAGCGGATGGACGGCATAAGCCGCCGCTTGGGGTCACAGACACCGCAGGTTTGAAAAGCTTCCCGACTTCGGAGAGGAAGCCCGCCCCCTGCAAGGGCAAGTGCTTTTCGTGGCTGCTCAAAACGTTTTGAGCGGCTGAAAAGACATCTTGCTATGTTCAGGCGAACATAAAAATCCGTCGGGGCCGGATTGGGGGAATGCCTTTCAAACTCCGGGCTGCGCCACCTGCGGCGAACCCTGCCGTTCGGGTGCAAAGTTACGCCCTTAAAGCGGTATCGGACAGAGGCTTGACCCGGACAATCAGTGCCAACCGGCGCAACATGCCGCCACTTGTCGGGGAAGTGATACAGGTTCAAAAATATCCTTGTTTATTTGCAGCATGATTCAAGAAACGAACGATTTGAAGATATGAAAAATGAGGCTTTCAAATACCCGGCAAACCGCTTCGGCGGCTATTTGCCTGACCGGATACCCGAACCTTCGGATACCCGGTTTTACAATGACGCGGTGATTCACGGATTCAATGACTTCATGACGCAATGTCGTCATTCATCAGTTATCCGAATCCCTGCCCCACCGTTGAAGCGGATACGTGACGAACCGGACAGTCAGAGATTCGCGGACGCGGATATACATGTCACCGATTCCGTATCGGAGCAGGAAAACAATTCATCAACCATTAAAACCAACAGAACCATGAGTAATGAAACATTCGTTGCATTCGCAACACAGAAAGGGGGTATCGGCAAATCCACCGTCACGGCACTTGCCGCCAACTACCTCCACAACGTGAAAGGACACAATGTCGCAGTCATAGACTGCGACACCCCGCAGCACAGCATACACGGGTTGCGTGAACGTGAAACGGGACTTATCGGCGGGAGCCTCTATTTCAAGGCACTCGCGTGTGACCACTTCCGCAAGATAAGGAAGAACGCCTACCCGGTCATCGCAAGCGACGCCCTTAACGCCCTCGATGATGCCGAAAGGATGCTTGCCGAAGAAGAGGTGAAACCCGACATCGTGTTTTTCGACATGCCGGGAACCCTGAAAAGCAACGGCGTGGTCAAGACCCTCTCGCAGATGGACTACATCTTCGCGCCCATGAGTGCCGACCGTTTTGTCGTGGAAAGCACCCTGCAATTCGCTGTGATGTTCCGTGACAACCTCATGACGACGGGACAGGCGAAAACAAAAGGGCTGTACCTGTTCTGGACGATGGTGGACGGCAGGGAGAAGAACGGGCTTTACGACCTGTATGAGGATGTGATCGCCGAGATGGGGCTGCCGGTGCTGTCCACCCGCCTGCCCGACAGCAAGAAGTTCCGGCGCGACCTCTCGGAAGAGCGCAAGAGCGTGTTCCGCTCGACCATCTTCCCGATGGATGCGTCCCTGCTGAAAGGGAGCGGCATCCGTGAGTTCTCGGAAGAGATAAGCCGTATCATCAGACCTCAATAATCATGGGCAGCAGGAAAGTGAACACCGAAGGCATTGACGAGGAACTGTTGATAGCCTCCATCGGCAGACGCAGGCAGGACGGGACCCTGTACCACGCGCAGGAGCCGCCCGCGCCTGCTCCCGAAGAAAAAAGCGTCCCTGAAACGGAACCGCCGCCCGCGCAATACACGGCAAAGGAAAAACCGCAGAGGGACACTGTCCGCCGCAAACGGCAGGAGGACGACTATTCCGGGCTGTTCCTCCGCCGCAACGAGATAAAGACGCGCCAGTGCGTCTATATCAGCCGCGATGTCCACAGCAAGATTCTCAAAATCGTGAACGACATCGCCGGGCGTGAAATCTCGGTAGGCGGCTACGTGGACACCGTGCTGCGCCAACATCTGGAACAGCACAAGGAGAAAATAAACGAACTGTACAAGAAACAACGTGAAGACTTGATTTGAATATGGAAAAGAACCAGAAAAACAGAAGTCCGCAGCATGACGGCGGCGGTATGCTTGCCCAAGTGCAGGCGAGTGTGGAAATCCTATCCCCCGTGCCGTTAGGCGGCAAATGCGGTGAAAAGGACTATGAACGGCTGTTCATCCGTGAAGCCGAAGTGAAGGCACGCGAGGGAAAGATGGCGTATGTGCGTCCGGAGTACCACGACCGCATCATGCGCATCACCCGTGTGATCGGGCATGACAAATTGTCGCTGTCCGCCTACATCGACCATGTGCTTACGCACCACTTCAACCAGTGCGAGGAGGCGATAAAGAGCCTTTACGCCCAGAATTACGACGCAGTATTTTAACCCTCAAAAAGAGAACGTGCATGAGTGAAACAATAAGCATGACTGATATTCTGCTGACCGTATCGGTCGGCTGCAACCTGTGGTTCCTGTTCCTGCTCCTTTATGACAGGATCATGGAAACCAGACTTGTCCGCTTCCTAAGAAGCATAGCCGGAGTGTGGCGGTCGTTGGGCGGCACGGCGGCAAAGCCCGAAACGGTAAGGGACACACCGCCCGCAGACACCCCGGACATCATCGGCAAGAGCCGTTTCAGGATGGCATCGCCCCGGACAACCGCTGCCATACCGACGCAAGAAGCCGCCACTTCGGAAAAAGGCATTGAGCTGACGGAGGAAGAGACTACTTTTGACGACGGAAACACGGAAACCGTGTCCCGTCCCGCACAAGTCCCGGAGGATAAACTCGACGAAACCTTCACGAGCCTCACGCCTTCGGAACTGGAGTTCGGGGAGGACGAGCCGGAGGAAGAAACGCCCGACGCGCCGAGGGCATCGGGAAGCAGTTTCGACGAGATAGACGATGCGGTCAGAACCGCCAAGAACCCGGAAGCGACAACGACGGAACGGGAGCGGGCGGCAAAGGTCTTCACCGACATGGAAGGGACGGAGCTGTACGAGAAGCTGATGACCGGCTCGTCTGAAATGAGCATCCGCATCAAGGGACTTATCGAAATCCGGCTGAAGAAGAATAAACCGAAAAAGGATTTTGTCGTCCCGGACAGTATTGAGAACTTCGACATCCGCAACTATGTATAACGACTAAAAAAGAATGAGAATGAAAACGTAAGACGGCATCACCCACGCGCACGGCGGTACAAGGTACAGCCAATTCGCAACGGACACACCCAAGTCCGTAGAAACAAACGGGCAACCCACTAAACCAAAGTAAAGTAATCGAGTATCAACCGCCCGACAAAGGACCATCCACCCTTTGGACGGCACAAAACAAGAACAGTTTATGAACAAGAACAACAGACAGAAACTTATCCTCTCTGCGGCACTTCTGGTTGCCGCAACCGCCTCCGCCTTCGCGCAGGGAAACGGCATCGCGGGCATCAACGAAGCCACCTCTATGGTGAGTTCGTACTTCGACCCCGGCACGAAACTCATCTACGCCATCGGCGCGGTAGTCGGGCTTATCGGGGGCGTGAAAGTGTATGGGAAATTCTCGTCCGGCGATCCCGACACATCCAAGACTGCCGCCTCGTGGTTCGGGGCGTGCATCTTCCTGATTGTCGCCGCCACCATCCTGCGCTCATTCTTCCTTTAATAAACAATGTATGGCTGAATACCCGATAAACAAGGGTATCGGCCGTCCGGTAGAGTTCAAGGGTTTGAAGGCTCAGTACCTCTTCATCTTCTGCGGAGGTCTGCTGGCTCTCTTCGTCCTGTTCGTCATCCTCTACATGGTCGGCATCGACCAGTGGGTATGTATCGGCTTCGGCGTGGCATCGTCTTCCATCCTCGTATGGCAGACCTTCGCGCTGAACGCCCGGTACGGCGAACACGGACTGATGAAATTAGGGGCAACAAGGAGCCATCCCCGATACCTTATCAACCGGCGGCGGATCACCCGATTATTCAAACGGAAACGAAAGGAAGAAACGACATGAGGAATACATCCAAAATGACAACACTGGAAAACAAGTTCCCGCTATTGGCGGTGGAGCAAGGTTGCATCATCTCCAAAGACGCCGACATCACGGTGGCTTTCGAGGTGGAACTGCCGGAGCTTTATACCGTGACGGGTGCGGAGTACGAGGCTATACACGGCTGCTGGTGCAAGGCGATCAAGGTGCTGCCGGACTTCTCCGTCGTCCACAAGCAGGACTGGTTCATCAAGGAGAAGTACACGCCGGAACTTCACAAGGACGACATGAGTTTTTTGAGCCGCTCTTTCGAGCGGCACTTCAACGAGCGACCGTACCTGAAGCACACGTGCTACCTCTACCTGACCAAGACGACGAAGGAGCGTAACCGGATGCAGAGCAATTTCAGCACGCTGTGCCGGGGGCATATCATCCCGAAGGAACTGGACAAGGAAACAGCCGCGAAGTTCATGGAGGCTGCGGAACAGTTCGAGCGCATCATCAACGACAGCGGCTTTGTCAGGCTGCGCCGCCTCTCCACCGACGAGATCGTGGGGACAGACGGCAAAGCCGGACTGATAGAGCGTTACTTCTCGCTCATGCCCGAAGGCGACGCCACGTTACAGGACATAGACCTCTCGGCACGGGAGATGCGCATCGGCGACAATCGCCTGTGCCTGCACACCCTGTCCGACGCGGAAGACCTTCCCGGCACGGTGGCTACCGACACACGGTATGAGAAACTCTCCACCGACCGCTCGGACTGCCGCCTCTCCTTCGCCTCCCCGGTGGGGCTGCTGCTCTCCTGCAACCACATTTACAACCAGTACGTGATTATCGACAACAGCGAGGAGAACCTTCAAAAATTCGAGAAGTCCGCAAGGAATATGCAGTCGTTATCCCGATACAGCCGGAGCAACAGCATCAACCGCGAGTGGATAGACCGCTACCTGAACGAGGCGCACTCCTACGGGCTGACCTCGGTGCGGGCGCACTTCAACGTCATGGCGTGGAGCGACGACGCGGAAGAGCTGAAGCACATAAAGAACGACGTGGGCAGCCAGCTGGCAAGCATGGAGTGCGTGCCGCGCCACAACACCATCGACTGCCCGACACTTTATTGGGCGGCTATGCCCGGCAACGCGGCGGACTTTCCGGCGGAAGAGAGTTTCCACACCTTCATCGAACAGGCGGTGTGCCTCTTCACGGAGGAAACCAACTACCGCAGCTCGCTCTCGCCCTTCGGCATCAAGATGGTGGACAGGCTCACGGGAAAACCGCTGCACCTCGACATCAGTGACCTGCCGATGAAGCGGGGCATCACCACGAACCGTAACAAGTTCGTATTAGGTCCTTCGGGCAGTGGCAAGTCGTTCTTCATGAACCACCTCGTGCGGCAATACTACGAGCAGGGCGCGCATGTGGTATTGGTGGACACGGGAAACTCCTATCAAGGGCTATGCGAGATGATACGGCGCAAGACGGGCGGCACGGACGGCGTGTATTTTACCTACACGGAGGAGAAGCCCATCAGCTTCAACCCGTTCTATACCGACGACTACGTGTTCGACGTGGAGAAAAAGGACAGCATAAAGACGCTGCTGCTGACGCTCTGGAAGTCGGAGGACGACAAGGTGACGAAAACCGAAAGCGGGGAATTGGGCAGTGCCGTGAGTGCCTACATCGAGCGCATCAGGGCTGACCGGAGCATCGTCCCCTCGTTCAACACCTTCTACGAGTACATGCGCGACGACTACCGCAGGGAACTGGCGGAACGCGACATCAAGGTGGAGAAGGAGGACTTCAACATCGACAACATGCTCACCACCATGCGGCAGTATTACCGGGGCGGACGCTACGACTTCCTGCTCAACTCGGCGGAGAACATCGACCTGCTGGGCAAACGGTTCATCGTCTTCGAGATCGATTCCATCAAGGACAACCGCGAACTGTTCCCGGTAGTGACCATCATCATCATGGAAGCCTTCATCAACAAGATGCGGCGTCTGAAAGGTGTGAGAAAGCAGCTTATCGTGGAAGAGGCTTGGAAGGCTCTCTCGTCGGCGAACATGGCTGATTACCTGCGCTATATGTACAAGACGGTGCGCAAATACTTCGGTGAGGCAATCGTGGTGACGCAGGAGGTGGACGACATCATTTCCTCGCCCGTCGTCAAGGAGAGCATCATCAACAACTCGGACTGTAAAATCCTGCTTGACCAGCGCAAGTACATGAACAAGTTCGACCAGATTCAGGCGTTGCTCGGACTGACGGAGAAGGAGAAGTCGCAGATACTCTCCATCAACATGGCGAACAACCCCTCACGGCTCTACAAGGAGGTGTGGATAGGCTTGGGCGGCACGCAGTCGGCGGTCTATGCCACCGAGGTGAGCGCGGAAGAGTATCTGGCGTACACCACCGAGGAAACGGAAAAGGTGGAGGTGTACCGTCTGGCGGAGCAATTGGGCGGCGACATCGAAGCCGCCATCCGACAGCTTGCCGAAAGACGGAGAAACAAGCAGTAAGTAATCAATAATCGGTAAAACAGATTTATCAACGAAAAAAGAAAAGCGTATGAGCATATCAAGAATGAAGATGCTGCAAGTCAGCAAGTGTCTGATCGGATTGGCGGTCATGGTGCTGCAATCCTGCGACGTGGCGGAGAACCGCCGCGACCTGCTGTGCGGGAATTGGGAAAGCGTGGAGGGCAAGCCCGACGTGCTTATCTACAAGGAGGGCGAAGCCTACAAGGTGACGGTATTCAAACGGAGCGGCATCCGCCGCAGGCTGAAACCGGAAACCTACCTCTTGCAGGAGGAGAACGGCAACCTGTTCATGAACACCGGCTTCCGCATCGACGTGGCGTATAACGAAGCCACCGACGTGCTGACCTTCTCACCGAACGGGGACTACGTGCGTGTGAAGCCGCAGCCGGAAACTCCGGCAGGAAAATAAGAACCGCTAAAATCCAAAGAAACATGAGAACAAGAATAACATTCGTCATCTGCCTGTGCCTGCTTCTCGCGGGCAGGGCTTCCGCCCAATGGGTCGTGAGCGATCCGGGCAATCTGGCGCAGGGCATCATCAATGCCTCGAAGAACATCATCCACACCTCGAAGACCGCCACGAACATGGTGAATAACTTTCAGGAAACGGTGAAAATCTACGAGCAGGGCAAGAAGTATTACGACGCCCTCAAATCCGTGAACAATCTGGTCAAGGACGCCCGCAAGGTGCAGCAGACCATACTGATGGTAGGCGACATCACGGACATCTACGTGACCAGCTTCCAGAAGATGCTGCGCGACGACAACTTCACGGTGGAGGAACTCGGAGCCATCGCCTTCGGGTACACGAAGCTGCTGGAGGAATCCAATGACGTGCTTACGGAGTTGAAGAACGTGGTGAACATCACCACGCTCTCCATGACGGACAAGGAGCGCATGGACGTGGTGGAACGCTGCCACTCCAAGATGAAGCGTTACCGCAACCTCGTGAGCTACTACACCAACAAGAATATCAGCGTGAGCTACCTGCGTGCGAAGAAGAAAAACGACCTTGACCGCATCATGGGGCTGTACGGGAGCATGAACGAAAGATACTGGTAGCCTATGGAGTTCGACAACCTTCACCAGATTCTCCGCTCGCTCTACGAGCAGATGATGCCGCTGTGCGCCGACATGGCGGGCGTGGCGAAAGGCATCGCCGGGCTGGGCGCGCTCTTCTATGTCGCCTACCGGGTATGGCAGTCGTTGGCGAGAGCCGAACCGATAGACGTCTTCCCGATGCTCCGTCCCTTTGCCGTCGGTCTGTGCATCATGTTCTTCCCTACGGTGGTGCTTGGCACGATAAACAGCGTCCTCTCGCCCGTCGTGCAGGGTACGGCGAAACTGCTCGAAACGCAGACTTTGGACATGAACAAGTACCGGGAGCAGAAGGACAGGCTGGAATACGAGGCGATGGTGCGCAACCCCGAAACCGCCTACCTCGTGTCCAACGAGGAGTTTGACAAGCAACTGGAGGAATTGGGCTGGTCGCCCTCCGACATGGTGACGATGGCGGGGATGTATATCGACCGGGGGATGTACAAGATGAAGAAGGGCATCCGCGACTTCTTCCGCGAGATACTGGAACTGATGTTCCAAGCCGCCGCCCTCGTGATAGACACCATCCGCACCTTCTTCCTCGTGGTGCTGGCGATACTCGGTCCGATAGCCTTCGCCATATCGGTGTGGGACGGCTTCCAAAGCACGCTCACGCAGTGGATATGCCGCTACATTCAGGTCTATCTGTGGCTGCCCGTGTCGGACATATTCAGCACCATACTCGCCAAGATTCAGGTGTTGATGCTCCAGAGCGACATCGAGCGCATGCAGACCGACCCCAACTTCTCGCTGGATTCCAGCGACGGGGTGTATATCGTGTTCATGATAATCGGCATCATCGGCTACTTCACCATTCCGACGGTGGCGGGCTGGATCATCCAAGCCGGGGGCATGGGCGGCTACGGGCGCAACGTGAACCAGATGGCGGGACGCGCCGGAGGCATGGCGGGAAGCGTGGCGGGTGCTACCGCAGGCAACATGGTCGGACGTGCCGGGAAACTGCTGAAATAATCAATGTGGAATTATAAACGGAAAAAGTAAAATGGAATTCAAGTCACTCAAAAACATCGAATCATCGTTCAGGCAGATACGCCTGTTCGGTATCGTCTTCCTCTCGCTGTGCGCAGTGATAACGGTATGGAGCGTGTGGAGTTCCTACCGCTTCGCGGAGCGGCAGCGGGAAAAGATCTATGTGCTGGACAACGGCAAGTCGCTGATGCTGGCACTCTCGCAGGACCTCTCGCAGAACCGTCCGGCGGAAGCGAGGGAGCATGTGCGCCGCTTCCACGAGCTGTTCTTCACGCTCTCGCCCGAAAAGAGCGCGATAGAACACAACGTGAAGCGTGCGTTGCTGCTGGCAGACAAGAGCGTGTACAACTACTATTCGGACTTCGCCGAGAAGGGGTACTACAACCGCATCATCGCCGGTAACATCAACCAAGTGCTGAAGGTGGACAGCGTGGTGTGCGACTTCAACGGCTATCCCTACCGCACCGTGACCTACGCCACGCAGAAAATCATCCGGCAGAGCAACGTCACAGAGCGCAGCCTCGTGACCACGTGCCGCCTCTTGAACTCGTCCCGTTCGGACGACAACCCCAACGGGTTCACCATCGAGGGATTCACCATCATCGAGAACAAAGATTTACAAACCATCAAAAGGTAAACGGACATGAAGAAAATCAAGAAATCACTGTGGAGTGCGTACTGGAAACTCCACGACAAAAAGAAAATGCTGGTGGAACGGCTCAAAGGGTATCTGGACGGCTTGCCGCCGAAGACACGCAGGCGCATCGTGCTGGCGATGCTCATCGCATTCGCCGCACTTGCCCTCTACACCTTCGGTAAAGCCGTCTATGACATCGGCAGGAATGACGGCAGCCGGATGGAGATAGACCATGCCGGACAGGTGGAACTGTCCGTGAAGCCGGATAACAATCACAATGTAATACCTTATTTATATGGAACAGACGAAGAATGAACCCAAGAACGAAAACAAGGCGGCTCCCGGCAACGACAAGCCGAAAAAGGAGCGCAAGCCGCTGACCGAAGCCCAACGGCTGAAACGCCAGAAAATGATAGTGCTTCCCGCTATGGTGCTGGTATTCATCGGGGCTATGTGGCTGATATTCGCCCCGTCCTCCGGCAAGGAGCAGGAGCCGGGAACAAGCGGCTACAACATCGAGATGCCCGATGCGGACAAGGAGAACCGCCGGATTATCGGTGACAAGGCGAAAGCCTACGAGCAGGGGGCAATGGAGGAACGGCAGGAGAACCGCAGCCGCGCCATGCAGCAGTTGGGCGACCTGTTCGACCGCGAAACGGTGGAAGCGGATGGGGACAGCGACTTCGACCTTGCCAATCCCGGCGGAACGGAAGAGGCGGTGAAGCCAGCACCGAAGACCATCCAGTCCTCGGCAGCCGCCTACCGTGACCTCAATGCCACGCTCGGCAACTTCTACGAGCAGCCGAAGAACGACAATGCGGAGATGGACGAGCTGCTGGAACGCATCGCCACCCTCGAATCCGAACTGGAAAGCGGAAAAGAGAGAAGCTCCACGATGGACGAGCAGGTGGCACTCATGGAAAAATCCTACGAACTGGCGGCGAAGTACATGGGCGGTCAGAACGGCACGCAGGCGGCAGCGGGACAGACCGCAGAGCCGTCCCCCGTGCAGAAAACCGGAAAGAACACGGCAAAACCCGTCAGGCAAGTGACGCATCAGGTGGTGTCCTCGCTCGGACAGCCCATGAGCAATGCCGAATTTGTCGCTTCCTTCTCGCAGGAACGCAACCGCAGTTTCAACACGGCGGTGGGCGTTACAACCGTACCGGACAGGAACACCATACCGGCATGCGTCTATGGGGCGCAGAGCGTGACGGACGGGCAGGCGGTCAGGTTGCGGCTGTTGGAGCCGATGGCGGTAGCAGACCGGATCATCCCCCGTAATGCGGTGGTGGTCGGCGCAGCCAAGATTCAGGGTGAACGGCTCGGCATCGAAATCACCTCGCTGGAACACGACGGTACGGTTATCCCGGTGGAGTTGGAGGTCTATGACACGGACGGGCAGCCCGGCATATTCATCCCCAACTCGATGGAGATGAACGCCGTCAGGGAGGTTGCCGCCAACATGGGCGGTTCGCTCGGCAGTAGCATCAACATCTCCACCAATGCCGGGGCGCAGCTCGCCTCCGACTTGGGCAAGGGGCTGATACAAGGCACGAGCCAGTACATTGCCAAGAAGATGCGCACCGTCAAAGTGCATCTGAAAGCCGGGTACAGGGTCATGCTCTATCAGGAGAAGAACTGATGTATAATCATAAGAAATCCAATCAATAACAACAACCCACTAAATTCAAAGTAAAATGAGAAAAGTAATCATGATGTTTGCCCTCGCTATGGGCATCGCAACTGCCAACGCGCAGGAAAACGTAACCGTTGAAACGACCAACGGAAGTGAAGAACTGACCTTGACAAAAGAGGTCTATCCGCAGAAGGAGGCGGACGGCGACCTGTATCACGGTCTGACGAGAAAGCTGGGCTTTGACCGCATGGTTCCCCCGCACGGCTTGGAAGTGACCTACGACAAGACCGTGCATGTCATCTTCCCGGCGGAGGTGCGCTATGTCGATTTAGGCTCGCCCGACCTGATTGCGGGCAAAGCCGACGGAGCGGAGAACGTCATCCGTGTGAAGGCTACCGTGAGGAATTTCCCGAACGAAACCAACATGTCCGTCATCACGGAGGACGGGAGTTTCTACACCTTCAACGTGAAATACGCCGCCGAACCGCTGCTGCTCAACGTGGAGATGTGCGACTTCATCCATGACGGCGAGGCGGTGAACCGTCCGAACAACGCGCAGGAAATCTACCTGAAAGAATTAGGCAGCGAAAGTCCGATGCTGGTGCGCCTTATCATGAAGTCCATCCACAAGCAGAACAAACGTGAGGTGAAGCATATCGGCTGCAAGCGTTTCGGCATCCAGTACCTTCTGAAAGGCATCTACACGCACAACGGGCTTCTGTATTTCCACACGGAAATCAAGAACCAGAGCAACGTGCCTTTCGATGTGGACTACATCACATGGAAAATCGTGGACAAGAAGGTGGCGAAGCGTACCGCCGTGCAGGAGCGTATCATCCTGCCGCTCCGCGCGCAGAACTACGCCACGCTCGTGCCGGGCAAAAAAAGCGAACGCACGGTCTTCACGATGGCGAAGTTCACCATACCCGACGGCAAGTGCCTCGTGGTGGAGCTGAACGAGAAGAACGGCGGCCGTCACCAGTCCTTCGTGATCGAGAACGAGGACTTGGTGCGCGCCAATACCATCAACGAACTTCAAGTGCGCTGACCATGAGAAAGTACATCGCAATAATCATCGCGTCGCTTGCCCTGTTCACGGGGCAGGCGCACGCCCAGCGATGCCTGCCGAAGATGCAGGGCATCGAGGTCAGGGCGAATCTGGCGGACGGCTTCAAACCCGGCGGCAACGACGGCGGGTACAGTTTCGGGGCGGCTCTCTCCACCTACACGAAGAAGGGGAACAAATGGGTGTTCGGAGGTGAGTATCTCCTGAAAAACAACCCGTACAAGGACACCGCCATACCTGTGGCGCAGTTCACGGCGGAAGGCGGCTACTATTTCAAGATACTTTCCGATGCCCGTAAAATCGTGTTCGTCTATGCGGGGGCTTCGGCTCTCGCCGGGTATGAATCGGTGAATTGGGGCGAAAAAGTGCTGCATGACGGTTCGACACTGCACGACCGGGACGCCTTCATCTACGGCGGTGCGCTGACGCTCGATGTAGAGTTTTACGTGGCTGACCGTATCGCCCTGCTCGCCAACCTCCGGGAGCGTTGCCTGTGGGGTGGCGACACGAAGAAGTTCCATACCCAATTCGGGGTGGGCATCAAGTTCGTCATCAACTGACACGCGGCATGGAACGGACGGATATAGACACCATGAGGCAAATATCCCTCGCGGACTTTCTCGCGCGGTTGGGGCATGAGCCTGTCCGAAGGAGCGGAAACGAACTTTGGTATCGTGCGCCGTACCGCAGTGAGCGCACGCCCTCTTTCCGTGTGAACGTGGCGAAACGGCTCTGGTACGACTTCGGTTTGGGCAAGGGCGGTGACATCTTCACGCTTGCCGGGGAGTTTGCCCGAAGCGGTGACTTCATGGCGCAGGCAAGATTCATAGCGGAAACCGCCCGTATGCCGTTTGTCGCATCGGAAAAGCCGTTGTACCTGCCGGAACCGTCCGAACCTGCCTTTGAGGGGGTGGAAGCCGTCCCACTGCTCCGCTCACCATTAACAGAGTATCTGGCGGAACGGGGCATCCCTTATGCCGTTGCATCCCGTCACTGCTGCCGCTTGAACTACGGCGTGCGTGGAAAACGGTATTTCGCAATCGGTTTCCAGAACGTGGTTGGCGGCTATGAAATCCGGAGCCGTTATTTCAAGGGTTGCGTGCCGCCGAAGGATGTGTCGCTGGTCAAAATGGAAAGTTCTCCGACTGGCGTGTGCAGTTTATTTGAAGGATTTATGGACTTCCTTTCCGCTGCCACGCTTGGATTGGAAACAGGCGACAGCCTTGTGCTGAACTCCGTCGCCAACGTGGGTAAGGCGGTAAAACACTTAGACGGGTACGGGCGCATCGACTGCTTCCTCGACCGTGACGAAGCCGGGCGGAGGACGCTGGAAGCCCTCAAAGGACACTACGGCGGACGTGTCTGTAACTGTTCCGCACTCTATGACGGTTGCAAGGACTTGAACGAGTATCTGCAACTGACAGCAAAAAAGAAATGAACAATAACTTAAAAATCAAAGGACAATGAACATACTGAACAACAAGAACAAGAGAATATCCATCTTCAAGGCGTTGGCACTCTGCCTGTTCGCCGCCGTGTCGCTCACGCTCGCATCGTGTGACGATGACATGGACATCCAGCAATCCTATCCGTTCACGGTGGAAACGATGCCCGTACCGAACAAGGTCACAAAGGGGCAGACGGTGGAAATCCGCTGTGAACTGAAAAGGACGGGCGATTACGCCAACACGCTCTACACCATCCGGTATTTCCAGTTCGAAGGGGAAGGCACGCTGAAAATGGCGGGCGGCATTACTTTTCTGCCCAATGACCGCTACCTGCTCGAAAACGAGAAGTTCCGGCTGTACTATACGGCTGAGGGCGACGAGGCGCACAACTTCATCGTGGTGGTGGAGGACAATTTCAAAAATTCCTACGAATTGGAATTTGACTTCAACAACCGGAACGTGAAGGACGACATTCAGACCGTCATCCCCATAGGCAATTACAAACCTCTGCCAAGATGATGCGTGTATTCATGGCTATCCTCTGTTCGCTGCTGGCGGTCTGCTCCGTGTCCGCACGGGACAGCCGTCGGAAGGGGACGGACAGGCAGGCGGCAATCTACCGCCTGCCGCCTTTTGAGCGGGCGGTTCGCTGTACGAAGTATTTTGAAGGCTGGCACTCGGAGAAACACCACCCATACGTGGGCTGGGGTCATCAGGTGCAGCCGGGGGAAAGGTATTCGGCACGCACCATGACGAAGCGGCAGGCGGACGCACTCCTGCGGAAAGACTTGCGTAAGTTCTGCGCCATGTTCCGTAAGTTCGGGCGTGACAGTCTGCTCCTTGCCACGCTCGCCTACAATGTCGGTCCATACCGGCTTTTGGGGAGCGGGAAGATACCCAAAAGCACGCTGATCCGAAAATTGGAGGCGGGCGACAGGAACATTTACCGGGAATATATCGCTTTCTGCAACTACAAGGGGAAACGGCACGCCATGCTGCTCAAACGGAGAAAGGCGGAGTTTGCGCTGCTGTACATTCCGTAACATGGCAAATGCCTGACAAATGAAACTCCGATGAAGCCGCAACTTCATCGGAGTTTCCGCTTTTCATACATTCGGGATTTTTCCTTTGCCGATTACTTCACCGTCCCTGCAATGCTCTATGATGCCGGGCGAAAATCCCATCTCCCCGATTGCGATATGCCGGATATACTCCACATATTCCTGACCTTGAAAAATCCTGCCCGTGAGGTTTTTGAAAATCATCCTTATGCTTGTTCCGTCATCGCTGTGCAGGATGATTTTTCCGTTCTGTCTGATTTCTTCCATGATTGAAACTTGTTTTTGTGAATACTATCGTAGATTGGGACAGCGGTTTCTTTGCTACTTTCTTTGTCCGCCGTCATGCTCACCGAAAGAAAGTAGGGCGGCTTTGTCCGCCGCCACTCAAAAATGGGTGTAGAGTCCTGTTACCATCGTGAACATTTCTTCCAGCATATCGCAATATATGCCATCGTGTGTTTCGATGTCCTTCGTCTTGCACTCGAATGTCTTTTTGCTGAACGTCCTGCGGTAGAAACGCATATTGTAGAGGTCTAAGCCGGCATCGTAGATGATGTCAAGGCGGTTGGCACTCGTCTTGTTCCTCGCAAGGCTCATGCGCAGTCCGTTACCCATATCTATAAAGTCCTTGCTTCCCGTCATGGCGGCAAAGCGTCTGCCGCCTATCTGCTGTAAAATAGTCTTCGCTATCATGCTTTTCTTGGTTGTAGGTTGGCGGTGCGGACACCGCCAACTTGTTTAACATTCTGTTATCTCGGCAATGGGTGTGTTTCGTTTCAACCATTCCATCAGGCACTCCATATTGTACTCGCTTGTGATGACTGCCGTATGGCTGTTGATGGCGGTAAACCTGCTGCTCTCGTAGTCGTCTATCCACCCTTTTAGGGTATCAACTCCCCACGCTTCGGCATCGTCAAAGATGCCGTCCAATACTTTGATAGGCTCACTGAACTTCACTATCAGCGTTTGATAGGCTGCGTTCATCGTCTGTCCTCCTTTCCTTCCTTTGCCGTGAGCCACTCATCCCGTGCTTCTCGGCACTCGTCCAATGTGGGTTTGACACAAGAGAACAACTCTCCGTCTGTGGGGTGGCGGTAGTCGTACTGCACAAGTGTCCGCTTGCGTCTGCCGATACCTAATTGGAAACGCTCGTATTTCTCCGTACCTGCTTCCGTGCAGGTGCTTACTCCGTTGATGGTCATCCGTGTTGCCATAATCGTTGATTTTAGGGTGGTTAAAAATGTACTGACAAAACTCTGTTCTTCATCACCATTTCGGGGTCGCTCGTGTAGCGTTGGTGCAGGTAGAAATGGTGGGAACCGAAGCCGTAAAGGAAAAACCTGTCAAGTCCGTGCTTCTCGGCAAAGTTCTTTACACTCCGTCTTAACTGCTCCTCACTCGTTGCAAGAGTGAGGAGGTTCACAAATTCAAGGAACATCGTGGGGATTTTATCGTCCCACAGACAAACCATGCTTTCAATTTTTACTTCCATACTATTGGGTATTATAGGTTGATACTATGCCGCTTCCATCCGCTGGCGGATAAGGTTCACGTTGCTGTTCACAAGGTTTACAATGCGGTCGTGGTACTCGGTATTGGAATTGTGCAAGCCACGACTTTGCACCACTTCCAATGTCTTCAAGGAAACCTCCACCGTTTCTATGCGCTTGCCGTCAATGGTAGCGGATAGGATAAGAGAGTTCTTTTCAAGGAAATAGGAGTTGGAAAACACGCAATGGTGCAGTTCCGTCCCTTCCGCTGCAAACTCCGCAACGCTCTCCAACACACGCACCTGCAAAGTGCCGTCCGTGAAGGCGATGCCGAAGAATATGCCTTTGAGTTTGCGGTATGCCTTCTCGTGTTTCTTCGCTTGGCGGATGCGTTCCTCCAACTTCTTGCGTTCTATCTCCTTGTTGCGCTTGTGCATAAGTCTGTCGTGTTCGGCTTTGAGGTCGGAGGGACAGACGTACTTCGGGCTGTTCGTGTCCTTGCCGAAATGCCGCAGGAGGTCTATGGTGTCACGCCACATGGAGCCGTCAGCAATGGTGTAGCCGTTGCGGATACATATCTTTACGGATGCCCAATACCTCTCTATGTCAAAGGAACTGCGGATATAGTGGCGCAACATGGGGTATTGCCCTGCCTTCAACAGCGTTTCGGCTCGGCTGTCGGAAAGGATAGCCGTGAAAAGGTCGTAAGGCAGTATGTTGTGGTATTCGCCATTGAAGCCGTTGCGTTTCAGTTCGGGTATGAAACGCTGTCGGGGATAGGTGCAGACGGGGTTTATATCGTATGCACGGAGTTTGTTGTTCTTGCGTACCTCCATGTCGCTGTATTCCGCCCATAGGTCGTAGTAAAGTATGGACATTCCACGCAGTCGGGCAATGGTGACGGTTGTGCCTTTGGGCGAAATCCACCTTTGCACCACTTCATAAATGGAATACCCGGCTGCCTGCCCTGCCTTGTATTGGGACTTGACGAAGAAGAAGCGTATCACTTGGTACTGCTTGCAGGTGGTGATGATGCAGAAATACTCGTTCTCGCTGAACACGCTCTTTCGGGTGCGCAACGCTTCCAACTCCATGCCGCAATGCGGGCAGGTGCATCCGCAAACGGTGTCCGCAAGGTTGTGTTCACTCCTCCACGAATGTCCGCACTCGGTGCAGATGTTCGTGCCGTCCGCCCTCTTGATGGCGTAATGTTTGAAGCAATGGCGGAAAGCGTAAGCCCTCTGTGTGGCGGTCAATTTCGGCAGTCGCTCGCTCAATCGTGCGACTTCCTGCTGTATGGGTGTTCTCGGTTTCATAATCAGAAATTGAATAGGTTGGGTTGTTGTACTTCTTGTGCGGTCGCTTTGGTGGCGGTTCTCGGCTTGCTGCGGTTCTGCAACTTGCGGAGTTCCTCCTCTTGGTATCTGCGGACTGCGTTCTGCCGTGCTTCCGCCTTTTCCTCTGCCGTGAGTTCCACAACGTGGTTCACCGCCACTTGGCACTGAATGGGCTTGCCTACCTCTATCTCGTTCTCGTCATAGTAGTGGACGGCTTGCCCGAATATCTCCCCGTCCGTGAAGCCGTTGCAACCGCTCCGCTGCACGTAGTTGAGAATGTAGGTGACACAATCGTCTATGTTCTTGGCAGGGTTGCGGTAGTTCCTCGCAAAGAGCGTATCTTCCGCTGCACGCTGCTCCAGATACATCTGTATCGTTCTCTTGAAATGTTCTGTTCCTTTCATATCGCTGTCTTTTTTAGATTGTCTGTTTCAGTATTTCTCTCCAATAGGTCGGCTCTACCTCGCTCAGAAGGAAGTCTGTAAAGTCCCTCCGTGCGTCCTTGTTCAGTTCTCGGTAGAGTTCACGGAACACGGATATGTTGCCGTTGATGTACGTTTCCACCATGTACACGAAGATGTTGTCCACCTCGTAGTATCTGCACTGCTGCGCTGCCGTTTTGCTGCTTCTCTTTGCCATGTCAGTAGGGGTTAAAGGGTGAATAACCAAAGGATGAAGCCGAAGAAGGCAATAGTGGAAAGGATAGCCACGATTACACCTATCGCCACTCGGAACACTCCGTTTACAATCTCTCTAATAATGCCCCAAAAGATGCCGAACATCCCGAAGGCGGTGCGTACCATCAAGCCGCATATCGCAAGCCCTATGTACTGCGCCATTTGTCTGAAATTTGCCGTTGCCGTCATATCTTCGCTGTTTTTGATTTTTTTGTTTTTTAATGCGGATTCAAGAGCTGAGGGAGTTGAGTTTCAAACTATCTTATCTGCCTCTCGTTTATCCGACATTTTTTTTATGCGTCTTTCTGTCGCATCGGTCGTTTTCGTTTCGGGTGCTTGAAAAGGTAGGGATTAGGGAATGCAAGGTTTTTCGGGAAAAATACTACCCGCAGGGCTGGAGATTTTTTCCGAAAACAGGAGGCTTGACCTTGCATTCCCGTCCAATCCCGGAATTACCTTTGCGCCCAGAACGGAAATGACTATCTGATGCGGCTCACTGAAAGACGCGAAAATGGAGGTAAACGGAAGTGGAGGCAGATTGGACAGGAAAACTTCAAAAGAGAAATCCGTAAAAAAGGGAAAACGCCAAAAGGAAAAGGGACATAGCCGGAGGCGTGAAACCGGGCAAACCACCGGCAAGGAAGTATGATTTTATATGTCTGGCCGAGCGTGTACGGTCGGACGGATAAAATCATTCTTCCCGGTTTGCCTGCCGTGTGTGACGGCTTGTTCCATTTATGGATCGGGCGGTCAGACACGGCTTTCCGCTTACGGCTCAAAGGAACAGTGGAAAAAGAAAAATCGTCAGAAACCCGTAAAAGCACCTCTTTGGCATAAGCACAAAAGAAATGGGCCTTGCATCATTAGTCTAAACTGTTGTTTAGGCGTGAGGCAAAGCCCTTTTCTCCGCTTATGCGTAGTCGGCATACGTTCGACCAAAATCCTTTTGGGCGATGGTGTGCCGACGGACAAAACCGCTTTTACGGAAAAACTTGTATGAGAAGAAAAAATTAGGGAGATTCATTTCAAAATCTCCCGTTTTATTGTTACTTTTGCATACGAAGAGTTCTTTGAAGGTTACGCAACGCGCAGAAGGATGATGCAGTAGATAACTAACTAAATCGTAACCTATTACTATCATGAGCAATTAACCTACGCTCAGTTCCAATAAATTACACTCTTTTCGTAACTTCACAATACAAAAATACGAACAATTTCCCAATATTCACAGTTCAAAAAAAGACGTACGTGTTTTTTCCCCTCATATACTTATATTCTTTTATTTTGCCAAGAGGCTTTCTTTAAATAGATTACGCTAGCGACGAGCAATCCACTATAGTAAATAGCCTCTGTCAAGAAGCATACGGCTACCGGCAAACGTAAACGCATCCCCGCGACATATACAAAAAGCACATACAGAATCAATACCGCCGCTTCCATAAAAAGCGCAGAACGTGTATTTCCCGTACCCGACACCCCGTTGAACGCCACATTAGCTACCGATCCGATCAATAAAGAACCGACAATCACGTAGACGGATGGAACCGAGGCCGCCACTAATGAAGCGTCATTCGTATAAACAGACACGACCCATCCCGGCATCAAACTGACAATAGCGGCAAACACGACCATAATGCCCAAAGATAACTTACAGATCTTCCAGATAGTCGGTATAACTTGATTGATCGCTCCCGCCCCGATACTATTACTCACGAACGTGTTTGTCGTGGTCGCCAAGGAATTAACGGGAATCAACATCACGACGTAAATACTACGTACGATATTCGCCACCGCCAACTCCCGTTGCCCCAAATGCTCCACAGCGATAAAGAACATAAACCAAGTAGCGATAGACAAGAAATATTGCAGCATCGTGAACACGGAAATATCCAGCACCCGTTTCAACAAGCCAAAATCGAAAGAACGAATCTGGTTAAGCGCATATTTACGTATATCTACGGTAAGTCTCGTGTAAACCACGAAAAAGAGAATCGATACCGCCTCGGCTATGACGGAAGCGATAGCCGCCCCTTGAATACCCATCTTTGGGAATCCGGCATGTCCGAAAATCAAAAGATGATCCAGTAAGACATTCGTCATTGCCATCAAGACAGCGTTCAATGTCAACACCTTTGTACGGGTAATACCAATAAAAAGAGCCCGGAACATCACGTTCACGAAAGAGAAGAAGAAGCCAAACACACGCCAATTCAAAAATTCCTCCGTGGCATTCAAGATAGCGTCCGAAGAAATCAATACACGCATCACGTCTCCCGCGAAAAAACGAGAAAACAAGAACAATATAGCAGCCAGCGACAATAGGAAGAAAACGCCTTGTATCATGACAGGCCCTATCTGGTCATAACGTCCCTCTCCGTTTCTACGGCCAATCACGATTTGAGATCCCGTACTAAAACCGAAGGCGATCGTAAAAGCGCAGATATAATAAAGTCCTCCCATAGCGGAAGCCCCCAACTCGACTTCACCAACCCTACCTAGAAAAGCCGTATCAGTCACGTTTATCACGTTTTGCGCCAACAAGCTCAAAAAGATCGGGTAGCTAACATTCCATATATTCCTGTTCGTGTACATAACTCGCTTATTACTTAAATTTATGAAGATAAAAAAAGCCCGCCGCATCCCGACGAGCTTTTCTTATGATTAGAGATCTCTACAAAGCCTAGCGTCTGCTATATCAACTTATTTGTCGCCGTATCGGGAAATACCACGGAAGGCTTGAATGTTTTCGCCTCCTCGAAATCCATCATGGCATACGACATAACGATAATAATATCTCCGGGTTGAGCCTTACGGGCAGCCGCTCCGTTCAAGCAAACCACTCCCGAGCCACGTTCGCCCTTGATAATATACGTCTCAAAACGTTCTCCGTTATTATTATTCACGATCGAGACCTTCTCGTTCGCGATCAAATTAGCGGCGTCCAACAAATCCTCGTCGATAGTGATGCTACCGATATAGTTTAAGTTAGCTTCCGTTACCGTTACCCGGTGAATTTTTGACTTTACTACCTCTATAAACATGTATGACTTATAATTAGTATTTGATATTGTCGATCAAACGTACCTCTCCGCAATATACCGTGATGCAACCTACCGGATAATCGGTATCCGACCAGTTCTTGATAGACTCTAACGTATTGCCATCTACGATCTCGTAGTACTCAACTTCCATGACTGGATCGCTATTAATCGTATTGACAACATAGTCAATCACTTCTTGTACGCTTTTTCCGGGCACAAAGGTAGTACTTTCTTTTAACGTACGAGCAATTAACGGAGCTTTTTGACGTTGTTCCGGTGTCAAACGGGTATTCCGGCTACTCAAGGCCAAGCCATCGCCCTCACGAACGATCGGACAAGCATTGATCGTTACAGGGATATTCAATTGTTTCACCATCGCCCGGATCACAGCGATCTGCTGGAAATCCTTTTCCCCGAAATAAGCGTTATCCGGCTCTACGATATAGAACAACTTACTTACTACCTGCGCTACACCGTTAAAATGCCCCGGACGCTTAGCGCCTTCCATTACCTCAGATACCGTTCCCAAATCAAATGTACGGGTATCTGGCTCCGGATACATCTCTTCTACAGAGGGAGCGAATACATAGTCACAGCCGGCAGATTCTAATAACACACAATCAGCCTCCAACGTACGGGGATACGTTTCCAAGTCGTGTTTGTCATTAAATTGGGTTGGATTTACAAAAACACTGACTACACATACATCATTGTTTTTCACGCAATGTTGTACTAAGCTAAGATGTCCATTATGCAGTGCTCCCATGGTAGGAACAAAGCCAATTTTCTTATTATCCTGCTTTGCCTCAGCAAGATAAGCCTTCAAATCTTTAATACTATTTACTATTTTCATCAGATAGATGCTTAATTGACGGTGCAAAGCAACTAAATAATTACCGTAAATAAAAGATTTTTCGTATCTTTGTAGCGTCTTTATAAAACTAGTTTACAGAATGGATGCAAAAAAAATCTTGTTTATAGCCCAAGAAATCACTCCCTACCTTCCCGAATCCGAGATTGCGACAATATGTAGAAATTTGCCGCAAGGAATTCAGGAGCGTGGTCGCGAAATCAGGACATTCATGCCAAAATTCGGAAATATCAACGAGCGCCGCAATCAGTTGCACGAGGTTATCCGTCTGTCTGGTATGAATCTTATTATTGACGACACGGACCATCCTCTGATCATTAAGGTAGCATCCATTCAATCGGCCCGGATGCAGGTTTACTTTATTGACAACGAGGATTTCTTCCAACGGAAATCCACGGTCAGCGATGAGAATGGAAATGAGTATGAAGATAATGACGATCGTTCGATCTTCTATGTACGCGGAGTATTGGAAACCGTAAAAAAATTGCGTTGGATTCCTGATGTAATCCATTGCCATGGCTGGATGTCAGCGTTAACGGCTCTTTACATCAAGAGAATGTATGCCGATGACCCGTGCCTGCGTAATGCGAAAATCGTTTATTCGATCTACAACGATGACTTCAAGAACCCGCTAAACAAAGATTTCGCGACAAAACTGAAGGCGGACGGAGCCAAAGAAGCTGACTTGAAGTTAATCAAGGCAGATACAAGTTTTGTGGGCCTAACCAAATTAGCGATTGATTTCGCTGATGGTGTAATCCAAGGTAGCGAGACGATCAATCAAGAAGTCCTTGATTATATCTCTGCCAAGAAAGATACTCCTTTCCTTCCCTATCAGTCACCGGAAACTTATATGGACGAGTTCAATAAGTTCTACGACGTGGTATTGGATTCTAACACGAAATAATAAATGTAGTAATGAAAATCAAGCTTTTAATACTTGGACTTGGCCTTGGTGCTAGCATTTTGGCCGGGTGTAATGATGATTTTAGTTCGATAGGAACAAGTATTCAGCCAGGCGACGATACAATTGCGGTATATATGGACACGTTCCAGATACAAGCCACTACGGTGCAATTAGATTCTATTTACGCAAGGTCTACTAGCGCCCAGTTGGGTGAACTCTACGATCCGCTGTATGGTAACCTTGTATCGGATTATATGTGCCAATTCTATTGTCCGAGTGATTTTCAATTTAAGCATACACCTTATGAGGGAAAAATTGATTCGGTGGAATTCAATATATATTATAATGGTTCCAATAAAAACGGTGTATGGGTAGGAGACTCCTTGGCGCCTATGCGTGCGGAGATCTTTAAAATTACAAGTCCGTTACAAAAGAATTTTTATACAAATATTGACCCTAAGCAATATTGCAATATGCAAGAGTCAATGGGTGCTCAAGCTTATACAGCTTATAACACAAGTATATCCGACTCCCTTAGAAACTCTGATGGTTACAGCCCTCATGTAAGCATTAAAATGCCTACTGAGTTCGGACAAAAATTTTATGATGAAACGATTAATAATCCGGGTACATTCAAGAATCAAGAAACTTTCAATGAGTTTTTCCCGGGGCTTTATGTAACAACTACCTTCGGTAGTGGTAATATATTGTCCGTGGCTAGCTCTGTCCTTAAGATATATTATAATTATGCGGTTAAAAGCACAGCAGGAAAAGACTCTTTAATAACCACGTGGGAAGCTTTCTCCGTCACTAAAGAGGTCATTCAGCTAAGTCGTTTCAAAAATACGGATATGAGTCAATTGCTACAACCGAACGACAGCTATGCATTTTTTAAGACTCCTGCCGGCGTTTGTACACGCATCGTTCTTCCGACACAGGAAATTACTCCGATCATGGAAAAACGTATCGTGAATAATTTACCACTAGAGTTAAAAGCGATGCCGCAAGAAGATTGGCAATATGCGCTGGCTCCTCCTCCTTATTTATTGATCTTGCCGGAGGATTCTGTAAAGAGTTTCTTTGAGGGTAGTCAAATTGACAATAATGTAACCTCGTTTCTATCCAAGGCTTACGATGCGACTACTCGTACGTACTCATTCCCGAATCTTGCCAATTTATTAAAATATCAGATGGAGAATAATCCGGACAAAGATTTGAGTTTACTTCTTATCCCTGTTCAACGGACAACGACCACAGGTAACAGTTACGGTCAAAGTACAGTTGTTACAACAGCCATCACGAATTATCTAGCTCCCTCAGGTGTAAAGATACGAAAGGATGAAGAGGTGATGAAAATTGGTATTACATCATGTAAATATGTCAGATAGCAAAGAATCTATATAATAAAAAAAGCGAGATGAAAAACATCTCGCTTTTTTTATATCCGTATCTCTAAGGCAAAAAATAACGGGTCCCTAAAAGGACCCGTCACTCTCCAAAAATAGTCTAGTCAAATCAATTAACGACTTATTTCTTCGCCGCCTTCTTTTTTAATTTATCTAATTCTTTCTGTAGACTCTCGATTTCCTCTCCTTGATTCTTAATCGTAGAAAGCAATGAATTCAATTCCTCATTCTCTATATTCTCCGGGAATTCCGCATTTACACGAACAATGAAATCGGAAAGAACATTCATATAGTTATTAAATGCATCATACGGATTATCGTAAGGGCTAAAGCCACCTTGTCCCATATGCTTTGTACTCATATAATAGAAATGGTCACTGCTCTGCAGATAGTACCAGTCCTGACGGATACGACGAGTCTGAGACAAACGAACACGTTCACCGATCTCATTAATCTTACGGAACGCTTCCTGCTGCAATACATTTCCTAACCAAGAACTACAATCTCTCTCCTCATCTACCCAAGAGATCGGATAAGGAACGGAGATAGAGTCTACCGGCTTAATCAATGTAAATACTTCCGATGGAGTAGAGAAGCTAATCCCCTTATCCGCAGCAAAACGAGGCAAAGCCTTGAAGAACTCAAAAATACCGGTTGAAGCTGGATGCAAAGATCCCAGCACCTCATAATTCATAAACAAATTAATGATTTGCTCTGAATCCGGAGTAGCAGCGATCCATGACATATACTTATCGGCTGTCAAAGGATACTCATTCCAACTATAATCACTGAAACGGTTCGATAAATCCTCGCTGAAACGGTCATTCTTCAATAATAAACTCAACTTCGGAGCTACGCAAGAAGAATACATATAGTTCGGACTCTTCCAACCTAAGATATGCTTAGCACCCTCCGTCAACATCCCCTTATAGCCCATCTCAGAAACCATAGCGGAAATATCATCCGAGTAAATCAACTCCGTATTACGGAACACTTTCGGTTTAACCCCGAATAAAGTCTTGATCTTATCTTCTTGTTTCTTTACTTGATGCTTGAACTCCTCCGGATCTCCCAAGGAAGAAAGAGAATGAGCATAAGTCTCAGACAAGAATTCCACATTCCCCGTAGCCGCCAATTCCTTAAAGCTATCGATCACTTCCGGAGTATAAATCTCCATCTGCTCCAACGCTACGCCGGAAATAGAGAACGCTACCTTAAACTTACCACCACTGGTCTTAATCATCTCCAAAA
Source organism: Parabacteroides sp. CT06 (assembly GCF_002257605.1). Lineage (GTDB taxonomy): Bacteria > Bacteroidota > Bacteroidia > Bacteroidales > Tannerellaceae > Parabacteroides > Parabacteroides distasonis. Next base: position 950,563 of record NZ_CP022754.1, on the reverse strand, counting down.
TAGTCCGGTTAGCCGGCAAGTAACATTGTTCAGCTATACGATGGATAATCTCCTCATTCTGGAAATCATCGTAATAGTAATGGTCGTTACCTATATCGAAGAAGCGATATCTTTTTAAACGGAACGGCTGATGTATTTGAAAATAAAAGCAGATCGTTTTCATAATATTGTTTGTTTTATTTTTGTCTTGTCGTTAATTTATTTGTTACCTATCACATTGTCGTAAATACGACGAACCTTTTGTCCGGCATATTCCCATTTGATATTATCCACCTCTTTCTTACCTTCCACTTTCAAGAACTCATGCATGGCAGGATAAGTAATAATAGAATACATGGCATCCGCTAACGCCTCAATATCCCAATAATCCACCTTAATCGCATAATCCAAGATCTCGGCGCAACCGGATTGTTTAGAAATGATAGAGGGTACACCACATTGCATGGCTTCCAACGGAGAGATACCAAAAGGCTCAGAAACCGAAGGCATCACATATACGTCACTGGCTTTCAACACCTCATAGACCTGCTTGCCCTTCATAAATCCGGTAAAGTGGAAACGATCTGAAATATTACGTGCTGCGGCCAAACGAATCATTTGATCCATCATATCACCACTACCAGCCATCACGAAACGTGCATAAGGAGCCTTAGCCAAAACCTTTGCGGCAGCCTCAACGAAATATTCCGGCCCTTTCTGCATCGTGATACGACCTAAGAATGTAATAACCTTATCCTTTACACCCTTTTTATCTGGGATCGCTAAAATCTCAGGACTTAAAGGCTCTACGGCGTTATGTACGGTCGTTACCTTAGCGGGATCTTGATGATATTTCTCGATCACCGTCTGACGAGTCAAATTACTCACCGTTATGATATGATCTGCATTGTCCATACCATTCTTCTCAATCGCATAGACATCCGGATTCACATTACCACGGCTACGATCATAATCCGTAGCATGAACATGGATTACCAAAGGCTTACCACTCACATTTTTAGCGTGAATACCCGCCGGATAAGTCAACCAGTCGTGCGCATGGATGATATCATACTCTTCCGTACGAGCGATTACTCCCGCAACGATCGAATAGTTATTGATCTCTTCCAGAAGATTATCCGGATAACGTCCGGAAAACTCAAGGCACCCTAAATCAGTCACATGACGATAACTGAAATCCGCATAAATATGATCCCTGTACTTATAATACTGGTCAGCGTTCATTCCCGCTTTGGAAACCCGTTGCTGCACATATTCACGGTCAACATCCTTCCAAACAATCGGAACTTGGTTGACACCCACTATCTTTAGAAAGCTCTGGTCTTCATCGCCCCAGGGCTTCGGTATACAAAAAGTAATATCCATATCGGGCTGCATTGCCATGCCTCGTGTCAAACCGAAACTGGCCGTTCCTAAACCGCCCAAGATATGAGGAGGAAATTCCCATCCAAACATTAATGCTTTCATAATGGTACTTAGTTTTATTCGGCGTTATACTTCTTCAACAAATCCACAACACGGAGGATAGCCGCAACATTCATCGCAAAAGAGACAGCTCCACGTCCGGTAAACGGTGGGTTACCATCAAACAATTCCGGGATCGTCCCGATACAGTGTAATGACATCTCCTCCTCCAAGCTTATCAACATACGTTCAGCAAAAGCAACGCCACTCTTTCCGAATACACGCAAATAAGCTTCCAAATAGGCGCCTAACAACCACGGCCAAGCAGTACCTTGGTGATAAGCCAAATCTCGTTCATATTGCGGCCCCACATAATACGGGCGATATCCTTCGCTCTTCGGACTCAAGGAACGCAAGCCCTTCGGGGTAAGCAACTCTTTCGTCACGATATCCACTACGGCACGTTTCTGCATCCTCGTCAATGGGGAATAAGGCAATGCCACAGCGAAAATCATATTAGGCCGTACGCTCCAATCTACCGTAGAACCATTCACGGAATCGAACAAATAATTATACCCGTTCACAAAGGTTTCCGGGAACGATTTATCCATCGACTTGATAATCGGATCAATACCCTCGACAGGTACTCCCCCCATCAATTCTGTATAGAAACAAAGAGCATTATACCAAAGAGCGTTAAATTCCACTATATAACCGGAACGAGTTACAACAGGTTTTCCGTTTACGGTAGAATTCATCCAAGTAATCGCCTTATCTTTTCCATTAGCGAAAAGTAAACCATTCTCCATCAATTTCATATCGGGATGTTTCTGGTCCCGTATATAATCGATAACTTCTTTCACGAAATCGCCATATAGCTCACGTGCCTTTTCAACGCCTTCATGCTTAGCATACTGTTGGATCGCCCAGATCGCCCATAAAAAGACATCCGGATGCTCGATCTCACGAATCACCGCATCGAAACGCCCATTCTCCATATACGCCCGCATCGCCGGCATCGCCGTATGCATGATCTTCTCAAAACGAACCGGATCATCGATAGACAACGTACTACCCGGAAGAGCTACGAACAAATCTCTCGCACGTACTTTAAACCATGGATAGCCCGCTAATAGATAAGCGTCGTCTTCCTTGGGACGAAAATAAAATTGCTGAGCGGAATTCTTCAAGCAATTGAAGAAGCTAGTACGAGGTGTACGAGCTACGACCTCATTCTCATACAGTGCCTTCAAGCGGGTAGTTGCCACTGCACTATCGCCAGCGCTGAAAATAATAGTCTCCCCTTTTTTGATAGGGACCTCGAAATATCCGGGAACATACAAATCCTCCTGATAAGGATATCCCCTCTCTTGTTCTTTCGGATACTCGATGCCATTGTACCAATACGGCTCATACACAAATTTAACTTTCTTGTTAAATTGCATATACAGTTCCGGATAACCGGGATACATACATGTCTTGATTCCGTTTGTGACTTCCTCGTAAGATTGGTTCACGTTACCATTGGCTTGCGTTAAGTTCTTCACGCTACGGAAAGCGAGGAAAGGACGGAAACGTAAGGTCGTAGCGGAATGAGCATCTTCCAACGTATACTTAATCATGATACGATTCTCGTACATGGAAAACACTTTCTCTTTCGAGAAGATCACACCTCCTACACGGTAAAGCGTACGAGGTACTGTCTCTGAGCTATACTCGCGGATGTACTTATGTCCCTTGGGACTGAAATTATCACCTGCATATTTATGCAACCCAAGATTAAATTCGGCACCATGTTGAATTACCGTCTCATCAAAAGAAGACAGTAACACATGGTTGTCATCATCAATCGCAGGCACAGGCATAACGAGTAGTCCGTGGTATTTCCTGGTATTACAATCAACAACAGTAGTGCAGTGATAGGCTCCCAAACGGTTGGTTCGAAGCACCTCACGAGTCAGCGACTCTTCCAGGTTTATCATTACTGTTTTGTCAAATTTAAGATAACTCATATGTGTATTTGGGTTTTAAGTTACTTTCTTTAATATCAAAATGAAATTATTTTCGTTTCTGAGAATCAAAAGTATTATTTAATAACTAAAAAAACAAACTGTCTTTTATATTTATTTAGAAAAAAAGGCATCCTTCTTCTACGATAAACTTATAGATCAAGGCTTTAAAAAGAAAGGTGCTCTAAAGGAGTGTTTTCAAACATATAAATTTTTGTTAAATCAATCCTATTATCATATTCATCAAAGCTCAAAATCAAGGTACAGCCCCCCGAAAACAAGCCTCGGTTTAGTCATAGGAAATGTTCTATTTTTCATTTTAAATCAATCTGAATATAAAAACAGATGCCTATAATGTTCCTGTGATTAAAATGCCTACCTTTGCGGAAATTTTCAAACAATTTTTAATATGAGGAAGTTATTATATAATGTAGTAATTTTATTAAGCGCAATTCAAATGACACACGCAGCAAATAACCCTTTCTTCGGGAAGTTTAAAACACCGTTCGAGACCCCTCCTTTCGATAAGATCAAGATCGAGCATTATGAGCCCGCTTTCGACGAAGGAATCAAGCAAATGGAAAAAGAGGTGCAAGAGATCGCCAATAACCCGCAACCGGCTACTTTCGAGAATACGGTAGTAGCTCTGGAACGTAGCGGCAAATTATTAGAAACAGTCTCTTCTGTTTTTTTTAATGTATTAGGGGCAGAGGCTAACGACGAAATGATGGAAATCTCGCAACGTGTCTCCCCGAAGTTATCCCAGACATCCAATAACATCTTCTTAAATGAGAAGCTACTTGCTCGGGTCAAATCAATCTATGATAAAAAAGAACAATTGAACCTTTCTACCGAGGATGCTAAATTGCTGGAAGACCTTTACGAGTCGTTTAAAGCGAATGGGGCTACGTTAAATAAAGATGACAAGGAAAAATACCGCAAGCTAAGTATGGACCTAAGCATGTTAACCTTGCAGTTCGATCAAAACGCCTTGAAAGATAAAAACCGGTTCGAATTACTAATAACGGACGAGAACGAACTATCCGGCTTACCCGAAAGTGCTCGTGACGCAGCGGCCATGTTAGCCAAAAGTAAAGATAAAAACGGATGGTTATTCAATCTCTCGGCTCCGAGTTACATTCCATTTATGCGTTATTCCGACAAGCGTGATTTGCGAGAAAAAATGTATCGTGAATACATGAGCGTAGGAAATAAAGGGGATGAGTTCGACAATAAGGACATTATCAAAAAGATCGTTAATATCCGCCTAGAGATCGCCCAGTTGATGGGATTCAAGAATTACGCCGAATATGCGCTGGAACACACGATGGCTAAAAACTCAGCGAACGTATACAAATTATTGAATCAGTTACTCGAAGCTTATAAACCGATAGCGATCAATGAATACAATGCAGTAGAAGGATTCGCATTAGGTACAGAGAAAGAGAATATCACCGTTATGCCTTGGGACTGGAGTTATTATTCCGAGAAGTTACGGGATATCCGCTTCAAGGTAAACGACGAGATGACTCGCCCTTATTTCGAGTTAAGCAACGTAAAGAAAGGCGTATTCGGATTAGCTACCCAGCTCTACGGTATCACCTTTAAGGAAAACAAGAAAATCCCGGTTTATCATCCGGAAGTAGACGCTTACGAGGTATACGATGCTGATGGCAAGTTTCTAGCGATCCTTTACACGGACTTCTTCCCTCGTGACGGAAAACAATCCGGCGCTTGGATGAACAATATCAAGGCTCAATACAAAGATAAAGACGGAAAAGATAGCCGTCCTCAGATCGTTATCGTGATGAACTTTACCCGTCCGACAGACACGAAGCCCTCTTTGTTAAGTTTCGACGAGGTGAACACGCTCTTGCATGAGTTCGGGCACTCCTTGCACGGCATGCTAGCGCAAGGAACATATTCCAGCCTTTCGGGAACCAGCGTTTATCGTGATTTCGTAGAATTACCTTCCCAGATCATGGAGAACTGGTTGACTGAAAAAGAGTTCTTAGATCAGATCGCCGTTCATTATCAGACCGGAGAGAAAATCCCGCAAGAGATGATACAAAGCTTGGTAAACGCCTCTAACTTCAACGCCGGCTACCTTTGCTGCCGCCAATTAAGCTTTGGCTTGCTGGATATGGCATGGCATACGTTGGAGCAACCTTTCGACGGTGACGTAGCGGCATTCGAGAAAAAAGCTTGGGCTCCGACCGTAATCATGCCGGAAGTACCGGAAGCCTTGATGGGCACAAGCTTCGGACATATCTTCTCCGGAGGATACGCGGCAGGTTATTACGGATATAAATGGGCCGAGGTATTAGATGCCGATGCTTTCTCCGTTTTCAAATCGAAAGGAATCTTCAACAAAGAGGTCGCTAAATCTTTCCGTGACAATATCTTATCCAAAGGTGGTACAGAAGATCCCGCCGTGTTATACAAGCGTTTCCGTGGACAAGAGCCTACGATAGACGCCTTATTAATCCGTAATGGTATTAAGAAGTAATAATTTACCGGGCTTATCGCCCGGTAAATCTAAATAATCACTACCTTTGTGTCTGGATTAAAAGACAAAAGAGTAAACAAATGTGCGAGAAAACAGAAAAACAGCACGAATTAGATAAACGTTACCTGCGAATGGCCGCTATCTGGGCCGAGAATTCGTACTGTAAACGACGCCAAGTGGGCGCATTATTAGTAAAAGATAAAATGATCATATCCGACGGATACAATGGAACACCCGCCGGTTTTGAAAATGTTTGCGAAGACGAGAATAATGTCACCAAGCCTTATGTTCTACATGCGGAGGCTAACGCCATCACAAAAGTGGCAGCCTCATCGAACAGCAGTAAAGGAGCGACCATTTATGTTACCTCCTCCCCTTGCATTGAATGCGCGAAATTAATCATACAATCCGGGATCAAGCGAGTGGTCTATTCCGAGAATTATCGAATAGCAGACGGCTGTGAATTATTGAAGCGTGCCGGTATCATAGTAGATTATATAGATTTGAACGAATAAATAAAACGTTTTTATGGATAAAAACAAAAGACTGACCGTATGGCTCCCGGTTATCATCGCGGCTAGTATCGCTTTAGGTATCTTTATTGGGAACCATTATTTATCTATCAGTCAAGGAAAGAAACGATCCTACTCCAGCGGCAACAAGATAAATGCCATCTTGGACATTATCGACGAGCAATATGTTGACACGGTTAGCATGTCTAAGTTGGTAGAGAGTACGATCCCGAAAATATTCAGTGAATTAGACCCTCACTCCGTATATATCCCCGCCGAAGACGCTTCCGTGGTGAATGAGGAGCTGGAAGGTTCTTTCAGTGGTATTGGCGTATCATTTAATATGCAAACCGATACGATCCTAGTGATCAGTGTAATTAGCGGTGGTCCCGCAGAGAAAGCTGGTTTACTACCCTTCGACCGGATCATCTCGATCAATGATTCTATTTTCTCCGGTAAGAAAAAGAACCAAGGAGAGATTATGAAGACACTTCGGGGCGCAAAGAACAGTACGGTGAAACTAGGCGTACAGCGAGGGAACTCCCCCGAGTTGCTCTATTTTGACGTAACCCGTGGAGATGTCCCTGTTAATTCGGTCGATGTTTCTTATGAGGCGGCTAAAGGTATAGGTTACATCAAGGTTAGCAAATTCGCCCGGAATACTTATAATGAGTTCATCACGGCGATCGCCAAGCTGAAACAAGCGGGCTGTACCTCTTTCGTGATCGACTTACGGGGTAATACCGGCGGATATATGGATGCCGCTATTAATATGATTAACGAGTTTATGCCGGAAGGACGCTTGATCGTCTACACGGAAGGTAAGTCGTTCCCTCGTTCCGACGTATATGCGAACGGAACCGGAACTTGTAAAGACGCCCCGATCGTAGTATTGACCGATGAGATCTCGGCTTCCGCCAGTGAGATATTCTCCGGAGCGATCCAAGATAACGACCGTGGTACGATTATCGGACGAAGAACGTATGGCAAGGGTCTGGTACAAACTCAAATGTCATTGAGCGACGGTTCAGAGATGCGATTGACCATCGCCCGTTATTACACGCCGTCCGGTCGCTGCATCCAGAAGAAATATGAGATGGGTAATACGGACGCTTACGACCAAGATATCTATAACCGATATATGCACGGCGAGTTCGACTCGGCCGATAGCATCAAGATGGATGATTCCTTGAAATACCAGACCGTAGGCGGACGTACCGTATACGGCGGGGGCGGTATCATGCCAGATATCTTTATCCCTCGTGACACGAGCGGCGTTACCTCTTACTACTCAAATGTGGTAAATAGCGGCGTGCTTTACCTGTATGCGCTCGAGTACTCAGACCGCCATCGGGAGAAACTAGGCTCATTCAAGACTTGGGAGGAATTATATAATTACTTGCAGCAACAACCGCTCCTTTCCGACTTCGTGAACTTCGCCGCTACCAAGGGCATCAAGAGACGTCCTACATTAATTAATATATCCGGCAAGTTAATCGAGAACCAATTGCAAGCGTATATCGTAAGGAATTTCTTCGACGAGGCAGGCTTCTACCCCATTTTCCTAAAAGATGACGTTACCTTATTACGTGCGATCAAGATCTTGCAAGAGGGAAAATCTGTGCCGAATGCGGAACTATTAAAACAATCAGCGAATGGAGACTTACACAGCCAAGCAGGCCCTACGAAAAGATATGGCCTCTCGAAAAAAAGAATATTCGAGGATTACCTTGTGCGAGCTATCGGATAAGATTATGGACCGCTTGGAACAGACGGAACTGTTCCAAGCGGCTTCTTGCATCGCCCTTTATCACGCCATACCGGGAGAAGTACAGACCGCCGGCTTTATCGAGAAATGGTACCAGAAGAAAAAGCTTCTGTTGCCCTTGATCGTCGGTGATGATTTGAGATTGCTTCTTTACGAAGGACCGGAATCCCTAAAACCCGGACCTTTCGGAATATTAGAGCCTAAGGCGGACGGCATAGAAGTTCCAAAGAATGAGATAGACTTGATTATCGTGCCCGGAGTCGCCTTTGACAAAGACAAGAACCGCATGGGACGAGGGAGGGGATTCTACGACCGCCTTCTTTCCACGCTCAACGCTCCCAAGGTTGGCATATGCTTCGGGTTCCAGATGATACCACAGGTTCCGGTAGAGCCACTCGACAAGAAAATGGATTACGTAATAACAGAAGACACCATCTATTGATCTCTCCGCAGAATATATACTTACTGGGTCAAGCCATATATACTTACCGGGGCTGGGCAGTATATGTTACTTGACCCAGTAAGTAATATTGCGAATGGTAAAGCCACACTCAATGAAAAACGATATTGGTAATGACCGAGGCACCCGAGTAATCATTCAAGCTTTTCACCAACCGTTCCCGGCAAAGCGTCAACTCGCTACGAAGTACAGAGGAAGTCAATGAGACATGAAGCACCTTATCACGTACATATATATTACGTGTGTACTGCATGATCGTAGGCCCTAAAACTTCTCCCCACGCACGTTGGACCCGGATCTCCATCATTTTCTCGTACAACTCGGTATTATCCTCGAAAAAGTCACGAAGCACTTCCCCCAATGTCTGTGTATTTCTTCTCTGCATTCTTATTCCTCCATAGGTTGTACCTCGCCACGTTCCACACGGAAGAGAGCATAGTCATGATTCATAGCCAATAAGATCTCATCCAGATACTTCCGGTTCGTATCCGTAATAAAAATCTGCCCGAAGCCATTCTCGCTGACCAGTTTGATGATCTGCTCCACACGGCTAGCGTCCAGCTTATCGAAAATATCATCCAACAGCAAGATAGGTGTAGTCTGTCCCCGTTTATTTAGGAAAGCGAACTGAGCGAGTTTCAAGGCGATCAGATACGTCTTATTCTGTCCTTGCGAACCAACCCGGCGAATCAGGTACCCGCCCAACGTCATTTCCAGCTCATCCTTATGGATACCGGAAGAGGTATAGCCCAATATACGATCCCGTTCCCGGCTCATCGCCAATTTACCGGCAAGCTCCGTTTCCTCCAATTGCGAGATATAATGTAGCCCTACCTCCTCGGCAGAGCCGCAGATCGTCTGGTAGTACTCATTAAAGATCGGGGTAAAATCCTCCACCAGTTTTTTCCGCTTCTCGTAAACGATTTGGCCGTACATACCCAGCTGCATCTCCAATACCTCATAAAGAGAGGCATCCATGCTCTGATCTTTCAGCAACGTATTCCGTTGGAGCAACGCTTTATTATATTGGATAAGCGCATGCAGATAAGGCTTGTCTTGCTGCGAGATGATTAAGTCCAGAAAACGGCGTCGCTCATCGCTCCCCCCCCGGATCAAGTCGGCATCAGCCGGAGAAACCATGACCAACGGTAATAGGCCGATATGCTCGGACAGCTTGTCGTACTCCTTCTTATTCCGTTTGAACTGTTTGCGTTGCCTACGCCGCATGGCACAGAAAATCTCCTCCTCACGTCCCTCATAATCATAGTTACCCTGCACCACGCAAAGATCTTGATCACTGTTTATTATCTGGCTATCAGGCGTATTGACATGACTCTTGCAAAATGAGAGATAATGAATGGCATCCAATAGATTCGTCTTCCCCATCCCGTTATTGCCGAAAAAGCAATTCATCTTGGGCGAGAAAATAACCTCAGACTGAAGTATATTTTTGTAATTGAGAACAGAAAGCTTCTTTAGTATCATCTAAACCGTATTAATCGTACAAAATTAAAAAATATACTTCTAAGTATAGATTATATCAGCAAAAAAAACTACTTTTGCGCTTTGAATCGCCAACCATATGGTATGGCTTAAAATCAGCGATAAAATTAATAAATAACTATAACACATTATGGCTACTAAAGAAAAGGACACCAACAAGGAGTTAGAAGTAGAAGAGATTGTCTCCAAATCGGAGCAATTCATTGAAAACAATTCAAAGAAGATTATTTACGGTATAATAGCTGTCGCACTCGTTGTTGGAGCTGTTTTGGGAATCAAGCATGGTTATTTAGTTCCTCAGGAGAAAAAAGCCGCCGCCGCCATGTTCAAGGGCGAGCAATACTTCGCCAGAGATTCTTTCGCCTTGGCTTTAAACGGCAATGGAGCTGACTATGAAGGTTTCGAGGCTATCATCGACCAATATGGAAGCACGGACGCCGGAAACTTGGCGAAGGCTTACGCAGGTATCTGTTACTACAAGATGGGCGATACACAGAAGGCGCTCGATTTATTGAAATCTTTCAGCGGAAAGGACCAAATGGTATCTCCGGCGGTTACAGGCTTGATCGGTGATTGCTACGTGAACATGGGTAATACGAAAGAAGGAATCAGCTATTTCGAGAAAGCCGCTAAGGAGGCCGACAACGAGGTTATCAGCCCGATTTACTTGAAGAAGGCCGGTATCGCTTACGAGAACTTGAAAGAGTATGACAAGGCTGTAAAGGCTTACACGACTATCAAGGACAAGTATTACACTTCCATGGAGGCATCCGATATCGATAAGTATATCACCCGTGCTTCGGCAGGAAAATAAATAAACAGTATATTATATAGTATAACAGAGGATGTCTCGGTCAAACAAGGCATCCTCTTCTTTTAAAGAGACAAGTATGGCTACAGCTTATCAGAATTTATCCGAGTACGACTTCAACAGCGTACCCGATGCTTCAGAGATGAACATCGGCATTGTAGTTGCGGAATGGAACAAGAACATTACCGAGAAGTTATTGGAAGGTGCTTGCAACACGCTTGAAAAGCACGGGGTGAAACCGGAGAACATCGTAGTTAAACGAGTTCCGGGTAGTTTTGAACTGACTTTTGGAGCCAAAAGATTGGCCGAGACTAAAGAATTAGACGCCGTGATCGTTCTGGGATGCGTCGTAAGAGGCGATACGCCACATTTTGATTACGTTTGCTCCGGCGTTACGCAAGGCATTACAGAATTGAATTTAATGTACGATATTCCTTTCATTTTCGGCCTGTTAACTACCGACACCATGCAGCAATCCGAGGATCGTGCGGGAGGTAGATATGGCAATAAAGGAGACGAGGCAGCGGTTACCGCAATAAAAATGGTAAATTTTTCTGCCTAAACGCTTGCAGGTTTCAAAATAAATCGTACCTTTGCACTGCAATTAAGAACAAGGGGGGCAGTTACCAGAGTGGCCAAATGGGGCTGACTGTAACTCAGCTGGCTTTCGCCTTCGGTGGTTCGAATCCATCACTGCCCACCTTAATTGATCGGTTCACTATGTGAACCAATTCTTTCGAAAACCGAAAGAATACATATTGCGGAAGTAGCTCAGTTGATAGAGCATTAGCCTTCCAAGCTGAGGGTCGCGGGTTTGAGCCCCGTCTTCCGCTCTAGGAAAAGAGGAAAATCGAAAGGTTTTCCTCTTTTTTTATATCCTCGTATTACTATATATCCGGGATAATGTCTACTTTAGCCCCCAATACAACAAATAACAAAAAGAGAGATGAAGATGGTGAAAGGGATATACGTGTTGCTGACAATGTTCTTATTGATAGGATGCGCTACGGTAATGAATCCTTATAAAATGGACAACCGGATGCATAAGATAGAGCTAGGGATGACCAAGCAAAAGGTTATATCGATACTAGGAAAGGATTTTGAGTCGGCTGGCGCACGGATAACCCCCGACGGCCCGATAGAGAGTATCAGTTATAAGACGGTAACCATGACGATAGCCGACTACTCTGAAGGCTACTACATCCTAAGCTTCAAGAATGGGATACTAGTGGAGTGGTTCAAGGAAAAGACACCGATCAATAACAATACAGCGAACTAAGGTCTCCTTTTAGGCCACTAAAAACAAATAAGGCAGATGCCTCTGGGCATCTGCCTTCATTCTTTTACGATTATAAACTTTCTTCGATACATGAATCCGGTTATGACTGACCGGCCTGCCGTGGTTTTCTAACTCGGCCTCACGACTGCCTTTCCGGTTAGCCTTTATGTACTCGACTAACGGATCTTGCTTTTTTCTCTTTGTCTTCATAGCTTTATTGCTTTTATATCGCTTTCACGAGCGCAAAGATACGAAAAGAATTCATTTCACCTCACTATCGTCCCAAGGGTATTTTCTTTTCGGATTTCGAGGGAACCAGCCTTTCTGCACACGCTCCTCCTGCTCGAAAATCTCCTTGATCGTCCAGAACGATGAAAAGGCGAATACGCCGCAAATAGCGGACACAAACACGCTGTCTATAAACAGGGAGGCTATCACTCCTAAAATCCCTAAGACAAGGAATATCCACCAGCATTTCGTCCCCCAATAATACTCGGCCTTCACGACTACCGGATGAAACAGACCGATAATCAAAAATGTAACGATACCGATCAACAACCCATCAAAATTTATCATATCCATATCTGAGTATTTATACTTATTACTATTATATGTAACAAATATACGAACAATATTCCACTTAACTGATCATTTCTTTCTATGAAGAGATAGAAGCCCCTATTCGCAATAATCGTCTCACAAAGATGAAACGATCTTTTCATATACGTGATACGATCTTTTCACCCTTGTGATACGATCTTTTCACATAGGTGAAAAGATCAAGACCTAAAGAAGCTTACACTTAAAGTAGCACAAAAAAAAGTCACATCCATTGTTAGTGGACATGACTTCTATATTGTTTTCAAATAAGATTCTTATCTGTTGCTTTCCTCCGCAGGTGTAGTAGTAGCGGGAGTTTCCTCTGCCGGAACTGCCGGTTGTTGAGCCGTACCAAAGTCCGGAGCGATCGTATTCGGATCGATAGAGATAGCGTCGTTTACTTGTTGCTTGATCTCAGATTGAGCGGCATGCTCCGCTCTGGGGATAAATGCGGTAATCAAGATACTCAATACGATTACGGTACCCGCCAAACTCCAAGTAGCTTTCTCCAAAAAGTCCGTGGTCTTACGTACACCCATGATTTGGTTAGAAGAAGAGAACCCTGAAGCCAAACCTCCACCTTTCGAGTTCTGGATCAACACGATCAAGATTAATAGTATAGAGGCGATCAGGATTAAGATAGAAATAAATACGTACATCTTAGTTTTATTTTTTAGTGTTAATAATCAACTTTTCCAAAAATCTGATTTGGTCTGCAAAGTAAACATTTTTTTCTGGATATTTCAAGCTTAAGTTTTTAATAATTTGCAAAGCCTTATCATATCGTTTCTGTTTTATATAAATCCGAGCTAAAGTTTCCGTAAGGCACGAGTCTTCCAGCGATTTGGACTGCTCATCATCCAAATCTTTCACCGACTCTGGAGTCTCCGCACGGCTGGTTTCCTCACGGATTTCCAGCCCACTACCCGGCATACGCTGTTGGTCATTTTTAATGAACGAATCGATCAAGTCGTGATGTCGAAGCCTATTCTCCGCATCCTCTCCAGATGGCTTCTCTTCTTCCTCTTTCGATAATGACCAAAACATATAATCTGACGATACCGATGGCTGGAACAGGAACGAGGCTTCTTTCTTAGGCTCCGGTTCCTCGTTACGGTTAGAGAGGAATGCGTCTATCAAGGAGAAAGTATCCTCTTTTCGCATATCCGGCTCATGCTCCACACGGGAGTTCAAGCCATATTTATCTCCCTCTATCAGTTGGAACAGCTTTTTCCGGTCCGGCAAGAATATCGCCATCTTCTCCAGCTCCGAGGTAAAACTCATATCATTTAATACGGCCAGATTCTTTAGATACAACATCCGTGCCACTTGAAAATACGGGTAATCCTCCACGATTCGTCGCAACTCAAGAAGAGTCCCCTCGGTCAATTCCGAAGGCTCCTCCATCAAACGATATAAATCCTCCGCCCTCATTCTACCAATTGGCAACCGTAGCGTTATAGATTTGGTCTACTATTTCCTCTATGATTTCCTCGCATAATGTTCCCTCTACCTGCTGCGGCATCAAGTTACTGTCGAACTCGCGGTAAGCGGAGAACGACTGCTCAAAATCCTCATCCGGGTTAACCCGGTTGGAGTAACGAACCCGCACCGTGATCGTCAACCTCGTCTGCGAGGCGATAGCATCCTCCTTCACGGCCATTGGAGCGAAATCGTAACCAGTGATCTCACCCTCCAACTCAAGGTCGCCATTGCTCGGAACCAGTTGCAGACGAGTCTGACGGATGTAAATATCCTTCAAATCCTCCGTAAACTGCGGCGCAAGGGTCGGATTCACGTAGGGAGCTTGGTTCGTGAAGTCACGAATCGTAATGGTCTTCACCTTCGTATAATCGATAGAGGCTCCATTAAACTTATAGGAAATAGAGCAAGCCGTAGCCAATACCGTCAAAAATGAGAGTATAAGCCAATTGGCTGCCGACAAACGTATGTTGACAATCTTCTTTAGCATATTTTTATTCCAAATTGTATTCCTTGATTTTTCGATATAACGTACGCTCCGATATCTTCAAGTCGGCCGCCGCGTTCTTCCGTCGCCCGTTATGCTTCTCCAGAGCCTTACGGATCATCTCCTTCTCCACCTCTTCCAAGGATAAAGTCTCCTCTTCCACATCCTCGGCATCTTGGATCGTCGGGTGCATGGCATGAACCGCCGCCGGATGGATCGGATGCGCATAAGGGGTATCATCCGCCACCGTTGGCATCGGGATATTCCCTCCCATGATATCATGCACTAATTTCTTTAGCTCGTTCACGTCCTTTTTCATATCGAACAAGACTTGATAAAGGATCTCCCGCTCGCTGTTAAATATCTTTTGATCCGAATCTTGCTTCACCAATACCGGATATTTCTCAACATTTACGTTCGGCAGATAAAGGCGCAGGACATCCGCCGTTATATCCCGTGTCTCTTCGATTACGGAGATACGTTCCGTGATATTTTTCAACTCACGCACGTTACCCGGCCAACGGTAAGAAACCAATAATTGACGGGCCTCATCATCCAAGCGGATCGGCGGCATCCGGTATTTCTCGGCGCAATCACTGGCGAACTTACGAAATAATAAGACGATATCTTCCGGACGCTCCCGCAAGGGAGGCACTTGAATAGGCACCGTATTCAAACGATAGTACAAATCCTCACGGAATTTACCTTCCGAAACCGCCTGCACTAAATTCACGTTCGTAGCGGCAACGATACGAACGTTCGTCTTCTGTACCTTGGAGGAACCGACCTTGATAAACTCACCCGTCTCCAACACACGAAGCAAGCGTGCTTGCGTAGGAGTTGGCAACTCTCCTACCTCATCCAAGAAGATCGTTCCACCGTCCGCTACCTCGAAATACCCTTTACGGTCGGCCAACGCCCCGGTAAAAGAACCTTTCTCGTGCCCGAAAAGCTCCGAATCTATCGTCCCTTCCGGAATAGCGCCACAGTTTACGGCTATATATTGTCCATGCTTACGCTGACTGTTCTGGTGAATAATTTGCGGGAAAGTCTCCTTCCCGACTCCACTCTCTCCTGTAATAAGAACAGATAAGTCGGTTGGCGCTACTTGAAGTGCAACGTCGATCGCACGATTTAATCCCGGGTTATTACCAATAATCCCAAAACGCTGTTTTATCTGTTGTACATCAACCTTCATCACTCTTTCACTTTTAAAATCTGTAATTATTTCAGTTACTCTGCCAAAATTACAAATCTTAATTCAAACTACCACTATTGATAACAGAATCTATCGGTCGTTTCTTATTTTTTAGCACCATATGTACGTTTATACAAGAACTCGGCAAGATCCTTGTCTTCCGGGATGGCGGCGATCTCTTCCGGCGAGATAGGCTCACCGATATATACATCCGCTTTCTTTCCACGCTTATTGAAAGCCTCTGTAGGAATACGCAAGGTACGTATTTGCCAGCTGATATTCCCTAGCCAATAGAAAAAATGGGTATTTTGGAAATCAAAATAAACAGGGTATACCGGTGCTTTCGCCTTACGAACTAAGCGGATCACGCTATGCGCCCACGATAAATCCCGTACCTGTTTCTCTTTTTTATTATAAAATGAGATCGCTCCAGCAGGGAAGAAACCCATCGGATGACCTTCTTTCAGGCGTTGCAGGGATAGTCGCACGCCATTAACATTCGCCGGATTCGCCCCTCGCTTGTGGGAATCGGGCACCACGGATATGAAATTATCCTCCATCGCCCCGATCTTGGTCAAGATGCCGTTCACCATCACCTTAAAGTCCGGACGGCGGGAAGCGAAAATATCAATCAGCATGATTCCATCCAACGACCCGATCGGATGGTTGGAAACGGTAACAAAAGCCCCTTCCGGCAGATGATCTAAAATCTCCTTATTATGAACCTCATAGCTGAGATCGATAATGGGGTCATGCAATAAAGCGGAAGTAAACTCAGCGCCCCGTAAATGACAATTCCGGGCATGTACCTTATTAACCAGATCCACACGTAAGCACTTTATCAGCAACTTACCTAACCATGTCCCCACTCGCCCCTTGAAGAACGGGGCCATCTCTTGCAAATCGTAAATGTCAACAACACTCTTCTTCATACTTTATCCTAAAAACGAGGCACACATCTTCTCATGTTTCCTCATCACTATCGCTAGTACGATGTTCAACACGATGATCTCGTATAGGTAATAAGCCCAGACCTGTCCCGTTAGTACGATCACAAACATAACCATCGTCCGGCCATTAAAGGTCAACAAGTCTATGTAACGCATTAAATGACGACTCTGTTTACGAAAGTCCACACGGATATTCTCCGGAATATTATCCCCATACTTCGCGTGCAAATTTTGTAACATACTCTGTAAGGTAGGCGTAGCCTTCACTTGCAACATCGTATACCAACGATATAAGAAGTAGAAAAACTTGTTAATGCCATACTTCATCTCCTTATGTTTCGCCTCCACCTGCTCCAAAGACTGAAACTCCGAGCCTTTATCCTTACTGATAAAATAAAGGTGAAGCGTCTTATAATAATCCGTGATATTCGCTTGGACTAAATGAGACAGACCGGATAAGACCGCCAAGGCAAAGAACCAATCCGTACCGTAATCATGAGACAAACGAAGAGCGAATCCGATATAGATCGAAGCGAACCAGATATCCCCGGCGAATCCGTCCAAGATACGCCCGATAGCGGACTTGATCCCTGTAAGACGTGCCAGCTGCCCATCCACGCAGTCGAGGATATTGGCAAATACCAACAATAATATACCACAGATATTATATGTCAAATTATCGTGATAAAACATAAATCCGACCGCCGCACCCACGAAGATCGAGATAACCGTAATCATATTCGGGGTAATCCCCGTGCCTCGCAACATACGAGCAATACGAAATCCTATCGGACGATAAAAAATTCGGTCTATCTTATTTTCTGTTTCTATCGACTTTAACGATGCTTCGTATTCCTTATCCAACTCGCTCATTTGTTTCTTATTTATACGAGTAACCGCCATCCACAACGACTACCTCGCCATTAAAATAACTATTCTCTATCAACATTTTATAAACTTCCGCCAATTCATCCGGGTCGCAGAACCGTCCCAAAGAGACCTTGTTCTCTATATTCCGACGGATCTCGGCAGGCTTTGTTTTCTGCCATTCCGTATCGACAAAACCGGGAGCCACGGCATTCACACGCAGTTCATAGGGAACTAAGAACTTCACCATGTTTTTGACCAGCGCATGAACAGCACTTTTCGTCACTCCATATGCCAAGGATACCGAATGAGGCTGTATTCCCATCAAGGAACCCGTAAACACGATACTTCCCCCCTTATTAATCCGTCCAACAATCTTCTGTAAAAGGAAGATCGGGAAATGGATATTAGCAAAGAAAACCCGGTCCCAATCCTCGAATGAAAGTTCCTCAAAAGGATCCCGACAGGTCATTCCCGCATTGAACACAAGGCCGTCCAAACGTAGCCTATTCTCCTCCAAGAAAGAATCGATAACCCCGATCGTATTCCGATCCGAGATATCGGCCCGCAGAATAGAAACCTGTATATCGAAACGCCCCACCAACTCGCTACGTACCTCCTCGGCGGTCGCTTGGTCGGAAGCATAAGTCAGTATAAGGTTATATCCGGCCTTTCCTAAACAGGACGCTACCGCCTTTCCTATCCCTTTTGTCCCACCGGTAATTAAAATAAATTTATCCATGAAACTGATCGTTATTTAGCGGCAGATCCTTTCACTGTTTCCGGCTTCGCCTGACGTTGGGTTGTCAGATTCGCCTCATAAGAATCATGTATCGTTTTTTTCAGATTCGAGGAGGAAACCCCCGTTCCGTAAGGGAAATAAAATACCTGAACGCCTAAATCTTTCAGATAGTCGTACTTTCCGAACCAGTCATCACCTACCACGAAAGCGTCGATGTTCAGCTTCTTCACGATTTCCGTGTGATCCAAGGAATGTTGTGGAATAACGATATCGGGAGTCTTCAACGCCTCGATGATCTGCAAACGTTCATGGAACGGAATGATCGGCTTCGCTTTATAAGAAGAGACCAACTCATCTGTACTAACCCCGACGATCAATATATCCGCCAAACTACGGGCGTAATTGATCATCCTAAGATGATTATAATGGAACATATCAAACGTTCCGGATGTATATACTATCGTTTTGTCTTTAAACATAATCGTAATTTTCGTTTTAAACCGCAAACTTACGCAAACTTTTCCTATCTTAAAAGTTTAAAACCAAAAAGCGTCCCACGTCCCATACAAAAATGTCATGTCAATAACATCCATTCGTTATTAACATGACATTTTATGTATTTATTGAAACTTGTCAGGAAAGATCTACTATAATCCGTCCGTATCGTCGTCTTTCGTCAAATCCAATTTCTCATTATCTCCCCCCCTATCGAAATATTGCTTACGCAACGGGTTGGCGGTAGCCTCCTGATAACGTAACCGGTTCCGGAAGATATCCAACGCCGCATATAAGGCTTGGCGGAACGACTCTTCTGAGGCCACGTTCTGCCCGGCTATGTCATAAGCTGTTCCATGTGCCGGAGAAGTCCGTACGATCGGCAATCCTGCCGTATAGTTCACCCCGTCATCCATCGCCAACGTCTTGAAAGGAGCGAGCCCTTGATCATGATACATCGCTAAGACACCATCAAATTTATCATACATCTGCGAACCAAAGAAACCGTCAGCCGCATAAGGGCCAAATGACATTACGCCTTTTTTCTCCGCCTCTTGCATTGCCGGTATGATAATCGTCTCCTCTTCCGTACCCAGCAATCCGGCATCACCCGCATGAGGGTTTAAGGAAAGAACCGCGATGCGTGGCTTCACAATACCGAAGTCTTGCTTTAACGACTGATTGAAAATACGCAGCTTATTCACGATATCGCCCACGTTGAGGGAAGACGCAACTTGCGACAATGGAATATGCCCCGTCACCAAAGCGACACGAAGATCATCTTTCATCAAGATCATCAAGGCTTTTTTATCCAAGCCACCGAAGCATTTCTCCAAATACTCAGTATGCCCGGGAAAATGAAAATCCTCGTTCTGGATATTATGTTTATTGATCGGGGCGGTAAGCAGTACATCCACTACTCCCCGCTTCATATCCGTAACCGCCGTTTCCAACGCCTTGAAAGCCGACTCACCGGCAACCGGCGTAGATTTCGACAACTCCACCTTGGTCTCGTCCTCCACGCAGTTAATAATGTTCACCCGGTTTACTCCCGCATCCTCCGCATGTGAAATAATATTCATATTGATAGGAGGAAGCTCCAATGCCTTCCGGTGATAAGCGGCTATCTTGGACGAGCCATAGATAATCGGCGTGCAAAGCTCCGCCATGCGGGTATCGGAAAAGGTCTTTAATATCACCTCATAGCCGATACCATTTATATCTCCGTGGGTGATCCCCACTTTAATCAGTCGTTCTTCCATATATTTTGTTTGTTTATTACTTTTTCTCTTTTGGGATATCCAATGTCTCAGTTACCGGTTCATCAAATTCACCCGGCAAACGTAACGTAAATAAGGCAGCTTCTATTCTACGCATGAAATTACGCTTGTCTGTCTCCGGAGCATACACAAATCCCTCGGCTACAACCACACGATGATTCTTTTCATCCAAGCGGGTGTGGCTTACGAACGGGCCTCCCATCATATCGCCTTGCATTCTCCACAAACCGCGCATCACGCCACAATATTTACCATTTAAGGTTATTGGCGTATACTCCACTCCCGCACGCGTTTCTGTTTGCATATAGGAACCCGGGAACGAACCCGGCAGATTCGCCTTCAATACAGAATCTCGTTTAGCGACCAGATATTCCTCCGTAAACGTATTCGGATCAGTATAAGGGAAAGTATATACGATTAAGTCCATACGGCCTGTGTTAGCGTTATTGGAAGACCAGAAGAAATCTGTCGTATCCTTATAGTACGTGAAGTTTGCCGGAGCGTTTAACATCACGTTCAGGTCGCTTTTCAGGTTATCCATAACCACCATACTATATTCCTTTTGTAATTGCTCTATCGCACGATTCATCTCCACCTTTACGAAGAAGTTGACCAACGCCTTCTCATGGGTCTTTGAATACTCGACGATCGACTCCGTATTAGGAGCTTTCAGCGAAACAACCACCTGTCCTCTAGCCCAGACATTATTCTCGTAGCCTACAGAAACTTTCGTATAAGCGGTGGGATCTATCGTAACCACTAATATATTCCTTACATACCGTAACAGACCTGTAAAATCCTTTGGTTGTACGTAGGTAATCTTCAAAGAAGGCTCGGCTTGCGGCAGTCCGGGCACCGAAGAGGCCAACTCAGACTTTATGGCTTCTCCCGCAGGGCCTTTCCAATCCTTTTGATCCATAACCACGACAACCTCATATGCGAAGCCCGTAGCTTGAGTCATCACAGAACCCGAATTACATGCTCCCATCAAAACAAGAAGCAGCAACATACCGATGAATAAAGAACGTGTTTTCATACCCGTGTGTTTTATATTATACAAATGTAACATTTTTTGCGGTAGAAAGCATTCCACAAGCGGCGAAAATATCCTCCCCTCGTGATGCCCTTATCGTACATACAACTCCTTTGGCGTTTAAGAAATCCCGGAACGCCTCCATTTTAGCGATATCGGAAGTCTCTAAAGACACATTCGGTATCGCATGAAAACGGATCAAGTTTACCCGACAAGGTATTCCACCTAATAAACAACTCAAAGCTTCGGCATGTTTCAAGCTATCGTTCAAATTTTTAAAAACAATGTACTCAAAAGAGACACGTCGTTGATGCGAAAAATCATATTGTTTGATTAAATCGATCACCTCCCTCGCTGGGAATGCCTTTTCAACCGGCATCAAGGAAAGACGTTCCATAGGATAGGGCGAGTGCAGACTTACGGCCAGATGACATTCGCTCTCCTCTAAAAAGCGTTTCAAGCCTTTCGTCACACCGATGGTTGAAACCGTGATACGCTTCGGGCTCCACGCATATCCATACGGGGCCGTGAGTATTTCCAAAACCTTGAAAAGCTCGTCTACGTTATCCAGTGGCTCCCCCATTCCCATGAAAACGATATTCGTCAATGAATCGTTTTCCGGCAAAGACTGGATCTGGTTCAATATCTGGTTCGCTGTCAGGTTTGCCGTGAAGCCTTGTTTTCCCGTCATACAAAACAAGCAATTCATTTTGCATCCGACTTGAGAAGAGACGCAAAGAGTCGCCCGATCATCCGTAGGAATATAAACAGACTCAACAAAACGCCCCGGTCCGGCAGCATATAGATATTTGATCGTACCGTCTTTCGACTTTTGATACTCAGATGGCGGATAAGCCCCGATCTCGAATGAATCCTCTAATAAAGCACGTTTGGCTACCGCTATATTCGTCATCTCCGAAATCCGGGTTATTTTCTTCTTATAAATCCAATCGGCCATTTGCTTAGCCGCATATGCGGGAAGACCCACCTCAGACGCTACACCTTTCAGTTCCTCCAAGGTCATCCCTAATAATTGTCTTTTGTCAACCATTCTATCGATATTTTCTTATTCGCGAAAGTACGAGAAATATTCCACAAAATAAAGATCCCCTGTTTTGTCGTCAAGATATATTTATTTTGACGGCAAAACAGGGGATCTTTTTTATCTTAAGTATAAATACTCTTTATTAATAGAAACGGATACGGTTGTCTTCCACCTTAGCGTTGTTGACCATAGATTGGATAGCTTGGAATCCTACACGATACGCATTCGAAGCATCCAACGCACGGATTTCCTCAGCCTCGTTGAACTCCTTACCATCTTTATTTCTTGCGTATACTTTGAACACATATACACCGTTGTTACCTTTAACCGGAGCACTTACTTGGTCAACTTGAGCCATAGAAACCATAGCGTTCAAGTTCGGTTCGATACCGATACCAGCGATACGGCGAGTACCAAAGTTCACGAACTTCACAGAGTCTACAGAAGAACCCATCGTTTCAGCATATGCCTCAACTGAAGTTAAATTCTTAGCAGCCAATTCCTGAGCGATCTTATCGCCTTTCTTCTGGGCAGCCAATTCAGCTCTCAAAGCCGGAGCGACCATATCAACCGGACGATACCCCTCGGAAATACTTCCTTCTACAGCAGCCACGACAAATTTATCACTACACTCGAAGATCTCAGAGATAGAACCTTTATCGTTCTGGAACGCCCAACGAATTACCGGACGTGAATTCTTGATAGAACCTAACAACTGATCATCTGTAGTAACCGTTGCACCTGAAATCAAGTTATAACCGGCTTCCTTCGCATTCTCCTCCAATTTAGCCATAGAGTTGTTCTTAGATACGAACTGATTCAACTCATTGTAGATGTTGCTATAGGTCTTAGAGCTAGGAGATACAGTCATGTCGATATCTGCGATCTTATATTTTTCAACATTTCCTGTTTTCTCTGTTACTTTTACAAGGTGAGTACCATATAAAGATTTCACAACCGCTACCTCATTCAATGGAGTTGAGAAGACAGCCTTCTTAAAATCATCATTCACACCTCTCAAAGCGGTAACCTCTGTAAACCAACCTAGTTCACCACCATTCTCGGCAGCTTGGTCTGCTGAGTATTTCTTAGCTAATTCAGCGAAATTAGCGCCACCTTTCAACGCCCCCATCAAGCTATCAGCCAAAGCTGTTGTCTCAGCCTCAGATTTACCGGCCAACATGATGTGGCTAACTTTTACTGAGTCCGGAGCGACCGTCTTATCGACTAGCTTAAACATTCTGTATTTGTCATTCTCGAATACAGGACCATAAACAGCGCCAACCTCAGAAGTCGTAGCGAATTGTTTCATCTCAGGATCCAAAGCCTTCTCCGTGAAGAAAGCGTCAACATAAGGAACCTCAGAGTTCTCGTTTACTACATCAGCCACTCTTTCAGACGTAGCTAGCTCCTCTTTCAAGCTCTCGATCTCGGCCTGTGCCTTATCATAATCCTCTTTACTCGGACGGATATCTACGGCGATATATTTAATTACCTTAGATTCTTTTTGTTTATAAAGCTCCTTGCGTTGGTTATACAATTTCTCGATCTCGCTCTTGCTTACCTCAATCGTTGAATCCGGAATCGTAGCATATGATTGCATAGCGTAAATGATATCCGAATTCTCGGCATTATCATTATAAGCTTCCTTAGCGTCCAATGAATTCGCGGAAATAGCCTTACTCAATAATGTCGTATATTTTTGCTCCAAACGTTGACGTTTGATGTTCTTCTCCCAGAACAACCAGAAGTTCTTAGCTTGAATCAGCTGTGCCTGTTGATCTGCCGGATAGCTAGCGATATTATCGGAATCGATTTGTTTCAAGAAATTCAACAAAGCGGCCTTATCAAAAGCACCAGTCTGAGGATTCGTAAACATTTGCATTTGTTGGATCAACGGAGAGATATTCTCACCTTGAACCATATCAAACAATTCTTCCGGACTTACTCCCATACCTAATTTAGCAGTAGCCTCGTCCAACACGACCTCTTGTACCATCGCATCGAATACGGACTGGCGAATCTGTGTCATATATTCCTCGGGCAGGCTGGCTGAACCGGATTGCATCTTATACATCTCGGCCATCTCATCAACGCGACCTTGATAATCTTGAATTTTTACAACCTCTCCATCAATCTCGGCGATCCGTTCCTGTGATTGCCTAAAATAAGTAGAACCAGAGTTTAAAAAGTCTCCAATGATAAAAGCGAACAATGCCAAACCCACCACGAGTACCAGCAGTCCTGCTTTGCTTCTAATTTTTTCCAGCGTAGCCATTTATCTTTATTATTTTTTAAAGTTTATTATTTCACATTTTAAGGGCACAAAGATATGAAAAAAAGGAAATTCCACAGCATATAATCCTTTTTTTTATCAAATCCCTACTTTCATACGTACAAGTTCGATCTTCGTAGCCGTTACTTTGATTATCTTAAACGAATATTTATCGATCTGGACAGTCTCGTTCAATTTCGGGAATTTTTGATAGAAGTGCAAGATAAAACCGGCGATGGTGACATAATCATCCGACTCAGGAAGATCCAACCCGAACATTTCGTTCAAGGTATCAATCTCCATCCTACCCGACAGCAAATACTCATTGTCCGATACTTTTTTAGCCACATGCGACTTCATATCGTGCTCGTCCTCAATCTCTCCGAAAATCTCCTCCACCAAATCCTCAAGTGTCACGATACCCGACGTACCGCCAAACTCATCCACGACAACAGCCAAGCTCTTCTTCTCTTGCATCAGCAGTTTCATCAGTTTATTCGCTGCCATCGTCTCCGGAACGATCGATACGCTACGGATATGCTGGGTCCAATCCTCCGGATTCTTGAAAAGCTCGGAAGAATGGATATATCCGATAATGTTGTCAATATTCTCGTTATACACCAATATTTTCGAAAGTCCTGTCTCGATAAACTTAGAACGCAATTCCTCCATCGTAGCCGACGTATC
The DNA here is from genome assembly GCF_002257605.1 of Parabacteroides sp. CT06. Taxonomy (GTDB): domain Bacteria; phylum Bacteroidota; class Bacteroidia; order Bacteroidales; family Tannerellaceae; genus Parabacteroides; species Parabacteroides distasonis. The sequence continues at coordinate 925,167 of NZ_CP022754.1, read as the reverse complement.
ACAGGCTACGATCTCCGTCCGGGGCACGATACAATCCCTCAAACGGACATTCGAGAAGTCTAAGGCATTCTGGAAAATCTTAACCTCCGTATCCATATCCGAATTTTGAGGTGCATCTTCCAGACTTTGCTGTATAAAATAATCCAAGTCTACCTTGCCTAATGCCTGAGGTGAACTTTTCAAGTTCTTCACGCCCCCTAACTTCAAAATCAAAAAAGATAGCAGGGAAGAGAACTTGGAGACCGGATACAGGATGATATATATAATAAATAATGGTATCGCAAATATATTGAGTGATAAATTAGGATTCAACTTAAATATGGTCTTGGGAATAAACTCCCCGGCAAACAAGATCAAGATCGTAGATATCACGGATTGGATAAAAACGATCAATGCCTCATTCGCAACCACCTTGGCTATAAACGGCTCCAATACGATTGCCATCTGAAGACCATAAACGACCAACGCAATATTATTTCCTACCAACATGGTAGAGATAAACAAATTTGGATTACGATAGAAAATACCCAGTATCTTACTGGATAGACTACGTTCCTTCTTATCCAGCTCGAAACGAAGCTTATTGGAGGAGATAAAAGCGATCTCCATCCCGGAAAAGAATGCGGAAAATGCGAGGGAAATTAAAATATAAGTCAGCGTCCCCACCTTAATTACTTTTTATTGAATCTATTTGTGACACATCTCCCCGGGCACTATCCCCCTGAACTGTCCGTGTCGTATCGGCCAGAGCATCGCTCACCGGGAAAATACCTTGTGAGTTAAATATCTTATACTGAGTCATATCTTGGTTCGACTCAAAGCCTATGCCTGTTATGATCTTATCTTCTTGCTCGATACGCATAAACTTATCAGAATAAACCTTCTCCTGCTTCTGGTCCCAGAACAATTGGGAAGTCTCAAAATGCTCCCCTTGCAGACTTTCCACCTCTACATTACCGATCAGCTCCCAAAGCCCTTTTTTATCATAATAATAGGCTGTATCCGCCTTAATACTCGCTTCTGTCTGGAATAAGGTATCGAACTTCTCCACGTAGATCCCCTCGGGGAAATACCAATGGGGTTCCGCCGCCTTCCCGTAAATCTGCCACTCTTTCGCTTTCAAGCGATATCTCGTGATACCAGAATCGGAGATCAAGGATGACACATCCGTAGCCTTCATCGTATAAGTCTTGTCCGGATCAAACTCAACATCAACCACCTCCTTATGTTCCTTACTGCAAGAGGCAGAAAACAAAAGAAGCATAACAACCACCACGAAGGTAGTTGTTATGCCCATATTTTCCGTTTTACAATGAAAACGATTTCCTATCATAATTACCGAATCGTTGTACGCTCTCCGATCCAACCACCGACAGTGAAAGGTTTGCCCTTCTCCAAATCCGGGTGCATGAAGATCTCCTCCGTAGAAGGAAGGTGAGCACGATAAGATGATATCAAAGTATTAGCCTCTTCAGCAACACTCGGATCTACCTGTTTCGCTTTCTCAAATTTATCGATAGCGGCATTATAAGCAGCTCTTGCCAACACTCCATCATTCGGGAAGACAGATTTAGAAGTAGCGGCATACATCTTGCCGATCAATAAATAAGCATTACCATAGTTTGGATTTACCTCCAAAGCTTTCTGGCAATATTGTCTAGCCTTCGAATAAGCATTTTGCTCAAACAGCAACAATGCGATCATATAATAATCATCAGCTTTTGAAGTCGCGTCCGTTTCTAAATTCGCGGCCTCATCAAAGTATTTAATAGCCGTATCATAATCCTTTATCTTAACGGCTTTCTTTCCTAGCCCAACAGCTGCCTCGGCACTAGGTTCTTGACGATAAGCATAGTCTGATGCCAAAAAGTAAGCCTCGATTTCTTGGCAACCTGTTCTTCTCAACAAAGATATAGTCTCTTTCAAATAAGGTAAGTTATCCTTATTCTCCTCGATCTTAGCAGCATACAAATTCTGCAAAGTCTCGCAATCGGCAGCACCACTATTTGCAAAGGCATTATCAACACCACTCTTATATGCGGTCAAGGCATTCACTTCTTTTTGATTGTTTGCAGCCTGCGCAGCTTTTAACTGAGCATCCAAGCCAGCAGAAACCTTCAAATAATCTTGAATATACTGCTCTTTGAAGTTCGGATCGTTAAGCATTTTCTTCATAGAAGAGAAACTAAACAAGGAGAGACCTAGAGCCTCCGTATCAGCACCTTTCTCATCAACGATCTCCTTCAACCAAGTATAGGCCTGATTATAGTCGGCATTATCGCCTGTTTGCGCTAAATAATCTTGCACTTTTCGAGCAACGATCCAGTCTTTTCCATACCGGCGATCATTTCCAAAATATTTCACACGCTTGTCGTAACCCCCCATCAAATCATCAATAAGAGCATTCTTCTTAGCGGGATCTTTCTCTTGGGCGATCTTCCAGCCCATAATTTTCACACCGTACAAATAGATATCTTTTGTAGCGGCAGGACACTCATCGTACACGATCTTCCAGAAATCATAGGCATCTTTGAAGTTTCCGGCTTTCGCGTAAGGAACGAACAAGCTGATATTGGTAATACAACGCACGCTATCCTCACCGGAACCGAACTGTGTACCATTATCTACTCCTTTCTGCGCATAAGCACCCAATGTACCCATAGTACATCCAAGCGCTAGTAATAAAACTTTGATCTTCATATCTCTTTCTATTAAAGTTAGCTATAAATTTATATTCCTTCAAAAAAGTATCATACTCATTAGACCCTTTCGGCCATTCCCGGTTTAATCCACTTTTCGTTTAAAAAACCATAATTCGTTAAATGTATAGTTCACCGTAAACCGGAAATACTGCTCATCAATCATTGTACGTAATTCCGGACGGATCTTCACGTATTCAAATGACAGGTTCACTAATGAACGGTTATCGATCAATGGAAGCCCAAAACCGATACTCGCCCCATATTCATTATAACCATGTCCTTTATAACCATTCTCCTCGGAGCGACTGACTCTTAAGTACGAATTGCTATAATGAAAACCGGCACGGTATCTGATACGTCCCAGATAATTACGATTATCATAACGAGGAATAAATTCGGCACCAGCCGCTACACGTGTACGATTCTTGAATTGACCTTTCTCGTTATCAAAATAAGCGTTCGCCCAGTCCTCATATAAGAAGTCCGCAGCTAACGTCAACCGGTTCTCCTTCACATAAGAGATACCCGCTCCATAAGAGTTTGGCATATCAAACCGATAATTCTTAATTGTATCGTTCCTTGTATATCCGGATGTAGCCGAAGAACCGACAAGTTGAGTATCATACACAGTCGTATTCAGCTTTTTCCCAGGAGAATAAACGAAACCTACCGTGACATGCTCCGTCTTGCTCAAAGGATGCGTATATTGAATACCAAAATCTAACTTTAAATCACGAATCTCATAACGTTGGTTTCTATACACATCGTCCGCCCCTGTCGAACTCGGGAAAATCAAGTTGCGGGAATGTGTTATATTTCCAAATAAAAATCCGGCGTTCAAACCAATGGAAAGACGCTTCTTCCAAATATCATAGGAGAGCCCTAAATAGGCATCGCTTAAGCCACCTTCGCCACTAAAGCTTTCTCCCCAACTTAAACCGCCCTCAGTACGGCTCTCGCCGAAATCATATCCTACATATGAATAAGGTAATAAACCAATACTCATCGCTAAACGCCGGGTGATCGGAAATTGCATAGCGATATACTCCACGTTTCCATTCATCTGTCGTTGCTTATTCGTACCGTCATAGAACCAAGACACCTGACCGGACGCACCAAAATCAAAAAGGAATGTCAACGAATCCATACAACTATAAGATGCTGGATTTAATGGATTTATCTGTTTAGAGGACCTTAATCCATAACCGACTCCACCCATCGCCCTTCCGGCACCAAAAGATCGATCCGCCAACTCTCCATATCCAAATCGCGTATAAGGCGAGTTCGTGTTATTTTGAGCCCACAATGGCAATTGTGTAAAGATAAGAAAACTTATTATTACTACCTTATTAATTTTCAACATTATACTCTAAGATTCTGTTTAATCCTGTCAACACTAAATTAATGTCTGCAAAGATGGAGTTTTTTAGCCGTCTTTCAAAATAAAACGAATGACCGCCTGTTAAAAAAACCAAAAGATCCGGATATTTTACTTTCAGCTCGTCAATATATCCGTCCATCTCGTAAACAATCCCATTCACCACACCCGCTTGGATAGCCGTTTCCGTACTTCTCCCGATAAGCGGTATATCATCCTCTTCCGTTACCAAAGGCAGTTTCTTCGTAAAATGGTTCAACGCTCGAAAACGGGTTGTCATCCCCGGAGAGATATTCCCTCCCAGAAAGATACCCGGCGCTTCTATCACCTCATACGTGATAGCGGTACCGGCATCGATAACCAGCAGATTTTTTCCCGGCCGCAAATAATTCGCCCCCACGACAGCGGCCAAACGGTCCTTGCCTAGCGTTTTCGGCGTCCCATATTCCACCTTGATCGGTAAAGCTACGTGTTCATCCAGAAAGACAAAACGCTGAAGCTTATTTTTTAGATAAGCGATCAACTCATCGTCCGTATCTATCACCGTCGATAAAATGCCTTGCGTAAAAGCGTACTTCTCAAAAAGAGCAGCGACCACAGATACACCGAATTGCTTGTATACAAAAGAAGCCTCTATATGCCCATTTTTATACACAGCGACCTTTGATGACGTGTTACCTTGTTCTATAATAAGATTCACTTCTCTGATATTTTCCGCAAAGAAAAACAAAAATGATGAAATAACACGCAAAAACATCGTATAACCTCTAAAATTCTTCTTGAACAAAAAGGATCGCATCTCTGTTTGAAGAAAAATCTAAATAAAAAACAAGTTATGAATTACGGGATTAGTGTCTTATTCAGGGCGATTCCATTGCTAATGGCCCTCTTTTGTTTCGGTTATGGATTTTTTGTCTTTAACTATGGAGTGGACTCCAGCAGATTCGTCGCCGGACCTGTCGTATTCTCTCTTGGCTTTATTTGTATAGCCTTGTTCGCTACGGCAGCGACCATTATTCGTCAAATTATCCATACATATAATAATGTAGCCAGATTCGCCTTGCCTATCCTTGGATATCTCTCGGCAACCATCACTTTTCTGGCGGGCTTTATCTTACTCATGTCCTCACCGGCGCCAGCAGACTTTGTCGCGGGCCATGTCATTTGCGGGGTGGGCCTTATAACCGCATGCGTAGCAACAACGGCTACCGCCTCTACCCGATTCACCTTAATACAAATGAACGCCAAAAGCGACGATCCCAGAATACCAGACAAAGCGTTCAACTTTTGGCAGGGGGTATTCTTGATCCTTGTAGCATCATTTATATCCATAGTCGCATGGATTTGGGCTTACCGGTTGCTAGCGCATAGCGACGAGCATTCCCAATACTTTGTCGCCGGGCATGTGATGGCCGGACTAGCATGTATTTGCAGCAGCTTAATCGCTTTAGTCGCCACGATCGCCCGACAAATAAGAAACACATATTCCCGATTGGAAAAAAGGCTATGGCACCGTTTTGTCATCCTGATGGGATCTATCAGTCTGATATGGGGCCTCTTCGTATTAGGAGATAGCGACCCGGCTAATGCCTCAACCGGATATATCATGATCGGCCTTGGATTAGTTTGCTATAGTATCTCCAGCAAGGTGATCTTGCTGTCTAAAATATGGAGGGAAGAATTCAAGCTTGCCAACCGGATTCCATTAATTCCCATATTCACGGCTTTATTCTGCCTTTTCCTCTCCGCTTTCCTTTTCGAGATGGCGGCCGAGCATAGTTATTATGCCATTCCCGCACGGGTATTGGCCGGACTGGGAGCGATCTGCTTTACGTTGTTCTCCATCGTCAGCATATTGGAAAGCGGAACCTCTTCCAAGTAAACTGTTTTTTCATCGTGATGAAAATACTTTTTCTTCACGGTGAAAATACTTTTTCTTCATGATGAAAATATTTTTTCCTCACAATGAAAAAATCAACATTCTTTGATAAACCATCGGCCACAACACATAAAACATTCTTTAACACTACCAAAAGCATAAGGTTTTCAATTCTTTATAAACAATTATCATCCCAAGAGTAAGAAAACGCTTGCAAAGTAAAAAATAATATCTACTTTTGCACCCGGGTAAGTCCTACACGGCATGCTCCCTCGGAATCCCCCAGGGCTTGACCGCAGCAAGGGTACTTGGTCGTAGCGGCGCGATGTAGTAAGCTTACCCACCTGCCTCTTTAGCTCAGTTGGCCAGAGCACGTGATTTGTAATCTCGGGGTCGTTGGTTCGAATCCGACAAGAGGCTCAGATAAGACACATCTTAAAGAAGGAAGCTTATAAGTAGGCTTCCTTTTTCGCATTTTAGGCATAATATAGTTGCGCATTTGCATTAATATATTAATTTTGCTGATAAGAATTCAAAACTGCAGCATCATGGAAGAGAATAAGAATTTACTTTTAAAAGGCGCTATGACTTATGGTTTGGCCATGGGTATATATTGGGTAGTGAAATACATCTTTTTCATCTTCAGCGTTTCCGTCCCCTCCTTAAGTCTTGTCTATTGGCTATTGACGCTCGCCGTCCCTTTCATCGCCTACTACATGACGAAAAGATATCGGCACGACATCGGTGGAAGGATCAGTTTCTTTCATGCATGGAGATTCGGCACGATGTTGTATTTTTTCGCCGCATTGATCGTCTCGCTTGAATACTTTGTCTTTTATCAGTTCATCGCCCCGCCTGATTTCGTGGCAAATGCGATCGGGCAATTAACGACTGTACTAAAGGATAGCCAAGTCAGCTCGGAGATGATCGACTCGCTCAGCAAGATTCGTATCTCGCCAATCCACATGGCCATACAAGGAATATTTAATAACGTATTTTACGGCATCATACTTTCTATACCGGTAGCGGCTCTCTTGTGCAGGAACAATTCGACAGGTTCCATCACTGAAAACCGCTAAAAAGTTAATTACAGACAAATAATGGACATATCAGTTGTTATCCCGTTGTATAACGAAGCCGAGTCTTTACCCGAGTTATTCTCGTGGATAGAGCGGGTGATGAAAGAACATAATTATACCTATGAAGTCATTTTCGTGAATGACGGCAGTACGGATAATTCTTGGGAAGTGATCGAGGAGTTGAAGCAACGTTCTCCACACGTCCGGGGAATCAAGTTCCGTCGCAACTACGGTAAGTCGCCGGGATTGCATTGCGGATTCCAACGGGCTAAAGGTGACGTGGTCATTACCATGGACGCCGATCTGCAGGACAGCCCGGATGAGATACCCGAACTTTACCGGATGATCACCGAAGACGGGTACGATCTGGTATCCGGCTGGAAAAAGAAAAGATATGACCCGTTGTCTAAGACGATCCCCACGAAATTATTCAACGCGACAGCTCGTAAATTCTCGGGAATAAAGAACTTACACGATTTCAATTGCGGATTGAAAGCGTATAAGAATGTTGTCATTAAAAATATAGAGGTGTATAACGATATGCACCGTTACATACCTTATTTAGCTAAGATTGCCGGATTTCACAAGATTGGCGAGAAAGTAGTGAAACATCAAGCCCGCAAGTACGGAACTACTAAATTCGGGTTGGATCGCTTCGTGAACGGTTATCTTGATTTGATCACGCTTTGGTTTACTTCCAAATTCGGAAAGAAACCGATGCACTTCTTCGGTTTATGGGGAAGCGCTATGTTCTTCATTGGTTTTATCGCTCTAGTAATCGTACTCAGCATGAAATTGATCTCGATGTACTCTGGAGATCTAAGACCTTTGGTTACAAGTTCCCCTTATTTCTATATTTCATTGACAGCGATGATTCTGGGAACCCAGATGTTCCTAGCGGGCTTTATCGGGGAGTTGATTTCCCGCAATTCTCCGAATCGCAATAACTATAAAATAGAGGATGAGATATGAGTTTCCTAGAATTAGCGAGAAAACGTTGTTCTATCCGAAAGTATGCCCCCAAAAACGTAGAGCAAGAAAAGATTGATTATATCCTAGAAGCAGCTCGTTTGGCCCCTTCGGCGGTAAATTATCAACCTTGGTATTTTGTTTGGGTTCAAAGTGCGGAAGGAAAAGCTAAATTACAAGAATGCTATCCCCGGGAATGGTTCAAGCAAGCGCCTTATTACTTGATCGTTTGCGGAGATCATCAGCAATCTTGGAAACGGGGCGATCATAAGGATCATATGGATATCGATGCGGCTATCGCCACGGAACATATTTGTTTAGCCGCAGCCGAACAAGGATTGGGAACTTGCTGGGTTTGCAATTTCGACACGGAGCTTTGCCGGAAACATTTTAAAATTCCGGAAATGATCGAGCCTGTTGTATTGATACCGTTCGGCTATCCTTCCGACCCGGCATTATTCGATGAGACTCCAAAGAAACGTAAGCCTATAGAAGAAATTATTAAACGGGAATCATTCTAGTATGTTATACATTGAAGTTCTGCTACTAGCGATCGGCTTATCCATGGATAGCCTAGCAGTATCAGTTACCGGCGGCGCAGTTCTTAAGAGTAACTGCACCGCCGGTAATATTATTAAGATAGCGAGTGTGCTCGGTATATTCCAAGCCGGAATGACCGTGATCGGTTATACGATGGGATTAGGATTCGAAAAATACATTTGCGCCTTCGACCATTGGATCGCATTTACCCTCTTGCTTTACTTAGGTGGAAAAATGATATACGATAGCACGAAAGAAGAGGAGGAAGACGGGAAATTCGATCCTCTATGTAACCGGACATTATGCGGATTGGGAATAGCGACAAGTATCGATGCCCTCGCCGTAGGAATCTCTCTGGCGATCTTAAAATCACCACTCTTGCTGCAAGCCTCGACTATCGGTGTTGTCACCTTCGCTATCTCTGCCTTCGGTGTCTATTTCGGTAACCGATTCGGCAAGAGAATCGACTTGAAGCTGGACCTCATCGGAGGTTTAATCTTAATCGGTATCGGTACAAAAATTTTAATAGAGCATTTATTCTTTAGCTAGGGATACCTTATTGAATAAATAACCTTATACATTAATTAATAGACATGAAAAGCCAGCAATTACGAAAACTAGCGCCGGAGCTGGATTCACTCCGGCTAGGCAGCGGTTGGAAAATCGACGAATTGAGTAAACCGCAAATCATTGTAGAAAGCAGTTACGGACATAGCCATCCGGGAAGCGCCCATCTGGATAAATTGGTGGACGAGGCCGGAATCGGTATAAAGGAAAAGGGGGGACGTGCCGCAAACTACTTCGTCACCGATATTTGTGATGGAGAGGCGCAGGGACACGATGGTATGAACTACTCATTAGTCTCCCGTGATATCATGGCCGCCATGATGGAAATTCATGTAAAAGCGACTCCTTTCGACGCTGGTGTCTTTATAGCCAGTTGCGACAAATCCGTCCCTGCGCATTTGATGGCGATAGCCCGGCTAGATATGCCTGCTATATTCATGCCCGGTGGTATAATGAAAGCCGGTCCCAACCTACTCACGTTAGAACAAATCGGTACCTATAGCGCCCAATACGAGCGAAAGGAAATAACGGAAGAACAATTCATGGTTTATAAGCGTGACGCATGTCCGGATTGTGGAGCTTGCTCTTTCATGGGTACCGCCTCCACGATGCAAGTAATGGCAGAAGCGCTTGGCATCGCTTTACCGGGCTCCGCCTTGATCCCCGCCCATTTACCCGAGTTAAAAGAAACCGCCCGTAAAGCCGGAGAACATGCACTCGGACTGGCGAAAGAAGAGTTAAAACCCTCCGATATCATGACGATACAAGCGTTTGAAAATGCGATCATGGTACATGCCGCCATAGCGGGTTCCAGCAACAGCCTGCTTCATCTTCCAGCTATCGCCCACGAACTGGGAATCCAGTTATCACCGGATTTGTTCGACAAGATACATCGTAAGATCCCCTACCTTTTAAATATACGTCCCAGCGGTTTTTGGCCCGGCGAATACTTCTGGTATGCGGGAGGCGTACCGGCGATCATGGAAGAAATCAAGGAATTCCTCCATCTCGATGTCAAGACCGTTACCGGCAGAACATTGGGAGAAAACTTAAAAGATTTACAGCTCAACGGCTTCTATGAGAATTGCCATAAATATCTTCCTGCCCTAGGAGTAAAGGTTGGCGATATTATCAAACCTCTTCATACACCGATCAAGGCACAAGGAGCCATCGCTATATTGAAAGGAAATTTAGCGCCCGAAGGGGCAGTCGTAAAACATTCGGCGATTTCACCCCGCTTGATGCAAGTCACCCTGAAAGCGAGGGTATTCGATTGTGAGGAGAACGCTATTGAGGCGGTATTACAAAAGAAAATCCATCCGGGAGAAGCGGTATTTATCCGTTATGAAGGACCGAAAGGAAGTGGAATGCCAGAAATGTTTTATACGACAGAAGCGATCGCCTCCGATCCTGAGTTGGTAGAGACCATCGCATTGATCACCGACGGTCGTTTCTCCGGAGCGACCCGAGGCCCGGCGATCGGACATGTATCCCCGGAGGCTTCCGAGGGGGGACCGATCGCCTTGGTAGAGAACGATGACTTGATCCGTATCGATATTCCAGCGAGAAGATTGGATATAATCGGTACCGGCGGTATCGAGAGAAGCGCGGAAGAGATAGAAAAGATCCTATCCGAAAGGCGTGCACATTGGATAAAACCAGAGTCACAATATAAAAAAGGAATCCTTGATATTTATACACACAATAGCGTCTCCCCCATGAAAGGGGCATATATGGAATTTTTTATGTAAGTTCGCGACATAAAATTTCATAATGATGCGCAAGAATATTTCCATATTAGTCAGCCTGTTGATCTTATCGCTTACGGCTTGCTCGGACAAGGGCCAATATTTCGAAGAGAGTGGTTCTGTTTTTCATACAAGTTACCACATCAAATACAAGGCCAAGCAAATCCTAACCGATAAGATCGACAGCGAGCTGCAACGTTTTAACCTCTCCTTAAATCCTTTCAACCCCAACTCCACGATCGCTAAAGTCAATAATAACGAGGATGTGGAGGTAGACGAATGGTTTACCGAAGTATTCAATAAGGCGGAAGAAATCTCCAAAAAATCAGGAGGAGCTTTTGATATTACTTGCGCTCCATTAATTAATCTATGGGGATTCGGATTCAGTAAGATGGACAGCGTAACCCCACAGATGATCGATAGCATCAAGGCTTTCGTCGGTTATCAAAAAGTGAGATTGGAAGGAAAGAAAATCATCAAAGAAGATCCCCGGATTCTATTGAATTGTTCGTCCATCGCAAAAGGTTATGCTTGCGATGTTATCGCCCGCCTGCTGGAAAAGGAAGGCGTAAAGAACTACATGGTAGAAATAGGTGGTGAGGTCACCATGAAAGGCGTAAATCAACAAGGTGACTGTTGGCGAGTCGGCATCAACAAGCCGGAAATAGGGACAAGTGGCGTAACAAATGATGTTGAAGAGATCGTACAATTATGCCAAAAAGGGGGGGTGGCTACTTCTGGTGACTACCGAAACTTCTACATCAAGGATGGTAAGAAATATGCCCATACGATCAATCCAGCGACCGGTTATCCCGCTGGACAAAATATTCTTAGTGCGACAATCGTGGCGGAAGATTGTATGACAGCAGACGCTTACGCTACGACTTTCATGGTTTTGGGAGTCGAGAAAGCGAAGCTACTGGCACAATCCATCCCCCAAATAGAGTATTTCATTATTTATGCGGACAACAACGGACAACAGAAAGTCACCTACTCAAAAGGTATGTTGGAATACCTTCCTAACAGAAAAACATTGGCTATCCTCGAAAATCCTTAAGTTCCTACATGAAGCGTTATCTAAATCAACTTGAATGCAAAATACTGAGAGCCGGAGATTCCCTGTTTAATTCCACAACCACGGATAACCTATTAATCTTCGTATTTTCGGGAAAACTTATTATTTACAGCCAAGAAGGGACACATATAGCGGAAGTGGCAAAAGATCATTTCATGCTACTTGCGCAAAACACCAATCATAAGGTTATAGCCTCAGCCCCTACCCGCCTTATCTTAATACATGCGGGCAGTCTATCCGACATGATCATAAATGACCCGGAATGGAATGTGGAGAAACCGGTCGTCTTACCGATTCCCCCAGCCTTAGCGCACACATTAAATCAGATAGAATATTATATGAAGGATAAATACTTTACCTTGAATTGAGATTAAAAATGTTTCAATTCCTGATAAAGCTTTTGCACAGGTAATCCCATCACGTTATAAAAACTACCATTGATAGCCTCTACCCCGATATAACCGATCCACTCCTGAATGCCATACCCTCCCGCTTTATCATAAGGTTTATATTTATCCAAATAATAATTAATCTCTTCATCACCCAATTTAGCGAAACAAACCGCAGATTCGACGGAAAAGCCTACATTTTTGTCCTTCGTCATGATACAAACACCGGTTATTACCTGATGTACATGATCCGACAAAGCATGAAGCATAGCATAAGCTTCCTCTCGATTCGCAGGCTTTCCCATAACCCCGTCAAACGTCCAAACGATCGTATCTGCCGTGATTAGCAATTCATCATCCGCCATAGTCGGTTTATAGGCCTCCGCTTTCGAACGGGCAATATATAAAGGGATCTCCATGGAGTCAATAGAATCCGGGTAAGACTCGTCAATATCCGAAATTACCCTCACCTCGAAGTCGATATCCAGACCAGATAACAAATTCCGTCGTCTCGGAGAATTAGAGGCTAAGACGATCTTGTACTTTTTTAAATTCTCTAACATAACCTATTCGATTAAGCGTTACACATTCACCAAAATTTTACCACCCAAAAGCCTCCTCGCCGAACCAGTGTCCTTGCGCCCGCATCGTTTGCTCGATCACGTCCCTAGCTACGCCTTCGCCACCTCGCCGGGAGGATATATATTTCGCTATCTCCTTGATCTCCGGAGCCGCATCCGCAGGTGCCACCGGCAATCCGACTCGCGTCATTACCTCATAATCAGGAATATCATCACCCGCATACATGATGTGCTCAGGAGACAAGCCCGTTTTTTCCATGAAATCCTTAAAGTCATGCACCTTTACAGCGCTACGCATATAAATATGTTGTATTCCTAAACGAGAAAAGCGAATCTGTACGGCTTCCGTATATCCGCCCGTAATTATAGCGACCTCATAACCTTTCTTCACGGCCAATTGCAAGGCATAGCCATCCTTGATATTGACAGTACGCATCGGATCGCCATTCGGGTGAAGCGGAATCACATCGCAGGATAGCACCCCGTCTACATCAAAGACAAAAGCCTTTATTTTTCTCAAATCATAGTTTATACTACTCATGTCGAGCCTCCTTATGTATACTTCGGCTAATCAGCTCATATAGATTTCGCATATCCGGATCTTTAAGCATAGCCATATGTTTGTTTATCACATTCTCGTCATATCGTATAGCTGGTCCCGTTTGGGCTCGCACCGGCGACATTACATGTACCTTAGCGGCTGTCTCGTCTATCAAAGGTAGCAAGACCTCTCCCGGTATTTGCTGTTCTTCCAAGATCTTTTCAGCTAGCGCATACATATGATTCGTAAAATTACAAGCGAAAACCGCCGCTAAATGTAAGTTCTTTCGCTTCTCGGAGGAGAGGAAACGGACATCACTGGAGAGCGCCCTAGCCACCTCGCCCAGCACCTTCTCATCTTCAGACGAGTTCGCCTCTAAAAAGAACGGTATTTTCTTGAAATCCACTTCCCTACTCTTACTAAACGTTTGTAACGGATAAACCACCCCATATCTAGCCGTAAGACCTTCAAATACAGAGATTGGCATACTCCCTGCCGTATGCACCCACAAACCGTTATTCGGTTTTACACGGGCGATAACATCTTGGAGCACGGCATCTTTCAAAGAGAAAACATACAAGTCGGCATCTTCCACAATATCTTCCGGGACAACAGTCCACCCACATCCCAATTCATCGGCTAAAATCTTAGCATGCTCACTTGTGTGACTATACACTTGCCCGATACTCATTCCGGACTTACGCATTTCCAACGAAAGCCGGGTAGCTAAGTTTCCGGCACCAACAAATACGACTCTCATTCTTCCGCCTCTTTATTTTCTTCCGGAAGAGAGAACTTTCCTATATGTATCTTCTCCCATTGTAAATGGGATTCATCAAAAGGCTTACGAACCTGATCCTTATAACCGATACCAATGATAGACAAGACATCCAATTGATAAGGGATATCCAGCAACGAACGAACATAATTATTCGAATCCGCCTCGTCCTCTGTTACCCGGTTCCGGATCTGACACCAGCAACTGCCCAATCCCAAATCCTCCGCTTGCAATTGCATATAAATAGAAGCGACCGAAGCGTCCTCGATCCAAACATCGCTTTCCATCACATTCGCCAAGACAACCACGGCCAAGGCACAACCCTCCAGAAAAGCAGAACCATTTTTCTTACACCCGGCAAGTTTCTTCAACATTTCCTTATCTTCCACGACCACGAACTGCCAAGGATTACTACGTTTTGAGGCCGGAGCCATCAACGCCGCTTTCAAGATCAGTTCTACCTGCTCGGGTGAAAGTAGTTGTTCGGTAAACTTACGTGTACTTCTTCTATTTTGTATAAGTGTTGCAAAACTCTCCATTTTTTTCGTTCTTTGTACTCTTTTAATATTAAGATTCGCAAATATAAATATAATTTTTTGCACCCATATATACGTATCGTTCTTTTTTCTCGTTAGTATTTTTATAATTGAACAATAGATTATGAAGATTCGTGCGATAGCCGCGCTGCTATTTATACTTATTTCCGTGAGTGCCTTTGGCGAAGGCCGCATAAAAATCACTGGTTATGTCCGTGACGCCGACGGTAACCCTCTGGAATTAGTGAATGTCCGGGTTAAGAACACGTTGATCGGCTCCATGACCAACGAGAAGGGATATTATTCCTTTTCCATATCGCCGGGGGATTCTATCTCCATTATTTACTCTTGTCTGGGATATAATAAAGCTGAACGTATCATTCCTTCAGCACAAGCCGATATGCGCCTGAACGTACAGATGAACTATACCTCATTTGATTTAGGGGAAGTATCTGTTACTGCCATCCGCAAGCAGACCACGACCATGGAGTCCCTAAATGCGGACAAAATCAAGTTATTGCCCGATCCTTCCGGAGGTAGTATAGAGAGCTTGGTCGTTACGTTTGCCGGAGTATCGTCCAATAACGAGTTAAGTTCCCAGTATTCCGTACGTGGAGGTAGTTATGATGAAAATATCGTTTATGTGAATGGGATCGAGGTATTCCGTCCACTTCTGATTCGCTCGGGACAACAAGAGGGCCTTAGCTTTATCAATCCGGACCTAACGGAGGCGGTCAATTTCGCCGCCGGTGGCTTCGAGGCTCGTTACGGAGACAAGATGAGTTCTGTGCTGGATATTACCTATAAAAAACCTAAGATATTCGAAGGCTCGGCTTCTGCGAGCTTGTTGGGCGCGAATGCTTATGTAGGCAGTTCTATCGGTAAATTTACCCAAGTAACGGGTTTCCGCTTTAAAAGCGGTCGGTCTATTTTGGGTACCATGGATACAGACGCAGAATACGACCCTAAATTTATCGATTTGCAAACTTACATCACGTACCAATTGGCCCCTAAATGGGAAATCAATTTCTTGGGAAACCTCGCTAACAATAATTATAAATTCACCCCTTATAGCCGGGAAACCTCTTTCGGTACAGCCGAGCATCCCAAGAACTTCAAAGTCTATTTCGACGGAAGGGAAAGAGACCGTTTCCAAACCTTATTCGGTGCGCTTACATTGAAACACAACCCCAATGAGAACACAGAGTTGGGACTTCAAGCCTCCGCTTTCAAAAGCAAGGAAGAAGAGGGATACGATATCGCCGGAGAATATTGGCTGAGCGAGAACGGAGCGGAAAATCCGAATGACGACGCGTCAGCCGCCATGTCCGTAGGCCGTTATCACGAGCACGCACGAAACCGTTTGAACTCCACCGTCATGAATGTCGGGCACTATGGGATGGCCCGCCTTTTAAACAATACGTTGAAATGGGGAGCCACGGTACAAATGGAGAAAATCAATGATAAGATCAGTGAATGGGAAAAAAGGGATTCCTCAGGTTATTCTTTGCCCCAAACCGGTAATAACGTAAGTGTATATTCGAACCTCTTTTCTGATAATCAGATAGAAAGCACACGCTTTTCCGCTTATGCGCAAGACGCATTCAAATTCAGGACCAAGCAAGGTCTGTTCACGTTAGTCGCAGGGGTTAGAGGTAGTTATTGGACTTATAATAAGGAGTTCCTTTTCAGTCCCCGTGCCTCATTGGGCTTTATCCCGAACTTCGACCAAGACTTGACGCTCCGTTTCGCCACCGGACTGTATTATCAATCGCCCTTCTACAAGGAATTACGTAGAGTAGACAAAGATAAGAACGGCAATAATATCACGGTATTGAACAAAGATCTAAAGTCACAACGCTCCATCCATTTCATATTGGGAGGAGATTATACGTTCCGTGCCGTAGACCGGAATTTCAAGGTGACCGCCGAGATGTACTATAAAAAGCTGGACAATCTGAATCCCTACACCGTAGATAACGTCAAGATCCGCTATTACGGTGAGAACTGCGCCAAAGGTTACGCCATGGGACTCGATGTCAAATTCTTCGGAGAATTCGTACCGGGTACCGACTCATGGATCAGCTTCTCCTTGATGAAAGCCCAGCAAACCATCCGGGAAACAACGACCGTTCCTATGGCCAATAGCCAAGGCTACAACATCTCACTCTTCTTCCAAGATTATTTCCCGGGCTATAAACGAGTCAAGCTAAATCTGAAAGGAGTTCTATCCGGAGGACTTCCCCAGACAATCCCGGGCAAAGGATACGAAGCCGGCTATTTCCGTACGCCCGCCTACAAACGTGTAGATATCGGCCTCTCCTATCAATTGGCAGGAGGCACGGACGCTATCATGGACAGGGGCTTCTTCCGCCATTTGAAAAACATTTGGCTAGGTCTGGATGTGTTTAACATATTAGACATCAAAAACGTTAGTTCCTACTATTGGATAACAGATGTATATAATGTCCAATACGCAGTTCCAAACTATCTGACCGGACGTCAATTGAACGTTCGTCTGATTGTCGATTTTTAATAAAATGTATCTTTAAACACATTTACTGGGAGATAAAAACAAAAAATTATTTCCTCATTCATAAAAAGTAGTGTACATTTGCACACAATAGAAACAAACATTTACTAAATCTTTAAATTATTATTGACATGGAACTTACACATATCGAACATTTAGGTATCGCAGTGAAGAGTATCGAGGCTTGTTTACCCTATTATGAAGGCGTTCTTGGATTAAAATGCTACAATATCGAAGTAGTAGCAGACCAAAAAGTAAAAACCGCATTTTTCAAGGTAGGACAGACTAAGATTGAACTACTAGAGCCGACCAGCGAAGATAGCACGATCGCGAAATTTATCGAGAAAAAAGGTGAAGGTATCCACCATATCGCATTCGCGGTACCTGATGTACAGGCAGCTTTGAACGAGGCTGAGGAAAAAGGCGTTAAATTAATCGATAAAGCTCCTCGTGGTGGCGCGGAAGGCTTGAACATCGCTTTCCTTCACCCGAAATCAACTTGCAGCGTATTGACAGAACTTTGCATGCCGGGCAACAAATAATTAATCCGTTCATTTCTAACAACAAATCAAAATACAATGAGTAACCAGCTTGAAAAAGTAAAAGAGCTCATCGCACTTCGTGAGCAAGCTCGCTTGGGTGGAGGAGAGAAAAGAATCGAATCACAGCACAAAAAAGGCAAATATACCGCTCGTGAGCGTATCGCCATGTTGCTTGACGAAGGTAGTTTCGAGGAATTCGACATGTTTGTTCAACACCGTTGTACAAACTTCGGTATCGAGAAAACTAAATATTTAGGCGATGGTATCGTAACAGGTTATGGTACGATCGACGGACGTTTGGTATATATCTTCGCTCAAGATTTCACCGTATTCGGTGGAGCCTTGTCTGAGGCTTTGGCTATGAAGATCTGTAAAGTAATGGATCAAGCCATGAAGATGGGCGCTCCCGTTATCGGTTTGAACGACTCCGGCGGAGCTCGTATCCAAGAAGGTGTAAACGCCTTGGCAGGATATGCGGAGATTTTCCAACGTAACATCTTGGCATCTGGTGTTGTTCCCCAGATTTCCGGTATCTTCGGCCCTTGCGCCGGTGGAGCCGTTTATTCTCCGGCTTTGACAGACTTCAACATCATGACACGTGGTACCAGCTACATGTTCTTGACAGGTCCGAAAGTAGTAAAAACCGTAACAGGTGAGGATGTAACCCAAGAGCAGTTGGGTGGAGCCAGCGTACACACTACAAAATCAGGTGTAGCCCATTTCGCTGTTGATACAGAAGAGGATGGTTTGCAATTGATTCGTAAATTGCTCAGTTTCTTACCTCAGAACAACTTAGAGGAAACGCCGTTAGTTGAGTGTAAAGACCCGATCGATCGTCTGGATGATGTATTGAACGATATCATTCCCGATAACGCTAACCAATCTTACGATATGTATGAGGTTATCGGTACGATCGTCGATAACAACGAGTTCCTAGAGGTCCATGCGGACTACGCTAAGAATATCATCGTAGGTTTCGCTCGTTTCAACGGACAATCTGTCGGTATCGTAGCCAACCAGCCGAAGGTTATGGCAGGATGCTTGGATAGCAACGCATCTCGTAAAGCAGGTCGCTTCGTTCGTTTCTGCGACGCTTTCAATATTCCTTTGGTAACATTGGTTGACGTTCCGGGATTCCTTCCGGGTACAGGTCAGGAATACAACGGTGTAATCCTTCATGGCGCTAAATTGCTTTACGCTTATGGTGAGGCTACCGTTCCTAAGATTACCGTTACATTGCGTAAGTCTTACGGTGGAGCTTATTGCGTGATGAGTTCTAAACATTTACGTGGTGATATGAATTACGCATGGCCGACAGCCGAGATCGCCGTTATGGGCCCGAGCGGTGCCGTAGAGGTTATCTTCGCCAAGGAAGTAGCAGCCGCTGAAGATCCGAAAGCATGCGCAGCAGAGAAAGAAGCTGAATATAAGAAAGCATTCGCTAATCCTTATAACGCAGCTCAATACGGTTATATCGACGATGTTATCGAACCGCGTAACACTCGTTTCCGTATAATTCGTGCTTTGCAGCAATTGCAGACTAAGAAGCTAAGCAATCCTGCTAAGAAACATGATAACCTGCCTCTATAATCCGTAAAACAGGAGATGAATATGATAAATAAGAAAATAGGGGTATTGCTATTGTTCGCTTTGCTCATTTCATTCGGGGCAAAGGCACAGCGCGCAACCTCCATGCGAATTAATGAAGTATTGGTTATCAACGAGGATAACTTCGTTGATGACTATGGCAAACGTCATGGCTGGATTGAGTTGTTCAACACTTCGGCCGGAACGGTAAATATCGCGGGATGCTATTTGACAGACGACAAAAACAATCCCATGAAATATCCGATCCCGAAGGGAGACGTATTAACTCAGATCCAACCCCGCCAGCACACACTATTTTGGGCTGACGGACAGCCGGGCAGAGGTACATTCCACGTTAACTTCGTATTAGATCCCTCTAAGGAGAATTATGTTGCCTTATATGACGCCGACGGTAAGACCTTGATCGATGAGATCACAATTCCGGCAGGCCAATTAGCAGACATTAGCTACGGTAGAGTGATTGATGGCGAAAAAGACTGGGCACAGTTAAAGAAAGTCACTCCCAGTACGAACAACTTGACGTTGGACTCCAATGAGAAAATCGATAACTTCAGGGTTAATGACTCTTTAGGTATCGGTATGACTATCACGGCTATGGCTGTTGTATTCTTAGGTCTGTTCTTGTTGTACATCATCTTTAAGCAGATTGGTAAATTATCTATCGCCGCTAGCAAACGTAACGTAGAGAAGGCCGTAGGTTCTGCTTCAGTTACCGCAGACGCAGGACAAGAATCTGGAGAGATATTCGCCGCCATCGCTACCGCTCTATACGAAATGAGCGATGATAATCACGATATCGAGAACACGGTTCTCACTATACGTAAGGTACAACGAGCTTATTCTCCTTGGAGTTCAAAACTCTATGGCTTACGTCAAACTCCTCAAAAGTAATTATCTAAAAACGAACTAAAGAATGAAAAGTTTTAAATATACCATTAACGGTAACGTATATAAAGTACACATCAATTCTGTAGTGGATGATATCGCAGAACTTGAAGTAAACGGAACTCCCTACCAAGTTAAGATGGAGAAACCGGCAAAGAAACAAATGGTTACATTGAAACGCCCAGCTCAAGCCCCGACTACGGCAAGTGGAGACCCTGTTGTTTCCCGTCCGGCGGCTTCTACGACACAAGGGGCTGTTAAGACTCCGCTACCAGGTGTTATCTTGCAGGTTAAGTGCAACGTAGGTGATACCGTGAAGAGAGGTCAAACCTTGATTATCCTTGAGGCTATGAAGATGGAGAACAACATCAACGCAGACCGTGACGGTAAGATTATAGAAATTAAAGTACACAAGGGAGACTCTGTGCTAGAAGGTGCTGATCTCGTAGTAATCGGATAAGACTATGCAAGAGAGCTTTTTAACATTCTTAGGTGAGAACTTACAACTGTTCCTTACCTATACAGGTGTATACAACGCTACTCCGGGACATCTCATCATGATTCTGGTAGGTCTGTTGTTTATATTCCTGGCGATTAAATATGAGTTTGAACCGATGCTTTTGATCCCTATCGGATTCGGTATCTTGATCGGTAATATCCCTTTCAAGGACGCAGGTCTTCAAGTAGGTATTTATGAGCAAGGGTCTGTACTGAACATCCTCTATCAGGGTGTGACCTCTGGATGGTATCCGCCATTGATCTTCCTCGGCATCGGGGCCATGACCGACTTCTCCGCATTGATCTCCAATCCAAAGTTGATGTTGATCGGTGCAGCGGCTCAGTTCGGTATCTTTGGTGCTTATACGATTGCTCTTCAAATGGGATTTGAGCCGAACCAAGCAGGTGCTATCGGTATTATCGGTGGTGCTGACGGTCCGACGGCTATCTTCCTTTCTTCTAAGTTAGCGCCAAACTTAATGGGTGCGATTGCGGTATCCGCCTACTCATACATGGCGTTGGTTCCTATTATCCAACCACCGTTCATGAGATTGCTTACGACTAAGAAAGAGCGTTTGATCCGTATGAAACCGCCGAGAGCCGTTTCTTCCACGGAAAAAATTATCTTCCCGATCGTTGGCTTGTTGCTTACTTGCTTCTTGGTTCCGTCCGGTTTACCATTGTTAGGTATGCTATTCTTCGGAAACTTATTGAAAGAAAGTGGCGTGACTCGTCGTTTGGCAGAGACTGCTCGTGGTCCTCTGATCGATACAATCACGATCTTATTGGGTATCACGGTAGGTGCTTCTACTCAAGCAACTCAGTTCTTGACATTGAACTCTATCAAGATCTTCGGTCTAGGTGCGTTATCATTCGTGATCGCTACTTGCGCCGGTGTATTGTTCGTTAAATTATTCAATTTAATATTGAAAGACGGCAATAAGATCAATCCGCTTATCGGTAACGCCGGTGTATCTGCTGTTCCCGACTCAGCTCGTATCTCTCAAGTCGTAGGTTTGGAATACGACCCGACCAATTACTTGTTGATGCACGCTATGGGTCCGAACGTAGCAGGTGTAATCGGTTCCGCTGTAGCTGCCGGTATCTTGCTAGGATTCCTTGGTTAATAAAACAACTATCTATATTAAAAAAGGCGAGGTCCGAAAGGATCCCGCCTTTTTATGTTATTGTTCTCAGTTAGCTTGCTCTATAGGAACCGGACTAATCTCCGTACTCGTATCCTCCACCAACGTTGTCCCGAGGAACAACCAGATCATCAAAAGGATTATAGCGACAACCACACCAAACACCAATAGCGTATTCACACTTTTCTTTCTCATGTCTTTAACTGATTTATTCATTTTAGAATAAACAGCCGGAACATGAATTTGGTTGTGTACCCTTACTCTTATTTGTTTTTCCCTAACGCCTCGTTCAGCACTTTGTTCTTAGCGATCGTTGCTTGGAATTCTTTCAAATAGAAAGGCTCAAAATAAGCCACATTCTCAAAACGGGCATCATCATATGCTTTCTGCGACAAGGATGCCATATTTACAGCTAATGGATAGATACCATCTATAAAACAGGCATTCGGGGAAGTGATTACCGTCTCACATTTAGCGGCACCGTCTCCAAAGAAACAAACCTTACCGTTCTCTAAAAAAGAAGCATACGAATCAGCATCTACGATATCAGCAGTCGTAGCACGTATCGTGTTGAGATGGGAATCATAAATCGAAGAGTAGACTTCCATACGACGGGCATCCAACATAGCGCAATACAAGCAATCGGCCTCCTCCTTATTTTTCCGGATAGCGGCAGACGCTAAAATATCCAGCGTATGAATACCGATCAAAGGAATACCGTACCCAAAGCATAATCCTTTAGCCACAGACACCCCGATGCGTAACCCCGTATAAGATCCGGGTCCGCTACTTACCGCCACGGCATCCAGTTTCATCCCTTTCGACTTCGCAACCTCTAATGCCTCTTCCATATAAACGCCCAATAACGCCGCATGAGACGGCCCCTCGAAGGAAGCCTTCTCAAAGACCACCTCCTCCCCTTCCGACAGGGCTACTGAACATACGGAAGTGGATGTCTCGATATTTAAGATCAATGACATAATAATTAACTATTAACAATTGATAATTGAACGAACAAACAATCTCAATCCTTCAATCTGATTAGGCTGCGAAGGTATACAAAAATTCATTATACTATCAAGGCAGCCCTATGAGAAACATCTATTTATGAGAAAATAAACATCAAATCTAAAAGGAAACCACTATCTTTGCGCAAACTTTTGAGAAAAATGATACAATCAATGACTGGGTTCGGTAAGGTTACTGCCGAGCTCCCTTCAAAAAAAGTAACCGTAGAGATAAAGGCTTTAAACAGTAAGCAATTGGATTTGTCCACCCGTATCCCTTCTATATACAAGGATAAGGAAATGGAGCTTCGGAGCCTGTTACTTCAATCTTTGGAGCGGGGAAAAGTTGAGTTCAATATCTTTATAGAATATATAGGCAAAGATACTCCTACACAGATCAATCTTGCCGCCGTAGAGAATTATTACAACCAAATCAAGGTGATCGCAGAGAAACTGAATATCAGCGTTCCGAACGATTGGTTCCAGACCTTGCTCCGGATGCCGGACGCAATCAAGTCCGAAACCGTAGAACCGGACGAATCCGAATGGGAGGTGGTTTTAGAAACGGTAAAGGACGCTATCAAGCACCTGTGTGATTTCCGTATCCAAGAAGGAGCCATGCTTCAAAAGCTTTTCGAGCAAAAGATAGCCAATATCGCCACTCTGTTGAAAGAAGTGGAGAAATACGAGGGGGAACGTATCGAGAAGATCAAGGCTCGTATCATGGATAACCTGCAAAAGATAGCCGAGAAGGACTACGACAAGAATCGTTTCGAGCAGGAGATGATCTATTACATCGAAAAGCTGGATGTCAACGAGGAAAAGAACCGTTTGGACAACCACTTGAAATATTTTATCTCAACCATGGAATCCGGTCACGGCCAAGGTAAGAAGCTCGGTTTTATCGCTCAGGAAATGGGACGTGAGATCAATACGCTCGGATCAAAGAGCAACCACGCCGAGATGCAGAAGATCGTGGTCCAGATGAAAGACGAGTTGGAACAAATCAAGGAACAGGTACTAAACGTATTATAATAAGATTAACGAGAATGGCTGGCAAATTAATTATCTTCTCCGCACCCTCGGGTTCCGGAAAATCAACCATTATTAATTATCTTTTGAAACAAGATTTACACCTTCGTTTCTCCATCTCGGCTACCAGCCGGGCTCCGCGGGGAACCGAGAAGAATGGTGTGGAATATTATTTCCTTACGCCGGAAGAGTTCCGCAGTCGTATCGCTAATGGAGACTTCTTGGAATATGAGGAGGTGTATACCGATAAATATTACGGTACGTTAAAGAGCGAGGTAGAGCGTATCTTGAATGAAGGGGACAACGTGATTTTCGATGTGGATGTGGTAGGCGGATGCAATATCAAGAAATTCTATGGAGACCGTGCCCTGTCTGTCTTTATCCAACCTCCTTGCATCGATGACCTACGGAAGCGATTGGAAGGACGGGGAACAGACAGCCCGGAAGTTATCGAAAGCCGTATCGCCAAGGCTGAGTATGAATTAGGGTTCACGGGACAGTTTGATAAGGTTGTCGTAAACGATGATCTGGAGACTGCCCAAAAAGACGCGTTGAAGATCATTCGTGAGTTCTTAAACAAATAGTCTATGTCTAATATATTCAAGAATACCCGTTTTATGATGGGGCTTTCTATCGTTTGTGGGATAGCGAGCCTCGTATTAGGTGGTATTAGCCTGTATTATAAGGAGTATATCATCGGGGGTGCCCTGATATTTAATATATTCATTTGTTTCATCAACTATAAGGGTTGGCAAAAGAAGGGTTAAGTAAAAATCGTATGGGACTCAAGACCGGGATTTACAGTGGATCATTCAATCCCATTCACATAGGCCATCTCGCCTTGGCGAACTGGCTATGTGAGTTCGAGGGATTGGATGAGGTGTGGTTCGTAGTCACGCCTCACAATCCGCTGAAGAAAAAGGATGACCTGCTCGATGACTCACTACGGCTGGAAATGGCCCAAGCCGCTATTGACGGATATCCTAAATTCAGGGTCTGCGATATTGAGTTCTACCTACCGAAACCTTCTTATTCCATTGATACCCTACGAACCTTATCCCGTAACTATCCGAATCGGGACTTTTATTTTATCATGGGAGCCGATAACTGGCAGCTTTTTCCCCGATGGAAAGAACACGAAAAAATACTCCAAGACTACAAACTGCTGATTTATCCCCGCCTAGGATTCGACATCTCGATCCCGGCCATTTATCCGAACGTGAAAAAGGTAGACGCTCCCTTGATGGAAATCTCCTCCACATTTATCCGTAACGCTTACCAAGCCGACAAGGATATCCGTTTCTTCCTGCCGGAAGGAGTGCGGCCTTACTACTATAAGATCTAAACAAACCTGTCTGTCAACTTATATAACCGAAAAAAAGCAGTAGTACTTACTTGCCCATAGAATATATACTGCTAGTGGCAAAGGATATATACTTACTTAGGAAAGTTAGTACTACTCAATCTTAAATGTATGAGCGTACTGACTATGCCTAAATTTACTTCACAGATTTTACTGTTATTTTCTAAGGTACTTCACATCTTAGAGAACCTTCTCCTGAAAAACTTCACAGGGTTGAAAGTTAGTATGAGCTGTTTTTCTAAGCTTCATGTTAACCGATAAAAGAACAAGGAAGTTCAAAATAAAATTAGGTTACATCATTTCTCATGACCTTCCCGTAAAAGTTAATTTTTGTACCCTATACAATTAAATAGATAAAATACATTAAACAAAACACACAAAGCACCGTTTTTCTTGTTTTTAATATTTTTTTTAATTTTATTTGTAAACATCAAAGCATTACACATCTATTAACTTTTTAAATCTTTCAAATTATGGACAAACTCAAAAAACTGACAAAAGTCGTACTAAACCAACAAGGTAAAGTTCTTCCAAAAGAGCAAATGATGAAAATCTTAGGGGGAGGAAGTGCGTATTGTCATTGCTGGAACAGTTCCGGTTCCTTTGAAGCCTCCAGCTGCTCTGAGTGTGATTCTAAATGCAATGGTCTTGGAGGAGTACAAAACTGCAATACCATAGGAGGTTAGTAACAAAAGAAAGAACAGGTTTTAGCAGGCGCCATCTGCTAAAACCCGCTTTTTTTCTTAAAACAAAAACGATCATGATCTATCTTCTATTTTTAGTCGCTCTTTTGCTTATCTGTTGTAATCCGGATCAAGCCAAGGATAATAGCAAGGACGAAACAATCGAGTATTTTATTCCACTCTCACATCGGGTAGAAAAAGACGTGGATGAAATGTTTGAGGAATATCGGTATGTCCCCTTGGAAACAAGAGACGATGCATTGATAGACGTACTTTACAAAATCAGAAACATCGCCCTCTTCCAAGAGGACATATACATCGGCTCTGATGACATTTTAATAGCATATGATAAATCAGGAAAAATCAAACGTGTCTTATCTAAAAAAGGGGAGGATCCACAATCATACTTCTTCTTAGGGAATTTCACGATATGGCCTAATGGGGATATCTTAATTTCCTCATCAGGAGATGTCACTACTTATTCCAATTCGTTCAAATTTATTCGCAAATGGAGTGATCATGAGAATATTGGACTTATAGAGGCTATCATCCTATTCAATGACAGCTCATACATTATAAAATGTACGCCTACCGAGAGGCAATTGCGTTACAGAATAATCAATCATAAGAACGGAACCTATATCAGCACCTATGACTCCATAGAGAAACAAAATAAATATATCAGCTCATTCACAAACTCATTCGAACGTTTTGAAGGACTTATAATCTCTCATGGCTATCAAGGCAATGAGATACTTGAGTGTACGATGGATAGTACTAAAGTTCGATATCGAATAAATATCGACAATAAAATTCCT
Organism: Parabacteroides sp. CT06; assembly: GCF_002257605.1. Lineage (GTDB taxonomy): Bacteria > Bacteroidota > Bacteroidia > Bacteroidales > Tannerellaceae > Parabacteroides > Parabacteroides distasonis. Next base: position 898,291 of record NZ_CP022754.1, on the reverse strand, counting down.
CCAGCGGGATTTTGGGCACAAGACGGAAAGGACTATGTGCAAATCGTAATGGAGGAAGCTGAAAAAGGATACATCGGTCATATCCCAGATTACGTGGAATCAAAGGAAACAATATTACTCTCCTTCAAGGGAAAAAGGGATGATCTTGAAGGGGTTGCCTTAATCGACAAAAAAGATGGAAACGCAAGAGTTTTAGAGAACATCAAGTTCGATGACAACTTCCGGTGGTTGCCCAAACAGTTCTTCTCGTTAGATGAGGGCTGGTGCGCCATGCTAATGTATCCGGAAGACGTTTTGAAGAAGGAAGAGTTCGCACGACGCTTCCCCGGACTGAACGAGGAGAGTAATCCAGTGCTGTTTATCGGGAAGCTGAGATAATCACTAAAAACTCTAAGCTATGGAACATGACAATCTGTTCATCCAAATTTTAGAAATCTTATCGATAAAATACACGAAGGATTTTACCCTAAGATTCTACGAGAAGCATCCACACAAAAACAGCCTGTTTGGATTATCCGAGATGCTACGTTATTATAAGATAGAGAATGTAGCAGCCGAAATTCAAAAAACACAAGAATGCTTATCCTCATTGGATGTACCCTTTGTGGCTTACGTAGATCATGAGTTTGTATTGGTACGACATGTTTCTACCGAGGCAATCATCTATTCATGGCGAGGTAAAAACATCACATTATCTATCCCGGTATTCTTGGAACGATGGTCAGGAATCGTCCTTCTTTTCGAATCCACCGATGAATCTATTGAACCGGATTATAAAGAGCATAGAAAGGAATACTTACGACAGCGGATAGTAATCGCATGTTTCGTTTCATTACTTCTATCATTAATAGGGTGTGCCCTTATCACCAACAGAGGAATGGAGATAGGAATCTGGGGGTTATGGGGTGTTAATGTGATCGGAGCATCTTTCTGCGGTATCCTGCTTTCTCGAGAGATCTTAGGCTCGGATAAATATGTCAACAAAATTTGTTCCTTGTTTTTGAAATCCAGTGATTGCAACGGGACATTGGATTCCCAAGCATCTCATTTCTTGGGGATCAGTTGGAGTGTCTTCGGCTTAGGATATTTTCTTTCCGCAATATTGTTTATCGCCTTGTTGCCCCAATATGTTATATATGCAGAGACTCTGAATATAATCGCATTACCTTATACAGCGTGGAGCGTATGGTACCAAAAATTTAGGGTAAAACAATGGTGCGCTTTATGTTTATCTGTACAAGCTACCGTATGGATCACCTTTCTTATCTCTCTATTCGCGATAGGCATGGATTTCAATCAATGGGATTTATTTGATTTCACTACCATTGGATGCGTGTATGGGCTCGTCATTCTATCGCTCCATTTTACTGTTACATTATACGTAAAAGAAAAGCAAATCCAACGAAGCAACAATAAACTTAGCAGCATAAAACTGAATGCCTCTGTATTTAAGAGCTTATTAAACGAACAGCCTCAATATGACATTGACAAAAATACAGGAATATTATTGGGCAATAGGGATGCCAAAGAGTGGATTACCATTATCTCTAATCCACACTGTGCTCCTTGCGCAAAATTACATCTCCAAATAGAAAAGTTACTCAAAGAATATAAAGAAGAGATTTGCATACAAATCATCTTGACCTCTTTTAGCAAGGAATTAGAACCTAGCGCCATGCTACTGACCTCCATGTATCTACTAAATAATGAATCGGATTATTTACGATTCCTATCTGACTGGTATGCAAAAGGGCGTCATAAAAAAGAGGATTGCTATAAAAGATACAGATTAAATCCTAATGACAAAGATATGTTAGCCAATTTTCAAGCACAAAACGAATGGGTTAGGCGCAATACAATAAGTTCCACTCCAACAGTTTTGACAAATGGTTATTTATTGCCGGAAGAATATGAGTTAAAGGATATGTCGTATTTAATAAATTAAGTACTATGAATAAATTAGCATCACAAATAGATTCGCTAAATAAGCATTTGATAGGCTCATTACATACAAGTTACCCTTTCGGGTTGGCTCATGGCAAAATGGGATTACTCATCTATTTATACCATTTGTATGATTATACGCAAGAAGCTATTTATAAAGAGAAGGCTGAGCGATTGCTGGACGATCTCTTGGAAAACGATCTCTCTAAAAACGCAGAACTCACCGTGGAGGAAGGTTTATGCGGAGTTGCGTTAGGATTGGATTATATTGTAAAAAAGCAATTTGTAGACGGTGATATTAATGATTTGCTAAGTGGTATCGATGATTTGCTATTCAAGAAGCTGGTTTTCGGAAATATGGAATCTAGGTATTCCCTGTCTCAACTCATCCATTTCTTATATTACATTTATAAAAGGCTGGAAATCCAGACAAACGATAATGAGCGTTTCCCTTTCGAGGGCTTAGCAATCAAGTTAGTTAATCAATTGGCCGATTTGATAGACGCCTCCTTTTTCGAGGAATCCTATACGTTTTCCATTTACCAATATCACGTACCGATATTAATGAAAACCCTGTCCTGTCTTATACAATATGATTTTTACAAGGATCGGATACAAAAGGTTCTGGAACAACTATCTCTGTATATGTTCTCCCATTTGCCTCATCTGCATTTGAACCGACTATATCTGTTATGGGGCATGTTACCTTTACGGGTTTGTTCGCCGGATTGGCAAAGATATGTGGATGAACTAAGAAAATCAATCAACCTAGACATAATATATAATAGAGAGATCAAAGGCAGGGATATCTATATCAGTAATGGATACGCTTCTCTATATTTCTTGTTGGAGGGATTAAAAAGGGACTTCCCCGAATACACCATCCCTTTCAATCCGCACCTAATTTACGATCGGATCATCTCGTCTGACGCTTGGGATGCCCTAATGGAGAACGAATACTACTATAATATACACAGAGGATTGCTGAATGGTTTCCCCGGTACGGTGTTGGCATTGTTAAACATTAAGCAAAGATATTTATGCGAATAGACTTGACAGATACAACATTTATTATTCCTGTACGGATCGATTCCATGATCCGTTTGGAGAACCTGTTGATGTCCGTGGACTCAATAGTACGTTATTTCCGGACACGCATCTTAATTCTGGAGGCCTCATCATACCAAAATGAGATTATCCCCTCGTTAATAAAAGATGATACGGTGAAGTACACTTTCCTCGTGGATAAAGATCCTGTATTCTACAAGACCAAATACTTGAATATCCTCGCAAAGCAGGTTGATACTCCACTTGTTTGTATTTGGGACGCAGATGTGATACTGGACCACCTTCAAATATTGGATGCGGTGAAACAGCTTAGAACTAGGACTTCTGATGTCGCTTATCCATATGATGGTAATTTTTTAGATACGTCAGATATATTGAGGGAACATTATTGGCTCCATCGTGACTTAGATTTCCTAAAAAAACATCAAGCAAAGATGAACTCTTTGTACACAGTAGAGGGAGTGATAGGCGCAGTCGGGGGAGCGGTCTTCGCCCAAACGGAAAAATACCTGCAAGCGGGTATGGAGAATGAGGATTTCTATGGCTGGGGCTTGGAGGACGGAGAAAGACATTACCGTTGGTTGAGTTTTGGCTACCGGATTTATCGGAGTGAGGGCTGTTTATTCCATTTGTCTCATCCCCGGGATCAAAATGGGATGTTCCGTTCAAGGATACATAGCGAAAAAGCGATGCATGATATGAATGAAGTAGTAAACTATTCCAAAGAGGAACTTCGAGAAAAGTTCTCCTTGGATTCAAGATAGAGAATTGTATTTAGTGATGAAAGATAAAATTATTGGGTCTTAAGTTCATTGGCCTACAAACCTAAGATACTTCACCAAGGATCCTAAGAGACTTTATCCATGAACAAACAAGATCGGTGACCTCAACCTTTTACCACATAAGTCAGCATAAATCAGAAATATTTTGTACTTTTGCGCCGTATTATACAAAATAATAGCATAATGAATCTATTAGAACTGAGTGAACAGGAAATAATAAGACGTAATAGCATGGAGCAGTTGCGTCAGATGGGGATAGAGCCTTATCCCGCAGCTGAGTATGTAACGAACGCATTTTCCAAAGAAATAAAAGAGACATTCAAAGACGACGCTGAGCCACGCCCGGTAAGTATCGCCGGCCGTATCATGAGCCGTCGTATCATGGGTAAGGCTTCCTTCATGGAATTACAGGATTCCGAGGGTAGAATACAGGTCTATATCTCCCGTGACGATATTTGCCCGGATGAGAATAAGGACACCTACAATGTCGTTTTCAAGAAATTACTGGATATCGGTGATTTCGTCGGGATCAAGGGATTCGTTTTCCGTACTCAGATGGGAGAGATTTCCGTTCATGCGCAAGAATTGACAGTTTTGTCTAAATCACTTCGTCCGCTACCGGTCGTTAAATATAAGGACGGTGTCGCTTACGACGGTTTTAATGACCCGGAGCTTCGTTATCGCCAGCGTTACGTGGATTTGGTAGTAAACGAGGGTGTAAAAGATATTTTCATGAAACGTGCGGCTATCATCAAGACCATGCGTACCGCCTTGGATGAGGCCGGATACACGGAGGTAGAGACTCCGATCCTGCAATCTATCGCAGGAGGAGCCAGCGCACGTCCATTCATCACGCATCACAACTCTTTGGATATCGATCTGTATTTGCGTATCGCTACCGAGTTGTATTTGAAACGATTGATCGTCGGTGGATTCGAGGGTGTATATGAGATCGGTAAGAATTTCCGTAACGAGGGTATGGACCGTACGCACAACCCGGAGTTCACTTGTATGGAACTTTATGTCCAATACAAGGACTATAACTGGATGATGAGCTTCACTGAGAAGCTGTTGGAGCGTATCTGTATCGCCGTGAACGGTACGAGCGAGAGCACGATCGACGGTAAGACAATCAGCTTCAAGGCTCCTTTCCGCCGCTTGCCGATCTTGGAGGCGATCAAGGAAAAGACGGGTTACGACTTGGAAGGTAAGACAGAGGACGAGATTCGTGCGATCTGCAAGGAATTGAAGATGGAGATCGACGATACGATGGGTAAAGGTAAATTGATCGACGAGATCTTCGGGGAGTTCTGCGAGGGTACGTTTATCCAGCCGACCTTCATCATCGACTATCCGGTTGAGATGAGTCCGCTGACTAAGATGCACCGTAGCAAACCGGGATTGACCGAACGCTTCGAGTTGATGGTAAACGGAAAGGAATTGGCGAACGCTTATAGCGAGCTGAACGATCCGATCGACCAAGAAGAACGTTTCAAGGAGCAATTACGCTTGAGCGAGAAAGGGGACGACGAGGCGATGTTCATCGATCAAGATTTCTTACGCGCCCTTCAATTCGGTATGCCTCCTACGTCGGGTATCGGTATCGGTATCGACCGTCTGGTTATGTTGATGACCGGACAGACAACAATCCAAGAAGTATTGCTTTTCCCGCAAATGCGTCCGGAGAAAACTGTAAAAAAAGATAACGCAGACAAATACGTGGCCTTAGGCATTTCAGAGGAGTGGGTTCCCGCTTTGCAAAAAGCCGGTTATCTGACGGTTGACACGCTGAAAGAAGCGAACGCCAACAAATTAAGACAAGAGCTTTGTGAGCTTAATAAAAAATATAAGTTAGAACTGCAAAATCCTACGATCCAAGAAATAGAAGCTTGGATAGCCAATGTAGGAGAATAAAAGCGTGATACGATGGATTTGCCCGGAAAAATCGCGATAATGGGAGGTGGTAGCTGGGCTACCGCCTTAGCCAAGATCGTACTTTCAACTCAAGATAGTATCAACTGGTACATGCGTAGGCCCGATCGTATCGAGGAGTTCAAGCAGTTGGGACACAATCCGTGTTACCTCACCGCCGTGAAATTCGACACGAACAAGATAAACTTCTATTCCAATATCAACCAAGCGATCAAGGACTCGGATACCTTGATCTTCGCTACGCCTTCCCCTTTCTTGAAACAACATTTGAAGAAGGTGAAGACCTCTTTGAAAGATAAGTTTATCATCTCGGCGATCAAGGGTATCGTACCGGATGAGAATATGTTGATTACGGATTACTTCGCGGAGTATTACAAGGTTCCAACAGAAAATATAGCAGTTATCGGTGGTCCCTGTCATGCGGAAGAGATCGCTCTGGAACGGCTCTCGTACATTACGTTGGCTTGTTCCGACATCGAGAAGGTCCGTACGATATCCCCCGTTTTCAAGAATCAATACTTAAAGAATTCCTTCTGTAAGGATGTGACCGGTATCGAATACGCCGCCGTACTGAAGAACGTGTACGCTATCGCCGCCGGTATTTGCCATGGAATGAAATATGGCGATAACTTCCAAGCCGTATTTATCTCGAACGCTATTGAGGAGATGCGTAATTTCGTGGACGCCGTACACGGGCTGGAGCGGGATATCACCGACTCCGTCTACCTTGGCGATTTGCTGGTTACCGCTTATTCCCGGTTCAGCCGTAACCGTACTTTCGGAACCATGATCGGTAAAGGATATTCCGTGAAGACAGCGCAGCTGGAGATGGAAATGATCGCCGAGGGATATTATGGAACCAAGTGTATGCGTGAGATCAACGAGAAATATAAAGTGAACATGCCGATACTGGACGCTGTTTATGATATATTGTACGAGAAGAAATCGCCGACAACGGTCATTCGTCAATTAACGGAAACGTTTAAATAAAATAGCATATGAAAAACATCAGTTTAAACATCGACAAGGCTCTGGGCACTGTCTCCAAGGAACAGGTTTACGCTCAAGAGGCCAAGGCAATGGAATGTATTGCCACATTACATAACGGTAACGGAGCAGGTAACGACTTTTTGGGTTGGTTACATCTCCCCTCTTCTATCACGGACGCAGAGTTGGCCGACATCGAGAATACGGCGAACGTGCTTCGTTCTAAATGTGAGGTGGTCGTAGCCATTGGTATCGGTGGTAGCTATTTGGGTACCAAAGCGGTAGTAGAAGCGTTAAACAACAGCTTCGACTGGTTGCAAAACGGCCGTAAAAACCCGGTTATGTTATACGCCGGACACAATATCGGAGAGGATTATCTTTATGAATTAAGCGAAGTCTTGAAAGGTAAGCAATTCGGTATTATCAATATCTCCAAGTCTGGTACGACTACAGAGCCGGCTTTGGCTTTCCGTATCTTGAAGAAACAATTGGAAGATGCTGTTGGCAAGGAAGAGGCTAAACATCGTATCGTAGCTATCACGGACGCTAAGAGAGGCGCTTTGCGTACTTTGGCAGATCAAGAAGGTTACAAGACTTTCATCATCCCTGATAACGTAGGTGGACGTTTCTCTGTTTTGACTCCGGTAGGTTTGCTCCCGATCGCCGTGGCAGGTATCAGCATCCGCGACTTGGTTGCTGGAGCTGTTTCCATGGAAAAAGCTACAGACGCGAGCGTTCCTTTCGCTGATAATATGGCTGCTATCTATGCCGCTACTCGTAATGAGTTATATAAGAACGGTAAAAAGATTGAGATCTTGGCTAACTTCCATCCGAAATTGCACTATATCGCAGAATGGTGGAAACAACTTTACGGAGAGAGCGAAGGTAAAGACGGTAAAGGTATTTTCCCAGCATCCGTAGATTTGACAACCGATTTGCATTCCATGGGGCAATGGATCCAAGACGGTGAGCGTACGATTTTCGAAACGGTTATCTCCGTGGAAGCTACAGATCATAGCGTATTGGTCCCTACAGATGAAGCCGATTTAGATGGCTTGAACTTCTTGGCAGGCAAGCATGTAGACGAGGTAAACAAGATGGCCGAATTAGGTACTCAGTTGGCTCACGTAGATGGTGGTGTTCCTAATATTAAGGTTAATATGCCAGAAGTAAGCGCATTCTATATCGGTCAGTTGTTCTATTTCTTCGAGAAAGCTTGCGGTATCAGTGGTTATATGTTAGGTGTGAATCCTTTCAATCAACCGGGTGTCGAGGCTTATAAGAAGAATATGTTCGCCCTGTTGAATAAGCCGGGATACGAGAAAGAAAGCGAAGCTATCAAAGCACGTTTATAATACGATTTACCCCATAAAAAAACGGTTTTCTCATCACGAGGAAACCGTTTTTTCGTTTGAATAGTTTTTATTACTCATTTAATTCTTTAAGTAAATCGCTCCCGGCTTTGAATTTGACCGAGACACGTGGAGTAATCATTACTTCCTCCCCTGTTTTCGGATTACGTGCCAATCGCTCGGATTGTTGCCAAGGTACAAAAGATCCAAATCCTTTCATGGAAATAGATTCTCCTTCCCGTATTCCTTTCGCCACAACAGTCGGTAACGCATTCACTACGGCCCTAACAACATTTTTCGGCAATCCTGTTTCTTCCACAAGAGATTGTACTAATTCTCCTCTATTCATACTAGATAATAAATATACCATTCTTCACCAGAAAAGAGTCCGGTGAGAACTTAGTTGTTTAATCATTGCAAATATATGAATATTTGGGGAATATCAAAATATCATATATTAAAAATCAATGCATACAGAAATATTATATACCTAAATGCAGGTATAATTGAACCCCTTTCAGATAGACAAGTGAGACTTTGGTAGAAATATAATTAATAAGAAATAGTATACAGTATTATGATATCACTTATTCATAGCAAGTTATAGCCTTTGAAAATTCGTTATTAATGCGCTAACTAGAGTTCTCACCGAACTACGTCATAATTTATTGATTAATTATCTCAACGAAATAAATTTATATCCCTTATTTTTCAATACATCTATCAACTCATCCAGATAATTATAAAATTTATCAATCCGGTTAGGGTGTACATGTAGGTGGATCAAAAGTAAGTACCCATTTAAACCATTTTTGTTTCATAAAATGAAATTCCATTATATATCATATTTATTTAATTTCAAGAAGCTTTCCTCCCATTTCTGTTAATTCCAATTTATTACGTACCTTTGTATTGGTTTTTAAGAAGGTAATAACATGATTCAAGAAGCGATTATCCGATATCTGCGTAAACACAGGCAGGAATCCCTTTCTCCCAAAGCTGTTCTTTTCGATATGGATGGTGTATTATATGACTCTATGCGTTTTCATGCACGGGCATGGCATGAGGTAGCGACCCTCCATCAGCTAACTTCTCGGCCGGAAGACTTTTATATGTTCGAAGGACGTACTGGGGAAAGCACGATCAACGAGCTATACCAACGCACTTTCCAACGAGACGCTACCGCCGAGGAGAAGCAAACGATCTATAAAGAGAAAGCGGATCTATTCAATACCTATAATGACGGTGCCCCCATGACCGGCGCCGCAGAGGTTCTAAAAGAAGTGGAAGCATCTGGACTGCAACGATTGGTTGTCACCGGTTCCGGCCAACATAGCTTGATCGATAAGCTAAACCATACCTATCCGGGACATTTCAACCGAGAGAAAATGGTTACGGCTTTCGACGTGAAATATGGCAAGCCACACCCCGAACCTTATTTAATGGGACTTCAAAAAGCGCATGTGAAGCCTAACGAAGCTTTTGTGGTAGAGAACGCTCCCATGGGAGTAGAAGCTGCCGTAGCAGCCAATATCTTTACGATAGCCGTAAACACCGGACCTCTCCCCGATCAAGTTTTATTAGATGCCGGAGCGGATTTACTATATCCGGATATGGAAAACTTAGCTAAAGATTGGAAACAAATCATCGAGCTTGCGAAATCCACCCGATTGAACGAGTATTCCAAATAAGCGAACATAAAAAAAGAGGCTACCCGATAATGAAGTAGCCTCTTCTTTTTTATCATCGAACGGATTATTTCACATAATCAGCCTTATTCAAGAAATCATAGCTCTGCTGAACGCTGGCAACCGGATCATTGTTTGTATATTGCTCAACTTCAACATACCAATCCTTTACGTTATTAGCGTACATTTGATCGAAGATAGGCTTGAAATTCATCTTGCCACTTGCGCCGATCTCTTTCTCATCCTTGATATGGATAGCCTTGAACTGGCTCGGACGGTTCTTCAAGTAAGCGACAGGATCACCGCCACCCATCATTACCCAGTATACATCCATCTCGAAGAATACGTGGTTCGGGCTTACGTTATCCAACAAGAAATCATAGATCAATTGATCGTCGATCTTACGGAACTCGAAGTCGTGGTTATGATAACCGAACGCAATGCTAGCGGCAGCGGTCTTATAACCAACCGTGTTGAAATAATCGCAGTACATCTTCAAGTCATCCAATGTAGTCTTATCGTTAACCGGCATCCACGGTTGAACCATATATTTAACGCCTAACTCATTATGAGCATCAATCGCTTGATCCCACCAACTCATAACCTCGGCTTCTTTTTCTTTCGTAAATGCCTGTCCAAGGTGAGCGCTCGTACACTTCATACCTAGGTCATTCACCATTTTCTTAAATTCAGCGGGAGCTAAACCGTAAATCTTACCGTTATCATAGCTTGCTGTCTCCAGATTCTTATAACCCATCTTAGCGGCGGTTTCCAATACTTTCTGGATACCTTCTTCTTTTACAAGGTCTCTTAAAGAATACAATTGAAGCCCTATATATTTAGAAGACTCCGATGCTGTAGCGGCAGCTTGTCCTGATTTACCGCCACAAGAAGATAATAACTGCGGGGCTACCAACCCACCCGCAAGCATCAAAGAGGCTTGCTTCAAAAAATTACGTCTGTTCTGCATAGTACTATTAATTAAGTTTGATTGAGAATTTTTACAAAAGTAAGACTATATTCTTAGGTTTATATCTTTATGGAAGTTAAAATCTTCAAAAAGGACATTGTATTTTAATTTTCGTTATCTTTGGAGGATATATTATTACTTAAATCATTTATATCATGAAAAAATTATCAATTCTAGCGATGGGCCTTCTCTTTGTCCTGACCACAGCCTGTAGTGTTTCCGGCAGTGGTACCTTATTCGATGGCAAAGATAGTAACAAATGGAAAATGACAGGCGATGTCTCCGTTCAAGACGACATAATGACCTTGAAAGGTACGGATGCACTGGCCGTACTGAAAAACGGCAAATACAAAAACTTCGATCTGACCCTTGATTTACGTACTACCCCGGGAGGCAAAGGCGCCGTCTGGTTCCATACGGACCCGACCTTGAAGAAAGGATATCGTATCGCTATCAATAATGACCGGGCTGATAAGGTTTGGTGGAAAATGACAGGAAGTCTTGTTTCCGTGAGAAATTTGACCAAAAGCTTCGTAAAAGAAGATCAATGGTTCAAGATGGATATCCGGGTAGCCGGACAAGAGATTGATATAAATATAAACGGCGAACCGGTTGTGGAGTATATCCAACCGACCGCCCCATATCGTACGGACGCTAACGCCTATGCCTTATTATCGGAAGGGACATTTGCCATAGAGAGTGATGGTAGCGGTGAGATCCAGATCAAGAACATCACCGTGAACGTAATTGATGAATCCACGATCGATATCAACGCACAATTGGCGGAAGCTAACGATGAGCAAAATGACGAGATCATTAAATTACATCAATCGGATTTCCCGGTATTAGATTATCACGTGCACTTAAAAGGTGGCTTAACCAAGGAAGTTGCCGCTAAGCAATCCCGCAAGACCGGTATCAATTATACGATCGCACCGAACTGCGGCATCGGTTTCCCAATCACGAACGACCAACAAGTCATGGATTACCTAAATGAGATGCGCTCACAGCCTTTCATCCTTGGCATGCAAGCGGAAGGACGCGAATGGATAACCACATTCTCTCCCGAGACTCTTAAAGAATTCGACTATGTGTTTACGGACGCTTTGACGTTCAAGGACAATAAAGGTCGCCGTACCCGCCTATGGATTCCGGAAGAGACTTGGATCGAGAATGAGGAGCAATATATGGACATGATCGTAGATCGTATCTGCTCCGTATTGGAAGAGCCGGTAGATATCTATGTAAATCCTTGTTTCTTGCCATCTCCGATGGATAAGCGTTTTGACGAATTCTGGACGGAGGCCCGCATGAACCGTTTCGTCGAGGCATTGGCAAAAAGCGGAAAAGCTTTAGAGATCAACGAACTATACAATATTCCAAATAAAGCGATCATTATGAAGGCGAAAGCCGCCGGCGTTAAATTCACGTTTGGAAGTAACAACGTGACACCAAACGTCAGCGATCTGTCTTACAGTATCCGCATGATGAAAGAATGTGGCCTGACCGCTGAGGATATGTATAAACCGAAAGTTAAAATCTAATCACACATTTACCCTCACCCTAATCCCCCGTTTAGGGACACCCTAAATGAGCGATTAGGGTAGACCTAAACGAGGGATTATTCTCTTTCTCGCAACATCCGTCGCATCTTCATATACCGATATTGCTTTATAATCATCTTGCGGCTACGTATGATCTGATAACGGTAAATGATACAAGACAAGATGAAATATACACCTGCCTGAATCCATAATACCCGATATTCATGCGCCACCTCATGCAAGGAAGCGCCAGCCGTATTGATACGGATAAATCCCTGGATACCCGGAGTAGAAGGAAACAAATAACCCACCACTTTCCAAAACGGAGGAATAGCCGCCTCCGGCCAAGAGACACCCGAGATAAATAACAAGATGACAGACGTGAAAACGAACACCAACATAGGCGATTCGCGACTCGTCATAAATCCCGATAACGTCATAGACATAAAAATACAGGCAAACAGGTAAGGCAGTAAAAACAACAAAATAGTCAGTGGCTCACCAACCTGAGGTAAGGAGAATAACTTAGGGACAATAGCCAATACCCAGATGCAAACCACCACATACAGCAAAAGATAAGTCAGCGACTTGCCGAACACGATACGCAAAGTCCCGTTAAAATGCCTGCAAATAGGTACCAAACTATGGAAACGATTCTTTTCCCGTGCCGTTCCTCCCAACATTCCGATGCCCAATATCAAGGTCTGTTGCAATACCAAGATCAAGATAGCCGGTACCAAAAAACTGGCAAAACCATTCTGGGAATTAAACAACGCTACCGATTCATACGGGATCGGGTCTACCGTGATCTGGTCCATCTTATCCGTAGACGACGGATTATTATGCATCCGAAGTTCCTTACCCATATCCAACGATACCTCTGTCGCCGCCAAAAGGAAAGCCTTATAAAACAATAAGGCACTCATATCGCAATACAACGAGACGGTTGTCTGTCGCCCTTCATGCAGGTCCTTACTATAATCCGGGGGAAAGAGCAAAATTCCATAGGCCTTCTTCTCATCTAACATCTTCTTGGCTTCCGCCATATCCGGACAAACACCCACTACTTCCACATCCGGCGTGGCGTTAACCCGTCTGGTAAACTCACGACTCAAATAGGAATCACTTTGGTCTACCACCACCATCTTCGCCTCGTGTACTACCTCGTTATTATATATAAATGAATAAAGCAGCGGATATACGAAAGGCACCAAGAAAAAGAAGATCATGACCCCCGCATCCTTAAACACGTTTCTCAATTCATCTTTCCAAATATAAAACGTATCCAGAAGACCTTCCTTTATGATATATCGTAAACGATGTTCTCTTTTCATCACATACAGTTTTTACGGTAGATATTTGAAATCCAACAACGCTCTCTTCAAGTTCCGCCCGATAAGGAAGGGCAGGATCAAGAATCCCAACAACCAAGCGTACTCGCCCAACGTATAGAATAGCGCCCGCCCGTTCAAGGCTTGATCGACATAAATCAAGAAATAATGCCGCAAAGGGAACAAACGAGCCAACGCTTGCAACGTAGGGTCCATACCTTGTACCGGAAACGAGAATCCGACAATGGAGAACGAGATCATTCCGAACAGGCTGGCGAAGCTAAGACCTAAACGGGGAGTCGGTAATACGCCGATCATAAATACGCCTACCGCCTGAGAGGATATAATCAGCAAAAACATCGCCAAAAGCATCGGAAACCAACCGCTATTTAACGGGAAAGAATTAATTCCATACAACACCGCACAATACATAAAGCCTACGACCGTAAAAATAGCCGTCTGCGGCAATAACTTTCCCAACAAACTAACTGCGATGGAATTCCCTCCCATATCCAACCATTTACGGGATGTAGAATATTTAATTTCTGTACCAATGCTGAATACCGTCACTAGAAATACCATTAACTGGATGACACCCGGCAAAACCGTATTATTCAAATATACTGAATAATTCAACCACGGATTGCCGATCGGATGCGTATCGATCACGATCGGTTGTAGCTGTCCCATGATCTGCGCTTCGGTATATCCTTTAGCTTGTCCGGTCTGTAAACCCACAGCGGCCCCCGCCAATACCGACATCGTTTTCATATCCCGAAACAGCAAGGAAGCGGCGATCAAATAGGTACCATTCGTATAGAAAGACAACCGGGGCTGCTTTCCAGATGTGGCGTCCACGGCGAAACCGGATGGAATGTAAAAAATTCCATATACATTCCCTTTCTGCATTTCCTGACGAGCCTCGGTAAACGACATGGTTTTCATATACACCTCTGTCTGCTCAAAGGCATCCAACTGGCGAATCAAATTGCGTGAAGTAGCAGAGTTATCCATATCCACCACTGCTATCGGCAGATCGGTCGGCAATCCCTCATGCATCAACGATACAAAGAAAATGACACAGATAGCCGGAGCGATCAGCATACAAAAGAAGTAAATCGGTTGAGCCACCAGCCGATGCACCTCACGCTTCGCGATAAGCCAGATTCTATGCAAACTTTCTTTATAGGTCATACGATCTCTTTCCCTTTTTTCTTTAAGATCACGGACATTCCCGGACGAAGATCAGCGACTTTCTCCAACGGACGGGCACGCACCTCGAAAGTCTTCGAGTCATATTGTCCATTCGTCTTTGTCGCTTTCCATGCGGCATACGAGCCCATATCCTTCATATAATAGACTTTCAACTTCACCGGTAGGTCCCCCAACGCCGGGATAAAAGCATTTACTTCCGAGCCAATCTTGATATCTTTCAACAGATCCTCACGAATACTGAAAGTTACCCATACATCATTTAAATCAGAGATATTCATGATCGGAGCACCTGTACCAACCAACTCGCCGACTTCCGGGAACCGTTCTGAAACCTCCCCGTCAATCGGAGCCACCAAAGCGCTCTCGCCCACATACGACTCCACTTCGGCGATAGCACCTTCCGCACGTTGGACCATAGCGGCAGCGGCAGCCTTATCTTCCTCACGGGCACCTTCTTTTGCCATCTCATATTGAGAACGGGCAGCCTTCTCTGTCGCTACCATAGCGTTATAATTAGCCTCCACCTCGTCTCTTTTTTGAGCGGACATCACCCCTTTCTCGTATAAATTCTGAATACGATCGAAAGATTTCTTAGCGATAGTTAATCCGGCTTGCGCCTTTTGCCACATCTCATAAGCGGCCGTAATTTCCTGTTCACGGGCTCCTTTAATCGCTTTAGCGTTCTGCGCCTCCGCTGCCGCACGAGCCGCCTCCGCTTGTTTCAGCTTCGCCATAACCTCGGGCGTATCTAAAAAGACCAAAGTATCTCCGGCTTTTACCTGATCGCCTTCGCCAAAACGATAAGAAGCGATACGTCCGGGAACCTTACCGGAGATACGAACTTGGGTGGCCTCGGCCTGCCCCATTATAATATCGTCAGGCGGTGTAAGCAGGAAGAAACCCGCCAAGGCTACCAATCCGATCACGACCAATACCGTGATAAAAGCTAACATCATGTTACTGATAGAAAACTTCTTGTTCTCGTTCATCTCTGTGTATATTTTTATTTGTTATTACTCTTATTCATTTGCGGACAGTTTACCCAAAGCCTTGCTTAGATAAACTTCTGTTAATTTCACCTCGATTTGAGCATCAATCAAACTAGAGCGAGCAGAAACCCATGCTGTCTGCGCCTCCATTAAGTTCAAAGCCGGGATAACCCCTTCCTCAAAACCGAAATTCGCACGCCGCAAATTCTCTTCCGCATTTTCCATATTACGGGAAGAAGCGATCAACTTTTTGCCCGCTTCATTCACTTTATAAACGGATTGATTTACCTGCAACTCGATCTTTTCACGAGCATCCTGCCATTCCAGTGTTTTTATGCGCGTTTCCGCTTTCGCCGAGTTACGCCTATAAGTGCCTTCCCACCAACCGGACAAGGGTACCTTTACCATAACTCCGACATTAAACATACCGGCGAAATCATTTTTAAAACCATTAAAAACATTCGGATTCGTGACGAAGTAATTCGCCGCTAAAGCGACATTAGGCAACATCTCTGCCAAAGCAATACGTTCTTTTCGCTTATAGATTTTCGTTGCCAGATCCAAACTTCTCAGTTCATTACGATTCATGAAAGCCTCATTCAGATCGGCCGAGGCTTGTGTTGTCTCTACCGGAAAATTATCCAGCTTCTCGTCTGCAAGCGATAAATCCTCCTCTAAAGACAGACCACAAATTTGCGCTAAAAGCATTCGGGTTAAAGCCAGACCATTCTCAACCTTAGTCTGAGCCATCTCCGCCTCATTCAGTTTCACCTTGACAGAAAGACCATCGGCCTCGGTAGCGACTCCCTCATAGATCATAGCGGTCACATCACTATCCATCTTACGGAGCAAATCCACATAAGCGTCCGCCAATTTCTTCTTATTCACCAAAGATATGACCTGCCAATAGGTTTCGTCAGTCTTATAAATCAAGTCCTGCAACTGTAAATTATTCATTGACTCCGCTAATTGCTTGGCAAACTTAGTGATTTGGTTATAATTAACGATCTTCCCACCCATGAATACAGGCTGTACCAACGATACATTACCCACCCAGATATTCTGCACATCCAAATGTTGCATATCGTTCACCCCACTCATCAAATGTTGGATCATCGGTAATTGGGCCAAGCCACCTAAAGAAGAGCTCAAGGATGAGGACAAAGCGCCCATGTCCAGTAAGTTTATATCCTTCTGGTTCCACATATAGGCACCGTTTGCCGATAATTGAGGAAAATACTTGGTAAAAGCGGCTTTCTTCTCGTTATCCGCCATCTTGATCTTTTCGCCAGAGATTTGTAGCTCCTTATTGTTCTGGATCGCCAGATTCCGGCACTCTTCCAATGTCAACATTCGCTGAGCGTGCATACAGCTCACCGTGACTACAAATGTTAATAGTAAGATAGTTCGTTTCATCTTTATATCGTTTTAACCTACCTATATAATGCCATCATATTCCCTATGTGACAAAAATATAAAAACCCGCACAAAAGTATAGGTTTAAAGCGAATATAAAATTGAACTAATTCAATAAAGGATACGTTTCTTCAACTTACAATACCAAGAATCACTAACCCCCATATATTGAGCTATATATTTATCAGGGACCCGGCTTACGATCCATTGGTGGTTCGTATAAAGATATTTCAGGAATTCTTCCGCCTTACAGGTTTGACGGACAGCGAACATTGAATAGAGCTTGGAAATAATCATCAGCATCACATTCTGATAACAGGTAGCGAAAGCTGGATATCCCAACGACAAACGTTCGATATCCGTCCGGGAAAAACAGAGCAATTCACCATCCTCGATAGCTTTCACCTCAAACTCGGAAGGGACTTGTGTAAAATAACCTATTGTAGAAACAAAAGGGTACATACTATCCGAGGAGAAACCGGTTACGCATTCATTCCCATTCTCATTAATATATTGATTGATAAAAAGCCCTTTATTAATAAAATAGGCATCTTGGCACAACTCGCCCGTACGAATCAAATAATCCCCTTTCCGGATTGTCACACCTCGAGTACAACTTTCCAAATCCTTTAGGAAAGATTCATCTCGAGACAGAATCTCCGGAATAAAACTTAGGAACTTCTCAAAGTCGGGAGATAATTTCATAGTTAATCATCCAAGGTAAATCTCTTCTGTCCGATCAAATTACCGTCAGAGAAAATATCCACACGGTAAGTACCCGGAGATAAGAATTCCTCGATATTCCAATACATGGTCACTGCCACCTCCTCACCTTCATATTCTATCATTTTCTTCATAGAATAATTGATTTCCTTTCCTTCAAAAGCGAATACATCCGCACGGCTTTTCACCAATATATCGTCATCCGGTTTCATGATCCGTACATATACCATCTTTTCGCCGACAGGAGCGGTAATGTTCTTCGCTATCTTGAAAGTCACGACGAATTGCTGCATCTTCTTAATACGCTTAGCGAGTTTACCTCGAGAGTTCACAGGAGTCACGTTAATATC